>CAZIVR010000008.1:0-64305 GCA_964542745.1 uncultured bacterium
GTTCGGCGCTTCACGAGGGCTCCCGGGAACCTACCCGAAACCCGGCGTCGCGACAGGCGTCCGCCCGCCGCGCTCCTGCGTCAATTTGAATTCGCGTCATGGCACTCGACTCGCGGGTGTGATGCGATACTGTCGCCAGTGAGCCTCAATAGACCGCACGACTTGAACCGGCTCGCGCACACAGTGGCTCGAATCGTTCCGGGCGAGGTCATCGAAAGGCGCTCCCTGCTCAGCCACCGCGAGGAGGCTGGCACCAAAGGCGGCAAGGCTCGCGCAATGAAACTCACTGCGAGTCAGCGTCGAGCGATTGCTCGAAAAGCGGCAAGGTCCCGTTGGGAACGGAAGTCCTAGGCTTTGTTCGCCTCAGTGGCATTGGTGCCCTTTCGCGTTTGTCACTCCCCGCTTTCTTGCCGGCGGCGATGGGGGCAGGCTCGATGCCGCTGATCGCGTCCTCGATTGGCTGAGTGATCTCCTTCGCCCTCTCCGGATCAAGATTCTTCCGAGCCCATTCAGAGCACATTGCCTGCCACAGGATGTCCATCCGAACCGTGAGCCTTATCGAGGCTTCGCGAACCCATCCATGGTGTTCAGTAAGAGACATGGCGCGCTCACACGCATCGGCCACGTCTGGGAAGGGGCGCCCAATGCGTTGGGAAAGAGCTTGCCAACCCGAGGAGTGCTTCAGCGCCTCGAAAACGACGCGTTCTGGCGCATCATCTCCAGGCAGCAGGATACATCCCGGCGCCTTGGCTTGATCTCCGTCCAGAAACACGCAGGACGGATCAGGGAATCTCTGCCGCTTCACCATCTCACCAAGAGCGCGTCCAACTGAAGCCGTACCAAAGGGGATGATCCGGCAGCGTTGGGCAAGCGAGGCATCGTGCGCAACGATGATTTCCATCAAGAAGTCTTTGGCTCGATCGTCCTCCACGTAAAGGTCGCACTCCGGCTGGGGAACCTCATCCATCTTCGTCATGGCGAACGCAGAGCTGACTCCGTACACGATCTCCCGGCTCGACCCGATCTGCATGATGTAGGCCCGAGCTTCGGGCGGCAGTTCCTCGAGCACGTAGGGTGAGTGAGTCGTCAGGATCACTTGCGCCTCGAGCTCACGGCAGCGTTCGGCCAAGTCCCGGATGAGGCGGCGTTGCGCTCGGGGATGCAGAGAACTCTCGATTTCGTCGATCAACACGAGACAGTGTTGGGGCCAGTCTTTCTGGAGTAGCTCGGCAATAGTCGTCTCTCCAGCTCCCTGATGGAATCCCGAGTAAGTCGACCCTTGATGACAGATGACAGGGACCTCGCGATCGCTGATGTTCGTGAGTGACATCTTCGCCGAGTCATAAGTGCGACCCATGATCTGACCAAAACGAGCGAGGCGGGACTCCTCAAATGCCCGCGCAGATTTCTCCTGATGATTCGGGTTTTTCACGAGCTTCGTGTAACCAGAGCGGGCCGGGATTGGCTGAATTCGGCTCAGGTCGATATAGAGCACCTGACGCTCAGGTCGCTCCGGGTTTCCGCGCCAGCGCTCACCGGGCTTTCGCAGCTTTTCGCTGATCTCGCGAGCACCCTCCCGACCGCCGTACTCAATCTCCGCTTTCTCGATCTTTTCCCAGTAGGTCTGAGGGAAAAAATCGGAAGCGAAACGTCCCTTGCCTCCCTTCGGGACCCGGTAGACCGAAGCTGCCGCTTGAAGCAGCGTACTCTTCCCAGCTCCGTTCTCACCGACAACAGCCATGATTGGGAACTGGAGGTCGAACCTTTGGCGGTTCCATCCACGGAGCCCCGAAATCCTGAGCCAGTCCAATCGCTTGGGCCACAAGCTGCCGCCAGACCGCCACTTTGTTGCGAGCCTCCGCACTTCGTTGCTGTTCGGCATCTCAAATCCTCCGCCCTGCCAACCGTAACTACCGTCAGGCCCCAATCACGCGTTAGCCCGCGCCGGGGCCGCCGCGCCCCGCGGACTCCGCTCCCCGCTCAATGCCGGAAGGTGCGGCGGCCGGTGAATTCCATCGCCACGCCGTGCCGGTCGGCCTCGGCGATCACGTCGGCGTCGCGGATCGAGCCCCCGGGCTGCACGATCGCGGCGATCCCGGCTTCGGCCGCGCGCTGCACGCCGTCCGGGAACGGGAAGAAGCCGTCGCTCGCGAGCACCGCGCCCCGCACCTCGTGGCCGGCGCGCCGCGCCTTCAGCAGCGCCACCTCCACCGCGTCCACCCGCGAGGTCTGGCCGGAGCCCAGCCCCACCAGCGCCTCCCCGCGCACGATCGCGATCGCGTTCGAGCGCGCCGCCGCGCACACCTCCCACGCGAAGCGCAGCGCGCGCGCCTCGCCGGGCTCCGGGGCGCGGCGCGTGACCACGCGCCAGCCGGAATCGGGGGCGCCCGCGGCCTCCCGCTGCCCGAGGACCCAGCGCCCCGCGTCGCGGAACGCGGGACCGTCCGCCGACCACAGGTCGCCGGCCCCCATCCGCACCAGCCGGAGGTTCTTCCTCGCCCCCAGCGCCTCCTCCGCCCCGGGCGCCAGATCGGTGGCGGCCACCACCTCGAGGAAGGTGCCGGCCATGGCGGCGGCCGTCGGCGGATCGAGCGGCCGGTTGAACGCCACCACCCCGCCGAAGGCCGACAGCGGGTCCCCGGCGAACGCCGCCCGCCACGCCTCCTCGGGCGACGCGGCGCAGGCCGCGCCGCACGGCTGGTTGTGCTTCACGATCACGCAGGCCGGGGCCTCGAAGCGCGCCGCCAGCGCGACCGCCGACTCGAGATCCAGAAGGTTGTTGTAGGAGAGTTCGCGTCCCTCCTTCCACGCCTCGAGCCGCGCCGCCTCGCCGAGCGGCGCGTAGAGCGCCGCCGCCTGGTGCGGGTTCTCGCCGTAGCGGAGCACGCGCACCCGCTCGAGCGCGCGCACGTGCAGCCGCGGGAGATCCCCGGCCTCGCCCCCGCCGCGGCGCGCCAGCTCCGCGGCGATCGCCGCGTCGTAGGAAGCGGTGCGCGCGAAGGCGGCCACCGCCCACGCGCGGCGGCGCGCGCCGTCGGGTCCGCCCGCGCGGAACGCCTCCAGCGCCTCGTCGTACTGGGAGGGGTCGTGGAGCACCGTCACGGCCGCGTGGTTCTTGGCCGCCGCGCGCAGCAGGGCCACGCCGCCGATGTCCACCTCCTCGATCGCCCCCGCGTCGTCGAGCGCCGCCGCGCGCGATTCGAACGGGTAGAGCGAGACCGCCACCAGGTCCACCGGCTCGAGCCCGCGCCGCTCCAGCTCGGCGAGGTCGCCGGGCACGTCGCGCCGCGCGAGGATCGCCGCGTGCACGTGCGGGTGCAGGGTCTTGACGCGGCCCCCGAGCAACTCGGCGAATCCGGTCCACGACTCGACCGGGGTCACCTCGACCCCGGCCGCGCCGAGCTCCGCCGCGGTCCCGCCGCTCGCCAGCACGCGCGTGCCGTGCGCCGCGAGCTCGCGCGCGAACCCGGCCGCCCCGCGCTTGTCGCTCAGCGACAGCAGCGCCGCCCGCGGCCAGCCGGGCGCGGGAGCGCGCGGGGGCGAGCCGGGCATCGCTTCCGCGGCCCCGCTCACCGGCCCGGGCCGGCCAGGCGCCGGTGCGCCTCCAGGTAGCGATCCTGGGTCTTCCGCACCACGTCCTCGGGCAGCGGCGGCGCCGGCGGCTCGTGGTCCCAGCCGCTCGCGTCCAGCCAGTCGCGCACGAACTGCTTGTCGAAGCTCAGAAGCCGGCCGGCCTCGTACTCGGCGCGGTCCCAGTAGCGCGAGGAGTCGGGCGTGAGCGCCTCGTCGATGAGCGTGAGCGCTCCGTCCACCCGGCCGAACTCGAACTTGGTGTCGGCCAGCACCAGCCCGCGCTCCCAGGCCCGCGCGCGTGCCTCCTCGTAGAGGGCCAGCGAGCGCTCGCGCAGCGCCTCGGCGGTCGCCCGCCCCGCGAGTTCGACCATGCGCTCGAAGGGAATGTTCTCGTCGTGGCCCACGTCGTTCTTGGTCGCCGGGGTGAAGATCGCGGGCTCGAGCTTCGAGCCGTCCCGCAGCCCCGGGGGGAGCGCGATGCCGCACACCCGGCCGTCGCGCTGGTACTCCTTCCAGCCCGACCCGGTGAGGTACCCGCGCACCACGCACTCGAGGTCCACGCGCTCGGCCCGGCGCACCAATTGGGCGCGCCCCTCGAGCAGGCGGGCGTGCGCGGCGAAGGGCGCCGGGAACTCCGAAGGCTCGTCGCTCACCAGGTGGTGGGGCGCGGCGCTCGCGAGCGTGCGCATCCAGTGCGCCGAGATCGCCGAGAGGATCGCGCCCTTGCCCGGGATCGGCGTCGGGAGGATCGAGTCGTAGGCGGAGAGCCGGTCGCTGGCGACGATCACCAGGTGAGCGGGCCCGGCTTCGTAGATCGAGCGGACCTTGCCGTGGCGCCAGGCGGTGAGGCCGGGAATCGCGACGGTGTGCAGCGCGCGGGCGGGGTCGAGCAGCTCGGGAGCGATGGGGCGGGGTGCGGACGTGGTCGCCATGGTGGACCTCCCGCCGTCTCACGGGACGGCGCGGTTGGGCTCCGGCGCCTCCCCCGCGTTCGCGGGGGCGGGCAGCCGGAAACGGCTCCTCAGATGAGTGGAAAGATGGGACATCCCGGGAATCGCCGCCACCCCCTCGGGAGCGTAGTCGCCGAGCGGGTCGAGCAGCGTGAAGTGGAGGCCCGCGGCCCGCGATCCCGCCTCGTCCACGCACAGGATGTCGCCCACGTAGAGGGCGCGCTCGGGCGGCACGCCGAGCCGATCGAGGGCGATGCGGAAGATGCCGGGATCCGGCTTCTCGATCCCGACCACCTGCGAGTCCACGACGAACTCGAGGCCTTCCCGCACGCCGCAATCCACGAGGTGGCGTTCGGCGCGCCCGTCGGAGTTGGAGACCACGGCGAGCCGCAGCCCCATCGCGCGCGCCTCGTCCAGCGCCGCGCGCGCGCCCTCGACCGGGCGCGTCCACAGGCCGGTCGCGGCGTGGCGCTCGAGGAAGCGCTCGAGCGCGGGGCGCGCGACCTGGGGCGGGACGCCGCACGCCTCGAGCATCCCGCCGAAGTAGGCGAGCGTGTCGCCCTGCGCGCCGAGCGGCGGAGCCGCCTCGCCGGGCCCGGCGGGACGCCCCCGGCTCGCGTCGTAGCGGCGGCGGCCCTCCACCTCCGCCCGGCGCAGGTGCCGGGCGTCGAGCGCGAACCCGAGCGCGCTCACCTCGGCGCTCATCCACTCGAAGTCGAGGCGCACCAGCGTGCCGCCGGCGTCGAACACCATCGCGTCGAGGGCCGGGATCCCGGCGGCGCCGTTCATCGCGCGCCGCCCCCCGCCGAACCGGCGCCAGCACCCGCCTCCCACGCGAGCCGGCGCCCCTCGATCCGCCAGCCCCCGGCGAGGAAGCGCCGCACCGCGCGCGGGTAGAGCGCGTGCTCGGCCTCGTGCACGCGGGCCTCCAGCGACTCGAGCGTGTCGTCCTCGAGCACCGGCACCGGGGCCTGCGCCACGATCGGGCCGGCGTCGAGCTCGGCGTCCACCAGGTGCACGGTGCAGCCGGTCACGCGCACGCCGTGACGGAACGCCTGGCCGATCGCGTCGAGGCCCGGGAAGGCGGGCAGCAGCGACGGGTGCAGGTTCAGCACGCGGCCCGGGTACGCGTCGAGCAGGGTGGCGTGCAGCCGCCGCATGAATCCCGCGAGCAGGATCCCCTCGATCCCGCGCTCCCGCAGGGCGTCGAGCCAGGGGCGCTCGTCCTCGATCCGGGTGCGGAAGCGGCCCACCGGCGGCGTCAGGGCCTCGATGCCGAGGCGGCGTGCGCGCGCGATCACGGGCGCGTCCGGGCGGTCGCAGAGAAGCGCGCGGATCTCGCCCCCGAGCTCGCCGCGGCGCGAAGCGTCCGCCAGCGCCTGGAAGTTGCCGCCCCGGCCCGAGGCGAGGACCGCGAGAATGCGGGGAGCGGTGCGCACGCCGGAATCTAGACCGGCCGCTTCGCCCGCCGCAAGGCCGGGCGGCACCGGCGCGGCGCGGGCGCGCGGCCGGGCGCCGTCCGACCCGCGGGGAGCGCGGCGCCTCGCGCGGGATCGCGCGCGCGCCAGTCGAGCCGCGCGATGCGGCCGTCCCGCAGCTCGTACCACAGCGCGCCCTCCCGGTCGGTGCGGTCCACGCGGGCGCCCGCGGCCGCGAGCCGCGCGAGCGCGCCGCCGGACGGATGTCCGTACGGGTTGCGCGCGCCGCACGAGATCCACGCGACCGCGGGACGCGTTCGGGCGAGGAAGCCCGCGCCGCTCGAGGAACCCGAGCCATGGTGGCCCGCCTTGACCAGCCCGCCGCGCCCGACCGGCTCGAGCCGCGCCTCGACCACGCTGTCCACGTCGGCGAGCAGCAGCGCGCGCGTGCGCCCGGCCACGATCTCGAGCACCAGGCCCGAGGCGTTGTCGCCGCGCCCCGCCGCGGCCGAGTCGGCGCCCGTCCACGGCCGGGGCGGCGGCCAGCGCACCACGACGAGCGGGCGCTCGAGCAGCGTGTCGCCGCGCGCGAGCCCAACGGTGGCGCCGCCGACCGGCCGCCCGGCGCCGGGACCCGCCACCGCCTCCACGCGCACCGCGCGCCGCACCGCGGCCACTCCTCCGGTGTGGTCGCCGTCGTCGTGGGTGAGCACGAGCGCCCGGAGGCGACGGACCGCCGCCCACCGCAGGAACGGCCGCACCACGCGCTCGCCCGCGTCGTGGGCCGGGGAACGGGGTCCCGCGTCCACCAGCCACCAGCCGCGCGAATCGCCCACCGCGGTGGCGTCGCCCTGGCCCACGTCGAGCGCCACGATCCACAGGGTCCCGGGCGGCGGCCGCAGTTCGGGCGTGGCGATCCCGAGGAGGATTGCGAGCGCGGCCGCGAGCCCGCCGAGCCCGAGCAGCGCCTCGCGCGCCGCGCCGGGCCCGCGCTGCCGCGACTCGAGGTCACCCGGCGCGCACGCGGCGGCGGCCAGCAGCGCGGTGCCGGCGAGCCCGACGGCCAGCACGCCCGGGTCGTGGCCGGTGGCGAGCAGGGCGCCCGGCCAGCGCGCCGCAGTCCCGGTGATCGTGACCAGCGCGCGGGCCAGCGCCTCGCACGCGGCGGCGAAGGGGTGGCCCGCGCCGGGCGCGACGGCATCGGCGACCAGCGCCAGCCACGCCGACGCCAGCAGCAGGCCGCACGCCGGAACCGCGAGCAGGTTGGCGGCGAGCGCCGGCCACGCGAGCCCGTAAACCCGCGCCATCAGGATCGGCGCGCACATCCCCTGCGCGGCGATGCCCGCGCGGAGCGCGGCCGCGAGGGCGCGCGCGAATCCTCCGGGCGCGGGCCGTGCCGTGGCCGACGCGAGCGCGAGGCCGAGCGAGGCCGCGCACGAGAGCTGGAAGCCGAGGTCGAGGGCCCAGCCCGGATTCCACCCGAGCAGCGCGAGGGCCGTGACCGCGAGCGCCTGCGCGGGATCGGCGGAAAGGCGCGCCGCGCGCGCGGCGGCCGTCCAGCACTCGGTGACCACGGCGCGCAGCAGCGAGGGGATGGGTCCGGCGAGGGCGAGGTAGAAGAGCGCGGCCGCGGCACCGGCCGCGGCGCGCGCGCCCACTCCGCCGCCGAGGCTCGCCGCCAGCGCGCGGGCCACCGCCGCCAGCGCGCTCACGTGGAGCCCGCTCAGCGCCAGCAGGTGGACGAGCCCCGAGGCGCGGAAGTCGGCTTCCAGCCCGCCCGGCAGCGCGCCGCGGTCGCCGGTCACGAGCGGCAGCACCAGCTCGCGCGTCCCGGGGCCGAGCCGCTCGCCGAGACGGCGCTCCACCGCGCGGCGCCAGCGCGTGGCGGTGGCCCGGAGCAGCGCCCCCTTCGGACCCGGTTCGGGCCGCTGGAGCGCGAACGCGCTGCCCGCGGCGGTCAGCCCCGCCGCGTCGGCCGATTCGCGCGGATCCCACCCGCCCGGGTTGCGCCGCGACCGGGGTGGGGCGAGTTCGACCAGCCCCCGCACCGGATCGCCCCATTCGGCGGCCGAGTCCTCCGGGAGCCGGACCCGGACGCGCGCCCCGCGCGCGAGCGGCGGGTCCGCGCGCTCAATCCTGAGGGTCGCGAGCGGGCGGCCCGAGGCGCGCGCCGGGTGTCCCTCGACGGTGGCCGCGATCCGGTGGAGCGCCCCCTCGCCGACGCCGGCGCGCGCGGCCTCGAGCGCCGCGGTCCGCAGGTGGCCGCGCGCGAGGCCGGCGAGGAACGCCGCGCGCGCGAGCAGCGCCGCCGCGACCCGACGGGGCGCACGCCAGGCGGCCCGCGCGGCGAGCGCGGCGCGCGCGGCCGCCGCGGGCGCGGGCCACGCCTCCCCCGCGCCGGCGTGCGCCAGGGCGATCGTCCGCCCCACCACGATGCCGCACCAGCACGCGGCCGCCACCGCCAACGCCGATCGCCCCCCCACGCCGCGGCGACGGGGAAAGCCGCGTGCCAGCGCGAAGCGCGGATTCCGCGGGGTGGGACGCCGGAAACGGCGCGGGGCCCGACCACGGAGTGGACGGGCCCCGCGCGATCGTGGACGGCCGGCTCAGCGCCGCGCGGGCGTTCCCTGCTCCTGGGCGGTGAGGATCTCGCTGAAGAACTCGTCGCCGGTCTGGTTGGCGGCGCTCACGTAGAAGGGCGTCCGGCCGCCGGCGTCGAGCAGCGTGTTGGGGAACACGGCCGTGCCCACCAGCCCGCCCGGCGCCTTCATCATCACCATCGGGTAGCGGCGCCACGCCGCGTCGGGCTGCCGCACGTGCAGCCACATCTCGCGCACCTCGGCGGCGCTCACCCCCTGCAGCGAGGCCGAGACCACGGTCGGCTGGTCGAGCGGCACGCGCACCGGCGTGTCGAGGACCTTGAGCGTGGGCCGGTCGATGCCGAGGCCCAGCTCGAAGTTCGCGAAGCGCTGGTTGCCGCCCGGCAGGTCGAGGACCTGGACCGGGGACGATTCGCCGCGGGTCTCGATGCGGACGCTGTGCGGCCCGCGCGGCAGCTCGAGCGACAGCGGCGTCACGCCGCGCCGCTCGCCGTCCACGTACACGGCCGCGCCGCTCAGGCTCTCCGAGCCCTCGGCGTCGGTCCACAGGGCCCGCACCTCGAGCAGGCCGGTGGCCGGCGAGGTCACGGCGCGCGCCGCGAGCGGAGTGGCCTCGCGCACCCGCACCTGCACGGTCTGGCCCCACGGCTGGAGTCCGGGACCGGAGAAGCGCACCTCGTGGGTCCCGGGCGACAGGCTGTCCACGGTGAGCGGCGCGATGCCGCGCGCGATCCCGTCCACCGTCACCGCCACGGGGATCCCGCCGTCTCCCGAGTACACCTCGAGCGCGCCCCACATCGGAGCGTCGAGGCGGACCTTCTCGCCGCGCGCGCCCCGCACCTCGAATTCCGCGCCGCCGTGCTCGGCGAAGCCGAGCCCGACGCGATGCGTCCCGGGCGAGAGGGAAACGGTCGCCGGCGTGCGGCGCGCGAGCTCCTTGCCGTCCACCGTGATCCAGGCGCCCGGCGGATGGCTCTCGATCACGGCCTCGAAGCGGGCCCCGCCGAGTCCCAGCGCTCCCAGCGCCCGGGCGAGCCGGCCGGGTTCGCCGGCCGCGTGCTCGTCCCCGGTGCCGCCCAGCATCCAGCCCGCGACGAACAGGACCGCGACCAGTGCCGCCCACGCCCACGGCCGCTGCCACACCGGCCGCTCGGGGGCGCTCGCGGCGGGCTCGTTCCAGCGCGGGCGGCGCGGGACGCGGGCGCCGTCCGCGGCGAAGTCGGGCCGGCGCGCCGGCATGTCGGGCTGGAGGAAGGGCGGCTCGGGTCCCGCGTTCGCGACGGGCGAAGGGGCGGGCACGACGGGCGCGGAGATCGGCGCCGCTTCCGGGGCCGCGGCCGCGAGAGATGGCGCGGCCGGGGGCGCGGGCGGCGCGGGCACGGACGCGAGGGCCGAAGGCGTGGAGGCGGGCGAGGGCGCGGGGCGCGCGGCCGTGGAGGGCGCGTGCCGCGCTCGCTCGGGGCGAGGCTCGAGCCGGGCGCTCTCGACTCGCCAATCGGCGGCCTCGGGCTCGCGCGGCGCGTGGGGCGCCGCCGCGGCCGGCTCCTCCGGCGCGAGGGGCGTGAGCTCGATTCCCGCCCCGCTCCCCGGCGCGTCGCCGGGACGAACCGGCGAGATGGCCCGCGCGGTCAGGTCCGCGGGTTCGGGCGTCGGCGGGATGCTCTCGGGCAGGTCGGCGGGCAGATCGTCGGCCGGGGCCGAATCCGGGAACTCGTCCCGGCGGGAGCTTCGCGAACGCGAAACCCAGCCGAACATGTTGGACCACCAGCCACCCGCGCGCGGGGGCGCGGGTGCGGGTTCAGCCTCGGAGGCTTCGTAGACCACGGTCCAGCCGTCGCCCGAACCGGCCGCGGGACCGGGCGGCGTGGGCCGCGGGGCTCCGCCGGCCGGTTCGAGTTCGTGCGACGCGGACGATTCGGCCACCACGGCGCGGGCGCCGATCGCGCGCGCGATCGCGCTGGCCGGCTGGGAGCCGCGCTCCGGGATCGCCGCATCCCCGAGGCCCTGCTCGGCGGTGTCGCCGGCCTGAGCGTCCGGGACCCATGCCCCATCCACGGTGGCCCCGGCGGGAATCGTGAAGTGCACGCGGACCCGGTGCGCGGCGTCGATCGCGAGGGCGAACGCCTCGCGGCCCTCCTGGTCGCGGATGCGCACCCATTCCACCTCGGAGCGATGGTCGTCGAGCCACAGGTCCGGAGGCGGGGCGCCGACCCAGCCGAAGGCCACCTCGCCCGGCGTGCGGACGAACGCCATCGAGGCTGGAGCCGTGGCGCCGCCCCGGTCCCACAGCTCGGCATGGGAGAACAGGAGCCCGGTCAGGAGGTGATGGAGCAGGGCCGGGATCGGCCGGTCGCCGGTCTCCCCGCTCGAAGTCTCGACCGCCATGCCGAGCAGGTCGCGAAGCCAGCTCTCGACCTCTTCGGCGCTGTACCCGGAGGGCACTCCCACCATCACCAGGTCGGTGCCGCCGGAGCGGGCACGGCTGGTCAGCAGTTCGCCGTGTCCGCGGGCGGAAACCAGCCACTGGCGGACGTCCGTTGCCGCGTCGTTGGTCATGATGGGGCTCCCTCCCCGCGCACCGATCCCGGCTTCGGAGCCGGGTTCCGACCGCGGCGCACGCTAGCCAAGGGCCGCGCAAGTGTCAACAATTCATGGGCTTGTGGCATAGGACTTGCCGCCCTTCGAGCCGCGAACTGTGATTCCGGGGTCAACTTCCCCGCGCATGTGGACGATTCAGGGTTCAGGCGCCGTCCCGAGCTTGCATCCTGCATGCCGGAGTCAGTAGCTTGCCCCGGTCCGGAAACGCAGCCGAGGAGATCCCCCAGCATGAAGCAGTGGCCCGACCGCCGAATCGGACTCATCAGTCTCGCCTTGCTGGCCGCCTTCGCCAGCCGGGCCGGGGCCGAGCCCGCCGGCGTCGTCCCCCCCACGCTGCTGGCCGCGACCTCGACGGCCGCGGCCTCGCCGGCTCCGGCCGGCGGGCGCACCGCGGAGGATTCCTCGCGGGCGGCCTCGCTCCTGGTCCTGCGCGAGGGCTACGAGCGGGCGTGGAACCTCCGCCAGTCGGGTGACGCCTCCGCCGCCGGGCTGGCCGCGGAACGGGCGCTCGCGGAGATCGGCGCGCTCCTGACCCGCGATGCCGACGCGACCAGCCGCCGCGAGCTGACCGAACTCCAGTCCCGCTACGAGGGGCTGCGCGACCTCGCCCGGCGCGACCTGCAGGAGCCTCCCGCCGAGCCCGGGAACGAGGCCGACGACCGGGTGCTCAACGCCCCGGCCGCCGAGGCGCTCCAGCCCCAGTTCAACACCGACGTCTACCGCTGGATCGAATTCTTCACGGGCAACGGGCGCTCCACCTTCGAGCGCTGGCTCAAGCGGTCCGGCCGCTACATGAACCTGTTCCGCGCGATCCTGCAGCGCGAGGGCCTGCCTCCCGATCTGGTGCACCTCGTGTTCGTGGAGAGCGGCTTCAACCTGAACGCCCGCTCCTACGCCTCCGCGGTCGGGCCGTGGCAGTTCCTGCGTTCCACCTCGCGCATGTTCGGACTCGACGTGAACCAGTGGGTGGACGAGCGCAAGGATCCCGAGAAGTCCACGGTCGCCGCCGCCCGCTACCTCAAGCACCTCTACGGGATCTTCGGCGACTGGCCCCTGGCGCTGGCCTCCTACAACGCCGGCGAGGGCACCGTCCTGCGCGCCATCAAGCGCCAGGGCACCACCAACTACTGGGACCTGCGCCTGCCCCGTCAGACCGAGGACTACGTGCCCCAGTTCATGGCGGTGCTCGCCATCTCGCGCGACCCGGGCAAGTACGGCTTCGACGAGGTGGCGCTGGACGACCCGATGGAGTTCGACGAGGTGGCGCTCAAGGGCGCGGTGGACCTGCGCAGCCTGGCGAAGCTCGCGGACTGCTCGCTCGAGGAGCTCAAGCTCCTCAACCCCGCCGTGGTGCGCCACGCGGTCCCGGGCAAGAACGGCCTCACCACCGTGCGCCTGCCGCGGGGCAAGGGCGAGGTGCTGACCCAGAAGCTGGCGGACGGGGCGACCCTGCCGCAGGTGGATCTCTCGGTCCGCCATCGCGTGCGCCGCGGCGAGACGCTGCAGGGCATCGCCGCCAAGTACCACGTCAGCGCGCAGCGGCTGGCGGTCGCCAACGGCATCGGCCGCAAGCACCCGCTGCGGGTCGGCGTCACGCTCACGATTCCGGCCGCCGCCGCGGCCTCCCTGCCGGTGCTCGCCGACGCCGACGACCCGCGGGCTTCGACCGACTACGTGCCCCCGCGCGACATCCGCCCGCCCGCCCGCATCAGCGGGCAGTCCACGGCCGAGGGCCGTTCCACGCACGTGGTGCGCCGCGGGGAGACGCTGGCCTCGATCGCGCAGCGCTACGGGTGCACGAGCGCCGACATCGTCCGCTGGAACCGGCTGGCCACGCACACCGTGCGCCGCGGCACCCGGCTCAAGATCCGCTCCGACGCCGCCGACTCGACGCGGCTCGCCAGCGCCGCCGCCGACAGCGCCCAGATCGCGGCGCTCAAGCCTCCGACGCCGCGCGCGAAGTCGGGATCGGCGCGCGCCGGCTCCGGCAAGACCGTGATCGTGCAGCGCGGCGACACGCTCTCGGGGATCGCCCGCCGCCACGGCGTGAGCCTCTCGTCGCTGAAGCGCGCGAACGGGATCTCCGGCTCGGTGGTCCGCACCGGGCAGCGGCTCCGCATTCCCCAGAGCTGACCGCGCGGGCGGCACCCCGCTCCCGCGCTCGCGGACCCGATCGCCTCCCGCCCGGCCCGGCCGGGGTTACGCCGCGCCGCCCCGCCTCAGCAGCAGCAGCGTGACGTCGTCGGTGCGGTGCGCGCCGGAGAGGAAGCCCTCGACCTCGCTCACGAGCCGGTCGGCCACGGTCTCCAGCGAGGATTCGCCGACGCTCTTCTCGAGGATCGCGCGCAGCCGCTCCTCCCCGAAGAAGTCCTCGCCGCGCTGCGCCTCGGGGATGCCGTCGGTGAACAGCGCGAACAGCGAGCCCGGCGCGAGATCCACGGAGGCGCTGGCGTAGGGGAAGTCGTCGAGCACCGCGATCGGCACCCCGTCGGCGGCCAGCTCGCGCACCTCGCCCCCGTTCACCACCAGCGGCGCGTTGTGCCCGGCGTTGACGTAGCGCAGGCGGCCGGTGCCGAGATCGAGCTCGCCGAAGAACATCGTGACGAAGTGGCCGGCGTCGGTGCCGCGGTGCATCACCGCGTTGAGCCGCCGGGCCAGGTCGCCCGGGTCGGTGCACACGTCGTACAGGACGCGCGCGGACGACAGCACCGAGGACATCAGCAGCGCCGCGCCCATGCCCTTGCCCGAGACGTCGCCGACCAGGAACAGCAGCCGGCCGTCCGGTCGCGTGTGGAAGTCGTAGAGATCGCCGCCCACCTCGTGGCAGGTCTCGAGGCGCGCCACGCACTGCCAACCGGGCAGGGTCGCGGGGGCGTCGAGCAGGAGGTTCTGCTGGATGTGGGTGGCGGTCGCCAGTTCCTGCGCCATGCGGAGCCTGACCTGCTCGGTCTCGAGCAGCCGGGCGTTGGTGATCTTGACCGCCGCCATGTTGCCGAGCAGCGTGAGGATTTCGAGCTGCTCCTGGCCGTAGGTGACGGTGAAGTCCGAGGTGTCGGCGTAGAGCACGCCCAGCACCTTTTCGTTGTCGAACAGGGGCACCGCCATCGCCGAGTGCACGGCCTGCGCGATGATGCTCTCGCGGGCCGCGAAGCGGGGGTCGTGGGCGGCGTCCGCGGTGATGACCGACGTGCAGTCGTCGAGCACGGTCTTGAGGATCGCCCGCGAGATCGCGAGCGGCTGGCGCGAACTGCCGCCCCGGAAGCGGGCCGCCATCTGCACCGGCTCGGCGTCCGCGCTTTCGCGCAGGAGCAGGATCAGGCGGCTCGCCGGGATCGCCTTTTCGACGAAGCGCAGCACCTCCTCGCAGGTCTCGGGGAGCGGGCGCGGCAGCACCAGCTGGCGGCCGGCTTCGATCAGCACGTGCACGAGCCCCGGGTTGCTGGCGGTCGGCGAGGGCCGGCCCAGGATGTCGCGGGCGTTGATGCGCAGGGACGAGCTGATGCTCGGCGAGGGCGTCCACTGCGTCTTCGCCTCGTCGCCCTCCCCCAGCACCCGCAGCAGCACGCTGCCCACCTCGACCAGGTCGCTCTCCTTGAGACGGATCGGCTGGCTGGCCTCGGCGCCGTTCACGCGGGTGCCGTTGCGGCTGCCGAGGTCGGAGAGCCAGTAGCCGTCCGAGCGCCGCAGCACCTCGGCGTGATCCTTGGACACCGTGGCGTCCGCGATCTGCACGGCGTTGCGCGAGGAGCGCCCGATGCCGACCCGATCGCCCTCGATCGGCCACATGCGCGGCTCGCCGTTGACCACCGCCTGAAAACGCAGGCTCACCCGCCGCTCCTTTCCGGCGCCGCGATCAATGCATGGACTCCGGGCCGTCCACCACGCCCCCCGAGGGGACGTCGGCCGTGAAGGCCCCTTCCGCGACGCCGGCGCCGATGCGCGCGTTTCGTCCGATCGTGAGTCCGGCCGGCAGGCGCGCGCCCTTGCCGACCACGGTCAGCCCGCTCGACAGGTGCTCGGGGCACGCGCGGTTCGGCACGCCCGCGTCGCCGACGCCGAGGCGCGCGCCGTCGCCGAGGCGCACGTCCTTGTCCACGATCGCCCGGTCGAGCGAGGCGTCGCGCCCCACCACCGTGTCGTGCATCACGATGCTGTCGCGCACCACGGCGCCCTTCGCGACGCTCACGCCCGGGAACAGCACCGAGCGCTCGACCCGGCCCGCGATCCGGCAGCCGTTGGCGACGAAACTGTCCCGCACGGCGCAGTCGGTCTCGAAGCGCACCGGCGCGCGGTCGGCGCTCTGCGTGTGGATCACCCAGTCGGGATCCGCCAGGTCGAGGGGCGGCTCCCCGGTCAGGAACGCCCGGTTGGCCTCGTAGTAGGAGTCGAGCGTCCCCACGTCCTGCCAGTAGGAGCCGAAGCGGTACGCGAACACGCCCGCCCCGCGCGCCACCAGCCGCGGCAGCAGGTCCTTGCCGAAGTCGTGGCTCGAGTCGTGGATCGCCGCGTCCTCCACCAGCCAGCGCATCAGCGACTCGCGATCGAACAGGTAGACGCCCATCGAGGCCAGCCGCGAGCGGGCGGTCTTGGGCTTCTCGAGGAATCCGGTGACGCGGGCGTTCGCGTCCGTCTCGAGGATCCCGAACGAGCTGACCTGCGATTCGGGAACCTCGGTGACGGCCACCGTGACCTCGGCGCCCTTGGCCTGGTGATAGGCGTAGAGCACGTTGTAATCCATCTTGTAGACGTGGTCGCCCGACAGGATCAGCACCTGGTCGGTGCGGCGCCGGCGCAGGTGGATCAGGTTGCGGTAGATGGCGTCGGCAGTGCCCTGGTACCAGTCGCTCTCCACCGATCCCAGCGCGGGCTGCAGGATCTGCACGCCGCCGCGGTTGCGGTCGAGATCCCAGGGGCGCCCGGGGCCGATGTGCTGGTTGAGCGACGTGGGCCGGTACTGGGTGAGCACGCCGATGTCGAAGATCCCGGAGTTCACGCAGTTGGAAAGCGTGAAGTCGATGATGCGGTACTTGCCCCCGAACGGGACGGCCGGCTTGGCGCGACGCTCCGAGAGCAGGCACAGGCGGCTGCCGACGCCCCCGGCGAGGATGAACGCGTAGCGCGAGGTCCTCACCGCAGCTCCTCCTGCCAGGCGCGGCTCGCCACCACGGAGCCGGGCGCCACCACCCCGCCGGAGAAGGCGTGCGGCTTGACCCCCACGCCCACCACGGCCGCCCGTCCCACCTTCAGCCCGGGCGGGAGCGAAGCGTCCTTGCCGATCAGGGTGAGGCCCTCGAGCCAGTCGTGCTCGCGGGCGGCGGGCGGCTCGCCCCAGCCGACTTCCGCGCCCTCCCCGACGCGCACGTACTTGTCCACGACCGCGTTCCGCACGCGGGCGCCGCGTTCCACCACCACGTCGCTCATGATCACCGACTCGATCACCTCGGCCCCGGGCTCGACCGTGACGCCGGGCGAGAGCACCGAGCGCACCACCCGCCCGCGCACGCGGCAGCCGTTGGCCACCACGCTGTCCGAGATGTCGGCGCCTTCCCCGACGTGCACCGGAGGGCGTTCCTCGTCGCGCGTGAGGATCGGCCAGCGCGGGTCGTCGAGCACCAGCCGCGGCGACGGCGCCACCAGTTCGAGGTTGGCCCGGTAGAACGACCCGACGGTGCCCACGTCCTCCCAGTAGCCGCGGTACTCGTGGGCGGCGACCGGGTCGCCGTCCTTGAGCATCGGGCGAAGCACGTCGAGCACCAGGTCCACCGGGCTCGACTCGAGGCGCGAGCCGAGCGCCCGCCGGTCGAAGAGGTAGACGCCCATCGAGGCGAACGGCGTCTCGGCGCGCTCGGGCTTCTCGACGAGGGAGACGACGTTGCCCTCCCCGTCCACCGTGGCCATGCCGAAGCGCCGCGTCTGGTCGGGCGGCACGCGGGTCACCGCGAGCGTGGCCGCCGCCCCCCGCGCCACGTGGGTGGCGAGCAGGTCCCGGTAGTCCATCTGGTACACGTGGTCTCCCGAGAGCACCAGCAGGTGGTCGGGGCGCCGGTCCTCGATGAAGTCCCAGTTCTGCGAGATGGCGTCGGCCGTGCCCCGGTACCAGCCCGCGTGGCTGCGGGTGAGGTACGGCTGGAGGATCATCACGCCGCCGCCGCGGCGGTCCATGTCCCAGGGGCGGCCGGCGCCGATGTGATCGTGCAGCGAGGTGGGCGCGTGCTGCGTGAGCACGCCGACCTGCACGCAGCCCGAGTGGCAGCAGTTGCTCAGCACGAAGTCCGCGACCCGGTACTTGCCGCCGAAGGGCACCGCGCTCACCGCGCGCTCGGCGGTCAGCACTCCCAGGCGCTCGCCACCTCCGCCCGAGAGCACCAGCGTCAACGCGTTGCGCACGTTCCTCCCTCCGAAGGCGCGTGCGCGCCGTGGGGAGCGCCGCGAACCGGGATGCCGCGTGGGTGTGGCGGAAAGGCGACGGCGGAAAGCGGCAGGCTAGCCGGTCCGATTCCCGGACCGCAAGCGAGCCGCGCCGATTCCCGGTGCGGGGCGCGCGCGGACCGCGGCGCCGCGGCTCCGGGGACGCGCCCCGGGGCTACCAGCTCCAGCCGATCGAGACCAGCTGGGTCGGGTCGAAGGAGTTGTCGTCCGGGAAATCCGGGCTGTCGGCCGCGAAGAAGCGGTGCAGCGACAGCGCGTAGTCGGCGCCGAACTGGCGGTGGCGCACGCCGGCCCCGAACGCGAGGTCCTTCCCGTTCACCCCGGCCCGCACCGCGAAGCGGTCGCGATACCAGTACTCGAGCCCGGTGCGCACGTCCCAGGTCTGGCCGCCGATGGTGATCTGGCTGTCGAGCCGCCGGCGCTCGAAGCCCCACGCCAGGTCGAGGCCCCAGGTGAGCGCGTGGCTGGGCGCCGGGAAGAAGTTGAATCCGGCCCCGGTGTCGAGCGTCGGCGCGATGAACTCGTGCGTGCCGTTGCTCCACGCGAGGTAGGTGGTGGTGAGGTCGCGCAGCGTGGCCCCGAGCGTGATCGCGTCGCTCGGCATGTAGACGACGCCCGCGTCGAGACCGGCGCCGAAGGACGTGACGTGCTCGCCGAAGATCGTGTCCGGCAGGCTCTGGCGGAGGAACTTGAGGTTGAGCCCGTAGGCGAAGCGCGGACCGCGCTGGCGCGCGTAGCTCAGCAGCGCCGCGAGGTCGCTGCTGCTCGCGAGGAACAGCTGGTCGGAAGTGAGCAGCAGGCGCTCGCCCGCCTCCCAGCGCCCGTTGCCCTCGCCGTAGTCGAAGGTGCTCGGCTGCCCGTCCACGCCGTAGTCGAGGAAGTCGCCGGGGCGGAGCGCTCCGGGGCGGGGCGTGACCTGGATGTCGTCGGTGGCGAGCCGGATCACCGTGAGGCCGAGCGCCGCGCGACCTCCGGCGGCGCCGCCGAGCGGGAGCACGCCGCCCAGGTGGTCATGGGTGAGCAGGCTCCCGAAGCGCCAGTCGCGCTGCGCCATCACTTCGCGGTACGGCAGGTAGACCATGCCGGCCGGGTTCCAGTACGGCGAGGTCGCGTCGTCCGAGACGGCCGTGAAGGCCCCGCCCATGCCAATGGCGCGCGGTCCGACCGGGATCTTGAGGAACTCCCCGGCGTACTTGGTCGCCCCCGCCGGGGACGCCGCGAGCAGGACCGCGAGCACCGGGAGGGAGAGGAACCGCTTCATGAAGTCCTCGGAAGATGTCCGTCCGCGGCGGGGGTGCGCCTTCGGCCGGCGCGGCCACGGAACGCTGGATCCATGCGGCTCGGGAATGGGGAAAGCTAGGTGGCGCCGCAACTAGATGTCAACCGTGCGCGGGATGGGTTTCCACTCCGGCAGGCTCACTTCTCCGATCGGCCGCCCGATGCGCCACTCGCCGCGGATGCGCACCAGCTCCGCGGCCGACTCGAATGACTGCTCGCCGCCGCCGCCGAGGGGAACGAAGCGCACCTCGTAGGTGGCCATCACGCGTCCGCTCTCGACCGGCAGCGCCCGCAGGTTCGCGATGCGCAGCGAGGTCGTGGGCGGGAGGAACCACAGCATGCCGGGAGTCGGAAGGTCGAGGCTCGGCTCGAGCAGGCAATCCTGCGCCGTGAAGTGGTCATCGTGTCGAAGCGCCTGCCAGTAGGTTTCCAGGGTCGTGCCCGGCGACGTGAAGCGCGAGTCGGCCCGGCGCGGTTCGGCCACGTCGAGCAGGAGCAGGAGGACCAGCGCCGACGCCAGCCACCCCGTCCAGCGAACCGGGCGGCGTTCGGCCGCCGGCTCGACCCCTTCCGGGGCCTCGCCGGTGCATACCCCGTGAACCGGGGAAAGCGCGGAAATCTCGTCGGCCGGGGCCGGTGCGGGCACGCGATCGAGCTGCAAGGAGATGGACTCCCGGGCCGGCCGAAGGCGCCGGCGTCTCACGCGTCCGTGCGAGTGGCGCGCCCCACGATGGCGCGCGAGCGGCACCCCGCCTGCCGGGGGACCGGGTCCTGAACGTCCGCAGGATTCGTTCCGGACGGCCCCGTCCAGCCGGGGCCCTCGCGACGTTCCAGCGGCACCTCAAGTCTAGGCCGACAAACCCCTGAGCCTCAAGGCCTTGTTGAGCGCCGCCCGGATCGCTTCCCGGGTCCGGCCCCGCGGCCGCTCCGGCCGCGCTTCGCCGGAGGCCCGCCGCGCGAGCGCCCGGATGAGCCGCCCGGCGCACGCGCTGGCCGAAATGCCCCGCGCGCCGGACCGCGACTCCCGCGTTCCCCGCCGGGTCCCTCCCGCGCCGGCCGCTCGCTCCGGCCGCGATTCGCCGGCCCTCGCGCCGCCGCCGGGCGCCCGCGGAAACCGTCGCGTCCACCCGGCCCGCTCCGACGCGCCGAGCGCGGCCCGAACCCCGCTCCGGGTCCGGGTGGCGCTCCGCGGGAGTCGCGACGGGGACGCTCCCTCTCGCCACGGGCGGGCGGCCCGAATCGTTCGCGACGATCTCCCTCGCGTTCGCTCCGGGATGCAGGGCCCCGCTCCGGTCGCGCCCCCATGCCGAACCGCTCGGGGCGTCCGCGCTCGGGACGGGGGCCCGCCTTGAAACGTTCCGGGCGTCCGCGCTCGGGTCGCGCACCCGCGCCGAAGCGCTCGGGACGTCCGCGCTCGGGTCGCGCGGCGGAGCGGGGACCGGCGATGCGCTCGCGCTCCGCGGCAGGACGCGCGGCGCGCTCGGGCCGCCCCGTCGCCACGGCGCGGCGCGGGCCCGTCTCGCGCCGCCGGGGCCGCACGGCCGGTCCGTCGAACGTGCGCCGGCCGGTCACTCCGCCGGTGCGTGCCCGCGGCCGCGCCGACGCCGCGCGCAGTTCCTCCACCTCGCGCTCCGAGAGTTCGCGCCACATCCCGCGCTCGAGCTGCCCGAGCCGGAGCGGGCCGTAACCCCAGCGATGCAGCCGGTGCACGGTGAGCCCCACCGCCTCGCACATGTGCCGCACCTGCCGGTGCCGTCCCTCGTGGAGCGCCAGCTCGAGGACGGCCTCGCCCCCGCTCGAGTCGCGCAGCCACACCTGCGCCGGCGCGCTGACCACGCCGGGTTCGAACTCGACCCCGTCGCGCAATTTCGCGAGCGCCGCCTCCGAGGGGGCCGCCTCGAGATGCACGCGGTAGCGTTTCGAGACGCCGTAGCGCGGGTGCATCAGGTGGTGGGCGAGCTCGCCGTCGTTGGTGAGCAGCAGCAGTCCGCTGGTGTCGGCGTCGAGCCTGCCGACCGGGAACAGCCGCGACCCCGGGGGCATCAGGTCCCGCACCGTGCGGCGTCCCTCGGGATCGTGGAGCGTCGTGATCACGCCGACCGGCTTGTTGAGCACGTAGGTCTTGAACGGCGCGGCGCGCGGCAGGGGCCGCCCCTCCACCTCCACGCGGTCGCGATCCGGCTCGACGCGCGTGCCCGGCTCGGTCACGACCTGTCCGTTCACCCGCACCACGCCCGAGGCGATCAGGTCGTCGCACTTCCGGCGGGCGCCGATTCCGCGGCTCGAGAGGAGCTTGTTGAGCCGGACGCTCATCCCCTCGGACCGCCGGTGTGGGCCGGGGACGCCTCGTCCCCACCGGCGTCCGCCCCGGCGCCCGCCTCCTCGCTCAGGTCGTCGCCGCTCTCGAGCGGCTCGACCTCGTGGCGCAGGAACGAGGTCCCGAGCGCGGCCTCGCCGGCGGCGAGGTCGGTGGCGACCTGCGAGACGACCTCCACCTCCATCATGTCGAGCTGCTCGGGCTCCCGGGCCGCGACCAGCGCCCGCAGTTCCTCGGGACGCGGCAGCTCGGCCAGGTCCTTGAGCCCGAAGTAGTCGAGGAACTCCTGGGTCGTGCCGTAGAGCAGCGGACGGCCCACCACCTTCGAACGGCCCCGGATCGTCACCAGGTTGCGCTCGAGCAGCGTGGCCAGCACGGCGCTCGAGTCCACGCCGCGGATCGCCTCGACCTCGGACTTCGTGACCGGCTGCTTGTACGCGATGATCGCCATGGTCTCGAGCCCGGCGCGCGACAACCGCATCTTCTTCTTGCCGCGCAGCATCCGGCCCACCCACTCCGCCTGCTCGGGATGCGTCACCAGCAGGTGGCCGCCCGCGATCTCGCGCAGCTCCACGCCGGCGCCGCGCGCGGCGTACTCGGTGCCGAGCCGCAGCAGCGCGGCCGCGACCTCGTCCGGGGGCGCGTCGAGGGACTCGCTGAGCAGGCTCAGCGAGAGGGGCTGGTCCGAGGAGAACAGCAGCGCTTCAAGCGCCGCTTGCAGGTTCGGCGGAGGCATGGGCTTCAGGTCCTTCCGGGGTGCGGGCCAGGATGGTGATGTCGCCGAAGTTCTCGGTCTGGACCACCAGCACCGCCCCGAGCTTGATGAGCTCGAGCAGCGCCATGAAGGTCACGACCATTTCGGCGCGGACGCGGCAGCGCAGCAGGAGGTCCACGAACGACACCGAGCCGTTCTCGGCCACCGTGCTCGCGATCAGGGACATCTTGTCCTCGACGTCGTACAGCTCGCCCTGCACCTCGTAGACGGTGGGCACGGGCACGCGGGACATGACGCGGTTGAGCGCGTCGAGCAGGTCGAAGAGCGTGGCGGGAGCGAGCGGCAGCGGGCCCATCTCGTCGTCGCCCGGGAGCATGCCGCGCTCGAACAGCAGGCGGCGGTCCTCCTCGCGCAGCTTGAGCGTCCCGGCCGCCTCCTTGAACTGGCGGTACTCCACCAGCCGCTGGACCAGCTCCTCGCGCGGGTCGCCCTCGTCCTCCTCCTCGCCCACCGCGGGAAGCGGCAGCAGCATCTTGGCCTTGATGCGCATCAGCGTGGCGGCCATCACCAGGAACTCTCCGGCCACCTCGAGGTCGAGCGCCCGCATCAGCTCGATGTAGGCGAGGTACTGCTGGGTGATGTGGGAGATCGGGATGTCGGTGACGTCGATCTCGTCGCGCTTGATGAGGTGCAGCAGCAGGTCGAGCGGGCCCTCGAAGCGGGCGAGCTTCACGGTCACCGTGTTCCGCGACGCGGACGGCGTCAGGCCGCGGGCGTCCGCGGCCGCCGGAGCCTCGGGCGCCGCCGGGACCGTCGCGGCCGGAGCCGACGCATCGCGCGCGGCCACCGCCTCGTCGCCGCGTTCCGCCCCGTCGTCGTGCGTGCCGTTCATGGGGTCCGCTCCAGGTCGCCGGCGGTCAGGTGCATCGCCTCGCGCACGCGCGCCATGGTGTCGCGGGCTACCTCGCGGGCGCGGCGGTTGCCGTCCGCGAGGATGTCGCGCACGCGGTCGGGATCGGCCTCGTAGCGCGCGCGGCGTTCGCGAACCGGCGCCAGTACGTCGGCCAGCACCTGCGCGAGATGTTTCTTGTCGGGCACGCACGGCAGTTCGCCGGCGCGGCAGCGGCGCGCGATGTCCTCCGCCTCGCCGGGATTGAACTTGCGGTGGTACTCCCACACCACGCAGCCGGCGTGCACCGGGTCGCCGTCGGCGTCGAGCTCGGAGAGGTCGGCCTCGGGGCGCCCGGGGTCGTTGGCGCGCAGCTTTCGCGGATCGGTGTAGGCCTGCTTCACCTTCGCCGCGATCTCCTCCGGTTTCTCGGCGAGGAGGATGGTGTTGCCGAGCGACTTGCTCATGCGCTTGCCGTCGAGTCCGCGCAGCCTCGGGAACTCGGTGAGCTGGGCCTCGGGCTCGGGGAACACGGGCTCGCGGTCCCGGCAGTAGACGAAGTTGAAGCGGCGCGCCAGCTCGCGCGTCAGCTCGACGTGCGGCACCTGGTCCCCCCCGACCGGCACGTGCGTGGCGCGGTAGAGCAGGATGTCGGCGGCTTGCAGCACCGAGTACCCGAGGTGGCCGTAGGAGATGGTCTGCTCGTCGAGGTTCAGGTCGCGGATCTGCTCCTTGAGCGTCGGGATGCGCTCGAGGCGGGCCTTGCTGACCAGCATCGAGAGCAGCAGGTGGAGCTCGGCGTGCTCCTTCACGGCGGACTGCACGAAGATCACGCTGCGCTCGGGATCGAGGCCGGCGGCCAGCCAGTCCACCACCATCTCGTGGGTGTGCTCGGGCAGCGCGCGGGTGTCCTCGTAGCCGGTGGTGAGCATGTGCCAGTCGGCCACCATGTGGAAGTTCTGCCAGCCCTCGTTCTGGAGACGGACCCAGTTCTCGAGGGCCCCGACGTAGTTGCCGAGATGGAGCCGCCCGGTGGGGCGCATGCCGGAGAGGATGCGGCCGGGCTTCAAATCCCGAGGCCCTCGCCCGACACGCCGAACAGCCCGAGGCAGGCGTGCACCACCGCCCGGACCGGGACGCGCAGCAGGAAATTGGAGGCGGCCGGGGACGCGAGCACCGCCACGACCAGCAGCATGCCGACCAGCCGGAACTGGTGGAGCACCAGGATGTGGCGCAGCTTCATGAAGCGCATCAGCACCCACGAGCCGTCGAGCGGCGGGATCGGGAGCAGGTTGAACAGCGCGAGCGTCACGTTCCAGACCACGCCGGCGAGCGCCATGGTCCCGAGCGGTGCGATCCAGCCGGCGAACCCTCCGGCGCCCGCCGCCGCGGGCTCGGGGACCAGCCGCACCACCGCGGCGAAGGCGAGCGCCAGCAGCAGGTTCGACGCCGGACCGGCCAGCGCCACCTTCACCGTGTCGTTGAGCGGGTCGCGCAGCTTCGCCCGGTCCACGGGAACCGGCTTCGCCCAGCCGATCAGGAACGGCGCCTGGAAGACCATGAGGAGGCCCGGCAGCAGCACCGAGCCCATCGGATCGAGGTGCGGCAGGGGATTCAGCGTCAGCCGTCCCCGCTCGCGCGCGGTCGTGTCGCCGCAGCGCAGGGCCGCCCACGCGTGGGCGTACTCGTGCACCACCACGCTGAAGAGGAAGACCGGGAAAACGAGCAGGAGAACTGGGTCGAAACGCACGCGCGCGGGCTCCGGAGCCGTGAAAGAGGGATCGCGGCGCAGACTATCGGGATTGCGCGAGCGAAGCAATAGCCGCCGCTTCAAGTAGCGCTTGAGGTGGCCGGCGCACGCGCTCTGGACCGGGCCGACGTCCGGTCGCGGGGTTTGCCCGGCGGGATTCGGCTGGCCTAACGTGGGGCGCATGACGCCGCCGCGCCCCGAGGACCTGCTCGACCGGCCGGTCCCGGATCTCGCGCTCGCCGGTTCCGACGGCGCGACCCACCCGCTGCGCGGCGGCGGGCCGCTCGCGCTGTTTTTCTACATCCGGAACGCCTCGCCCGGCTGAGTGCTCGAGATGCGCGAGTTTCGCGCGCGCCACGCCGAGTTTCGCGCCGCCGGGGTGAAGGTGGCGGGCGTCACGCTCGACACGATCGAAAGCTGCCGCTGGTGGGCCGAGCGCCTGCGCCTCCCCTACCCGCTGTTGTCCGATTCGGCGCGCGAGGCCGGGGAGCGGTTCCACGTGCTGCGCCGAATCGGGCTCGGCGGCTGGAACGTCGAGCTGTTCCGCCGCAGCACGTTCCTCGCCGACGGCGGGGGGACGATCCGCGCGATCTGGGGGGACGTGCGGATCCGCGGTCACGCGCGCGAGGTGCTCGCGGCGGCCCGGGCGCTCGGCGACCCGCAGGTGCGGCAGCCGCCGGCCTGATCGCGCCGCGCGCGCCGGGGCTCCGCGCCGAACCTAGCCGGCGGCGCCCTCGGGCTTCACCTTGACGACCATCAGGGTCAGGTCGTCGGTCGGCCCACGCTCGCCGGTCCACTCGAGCACCGCGGCCACGATGCCCTGCAGGATCTCCTCCCCGCTCCGGGCGGCGAGGCCGCGGATCGCGTCCTCGAGGCGGCCGCGCCCGAACATCTGCCCGTCGGGGGCCGGCGCCTCCGACACGCCGTCGGTGTAGAGCACCAGCACGTCGCCCGGGTGGAGCGCGATCGGGCGCTCCTCGTAGCGCGCGTCGGCCAGCACGCCGAGCGCCACGCCGCCCTCGACCAGCGACTCCGCGGTACCGTTCGCCCGCACCAGCAGCGGCGGATCGTGCCCCGCGTTGGAGAAGATGAGCACGCGGTTCCGGTAGTCCAGCACCCCGTAGAACGCGGTCACGAAACGGTCGCGCTCCGTGCTCTCGAACAGCAGCGTGCCGACCTTGCGCATGACCGCGCGGATCGCGAAGTCGTTCCGGATCTCGGCCAGCAGGCTCATGCGGAAGCCGGCCATCAGCAGCGCGGCGGGAATGCCCTTGCCCGAGACGTCGGCGATGGCGAGCCCGACGCGCGAGTCGGACACCTGGATGAAGTCGAAGTAGTCGCCCCCCACCTCGTCGTGGGAGCGCGACGTTCCGGCGATGTCGAAGCCCGGCAGCTGGGGCGCCGAACGGGGCAGGAACGAAAGCTGGATCTCGCGCGCGATCGCCAGCTCCTTCTCGAGCCGCCGGCGGTCGAGCAGCTCGCGCGTCATGCGGGCGCGCTCGAGGGCGACCGCGGCCTGGGCGGCGAAGGCCATCAGCAGCTCGAGGTGGCCCTCGTGGAAGGCGTCCTCGACGTCGCGCTCGAGGTTGAAGACGCCGATGGTGCGGCCGCTGAGGGCGAGCGGCGCCGCCAGCTCGCTGCGGCTCTGCGGGCGCGCCGCCACGTAACGCGGGTCGCGCGAGACGTCGGCCACGATCACCGGCTCGCCGGTCTTCGCCACCCAGCCGACGATCCCCTGCCCGACCTGCAGGCCGAAGGCCTCCTCGGAGCCCTCCGGGTAGCCGACCGCCGAGACCGCCTCGAGGTTCTGGGTGGCGCGGTTCACGAGATAGACGGCGCCCGCGTCGTAGCGGACCACCTGGCGGAGGGCCTCGAAGATCGCGCGGATCACCTCGTCCAGGTCGAGCGGGGCGGCCAGCGCGCGCGAGACGTCGAGCAGCACCTCCTTCTCGAGCGCGCGCCGCTCGGTTTCCTCGTAGAGCAGCGCGTTGTCGAGCGCGATCGCCGCGTACTCGGCGGCCGGCAGCAGCTGCTCCAGGTCGGCGTCGTCGAACGGGGCGCCGTCGCGCCGGTCGAGGAACTCGGCCGCGCCGAACGCCTCGCCCCGGCGGAAGAGCGGAACCGCGAGCGCCGACCGGAACGGGGGCAGCTCGCCCTTCAGGCCGGGCACGGTCTCCCCCGCCGCGAGCCGGATCGGCGCGCCGAGCCGCATGCAGGCGCCCGCGAGTCCCTCGTCGCGCGCCACCCGCCACAGCCGCAGCGTCTCGTCCTCGCCCTGGAACTCCCGGCCCTCGAGCCGCCGTCCGCCGCGCCGCGTGATCCAGAGGCGCACGCGCTCCGCGTTGGAAAGGCGGCGCAGGCGCCGGCTCGCCACCCGCATCAGGGCGTTCAGGTTGTCGGGGGCGTGCGCGGCGTCGGCGCCGCGCGCGCCGAGCTCCGCGAGCGTGCGCAGCGGGTCGTCCGAGTCGCCGGCATCGGCGTCGGCGGTTTCGGGGGGCTGGACCGGGGTTTCGGACATGGCGTTGCACGCTATCCCGCCGCTTTCCCGCACCGCAAGCGGCGGCCGGGTCCTTCGCCGGCTCCGGCCCGGTTGGGCTCCTTGCATTTCGCACGATCCCGCCGCCGCACGGCTCCAAGCCGCTGACCGGCGGGCGATTCGCGGTGAACGGAACGCCCCGTCCCGCCGATACCCCCGACGCGGCGTCCGGCCGCACCCCCCAACCGACGGAGTCAGGGATGGCCAAGGATCACAAGCGGCTTGGCGACATGCTTCTCGAGGAGAAACTCCTGTCGCCGGCGGACCTGCAGGTCGCCATCGAGGAGCAGCGCCGCACCGGCCACCTCCTCGGAGCCACGCTCATCCGTCTCGGGCTCGTCGAGGAGAACGCGCTGCTGCAGCTGCTGCAGCGGCAGCTCCACCTCCCGCTCGTGAACCTGGACGAGGTGGTCGTGGACGAACAGGTGATCCAGTTCGTCAAGGAGGACCTCGCCCGCAAGTACGTGGCGATGCCGATCGAGGTCGAGGGACGCCGCACGCTCCGCGTGGCGATGGCCGACCCGCTCAACGTCGCCGCCCTCGAGGACCTGCGCTTCCACTCGGGGATGTTCATCCAGCCCGTGCTCGCCACGCCGTCCTCGATCCTCCAGGCGATCGAGCGCTACTACCACATCGACAACTCGGTGAACGAGGTGCTCGAGAACATCATCAGCGCCGAGGACGACGTCGAGATCAACGCGGTCCAGGACGAGGAGCAGGCCGAGGCCATCGACCAGCTCATCGCCGAGGCCGAGGGGCGGCCGATCGTCCGCCTGACCAACTGGCTGCTGCACCGCGCGGTCGAGGATCGCGCGAGCGACATCCACATCGAGCCCCAGGATCGCGACCTCATGGTGCGCGTCCGCGTGGACGGCCTGCTGCGCGAGCTGCAGCGGCTGCCCAAGTGGACCCAGAGCGCGATCGTGTCGCGCATCAAGGTGCTCTCGAACATGGACATCGCGGAAAAGCGCCAGCCGCAGGACGGCCGCCTCATGGTGGAGATCGAGGGACGGCGCGTGGACATGCGCGTCTCGACCCTGCCGGTCTCGCACGGCGAGAAGGTCGTGATCCGGATCATCGACCAGGCCCGCACCCGCGTGGCGCTCGACGAGCTCGGCTTCCTGCCCGACGACCTCTCCCGCATCAAGCGCTACCTCGGCCGCCCGCAGGGCATCGTGCTCGTGACCGGTCCCACCGGTTCGGGCAAGTCCACGCTGCTGTATTCGGCGCTCCGGCACCTGCAGCACGAGACCAAGAACATCGTGACCGTGGAGGACCCGGTCGAATTCCAACTCGGCGGGATCAACCAGGTCCAGGTGGACGAGAAGGCCAAGAAGACCTTCCCCAACGCGCTGCGCGCGATCCTGCGCCAGGACCCCGACATCATCATGATCGGGGAGATCCGCGACAAGGAGACGGCCCAGATCGCCTTCCGCGCCGCGGTGACCGGCCACCTCGTGCTCAGCACGCTGCACACCAACGACGCCGCGAGCGCGGTGACGCGGCTCGTGGACCTCGGCCTCGAGCCCTTCATGGTCGCCACCTCGCTGGTGGGCGTGGTCGCGATGCGGCTGGTCCGCACGCTCTGCCCGCGCTGCCGGGAGTCGTACGAGACCGACGCCGGAAGCCTGAACCGCCTGATGAGCGGCAACATGGAGGGCACGATCACGCTCCACCGCGGCCGCGGGTGCTCCCACTGCCGCGACACCGGCTACGCGGGGCGCACCGGGATCTTCGAGATGTTCGAGGTGGACGAGACCATCCGCGGCCTGCTGACCTCCAACGCCTCCGACTCGGTGATCCGGCACGCGGCGGTCGAGGCCGGCATGCGCTCGATGGGCGAGGACGGCCTCAAGAAGGTGCTCGAGGGGATCTCCACGCTCGAAGAGGTGACGCGCGTCGTGTACCTCGAGGATCAACCGGGCCGGCTCTGCCCCGCCTGCCAGACCTACCTCAATCACGAATACGAGTACTGCCCGACCTGCGGGGAGTTCGCCGGGGAGCATTGCGAGCACTGCCGGAAGCGCATGAACCCCGCGTGGCAGTTCTGCCCGTCCTGCGGCTCGCAGAACGGACGGTCGGCCGACGCGGGAACCGAGGCCGCCCCGAGGCGCCGCGTCGGGCGCGAGGTGGGCCGCGGCGGACTGAGGAGAGCCTCGTGACCCGGAGGCTCCAGGCGCTCTGGAAGGTGAATCGCGGGCTGCTCGTGCTGCTCGGGATCGTCAGCGTCACCGGGGTGATCCACTTCTTCGTGATCAACCAGCGCGCGTTCCTCAACTTCTACTACCTGCCCGTGGTGTTCGGGGCCTACACCATGGGCATGCGCAAGGGCGTCTACTCCGCCTGCTTCGCGTGCGCGATCGTGTTCGGCATCGCGTTCCTCGGCGAAAGCCAGTTCGGCGGCCCCGATCCCGAAACGTGGATGCGCTGGCTCGACCTCGGCACCTGGGCCTGCTTCCTCGTCCTCACCTCCTACCTGGTGGGCTCGCTCTACGAGGAGAAGGAGCGCCAGCTTCGCGACCTCCAGCAGGCCTACCAGGGCATCCTCGAGCTGATGTCCAAGTTCATCGACTCGGTGGACCGCTACACCGAGAATCACTCGCGGCGCGTCGCCACGTTCGCGGTCGAGATGGCGCGCGCCCTGGGCCTCGCCGAGTCCGAAGTCGAGAACATCCGGGTCGGCGCGTACCTGCACGACATCGGCAAGGTGGACATCAGCACCGACCTCCTGCGCAAGGCCGCCGGGCTCACGCCCGAGGAGATGCAGGAGGTGCGCCGCCACGTGGACGCGGGCGAGCGCATGGTGCGCTCGATGGGCGGCATCCTGAAGCACGTGATCCCGATGGTGGCCTACCACCACGAGCGCTGGGACGGCACCGGCTACAAGGGCCTGAAGGGCGAAGAGATCCCGCTCGGCGCCCGCATCATCGCCGTGGCGGACACCTACGACGCCATCGTGATGGACCGCGCCTACCGCAAGGGCCGCACCCCCCGCCAGGCCGTGAAGATCATCCGCGAGGCGAGCGGTTCGCAGTTCGACCCGATGGTGGTCGAGCTGTTCGTCCAGCTCTACGACACCTTCGAGGACGAGCCCGGGGAGCAGCGCGTCGCCTGACCGCGGGACCGGGCGCCGGCGCCCGGCCCGAAGCACTCCCGCCCGCCCGCGCGCCACACGCCGTCCGCCGCGGTTGCCGCCGCGCGCGCGCACCCCCTAGACTCCGCCGGGTTCGCTGCCCTCGTCGCCGGCCGGAGACCGTCCTTGCCCGCGCTCTACCTGGTGATCGTCTCGGCGCTGGTCGCGCTGATCGCCTACCGGACCTACGGCGCCTTCCTCGCCGCCCGGGTCGCCACGCTGGACGACCTGCGGCGCACCCCGGCCCACGCCCGCCGCGACGGGCGCGACTACGTGCCCACCCACCGCTGGGTGCTGTTCGGGCACCACTTCGCGGCGATCGCCGGGGCCGGCCCCCTGCTCGGGCCGGTGCTGGCCGCGCAGTTCGGCTACCTGCCCGGCTTCCTGTGGCTGCTGGTCGGTTCGGTGCTGGCGGGCGGGGTCCACGACTTCGTGATCCTCATGGCGTCGGTGCGCTCGGGCGGCCGCTCGCTCGCCAACATCGCCCGCGAGAACGTGAGCCCACTCACCGGCGCCGCCACCGCGATCGCGATCGTGTTCGTGATGATGGTGGCGGTGGCGGCCATGGCGATCGTGGTGGTGAACTCGCTCAAGGAGAGCTCCTGGGGCGTGTTCTCGATCCTGTGCACCATCCCCATCGCCCTCGGCATGGGGGTCTGGAGCTACCGCATCCGCCCCGGCTCGGTGAAGCCCGCGACCGTCGTGGGCGCGATCCTGCTGCTGCTCGCGGTGTGGGGCGGCTCGCTCGTGCCGGGCTCGCCGTGGCACGCGCGCCTGATCTTCTCCGAGCACCCGATCGCCGCCGCGATCATGGTGTACGGATTCGTCGCCTCGGTGCTCCCGGTCTGGCTGCTGCTCTGCCCGCGCGACTACCTGTCCTCGTTCCTCAAGATCGGCGCGGTGCTGCTGCTCGCGGTCGGGGTGATCGTGGTGAATCCCGCGCTCCGCATGCCGGCCTTCAATCCCCAGTTCGCGGGGGGCGGCCCGGTGTTCCCGGGCCCGATCTTCCCGTACGTGTTCATCACCATCGCCTGCGGGGCGATCTCCGGCTTCCACTCGCTGATCGCCTCGGGCACCACGCCCAAGATGATCGACCGGGAGCGCGACATCCTGCCCATCTCCTATGGAGCGATGGTCCTCGAGGGCTTCGTGGGCGTGATCGCGCTGGTCGCCGCCTGCGCGCTGCACCCGGCCGACTACTTCGCGATCAACACCCGGCCCGAGGTGTTCGCCGGGCTCGGGATGCAGGTCGAGAACCTGATGGCGCTCGAGCGCGAGGTCGGCGAGAAGCTGGCCGGGCGCCCGGGCGGCGCGGTGTCGCTCGCGGTGGGCATGGCGCAGATCTTCTCGGGGCTCCCGTTCGCGCGCGGGCTCATGTCCTTCTGGTACCACTTCGCGATCATGTTCGAGGCGCTGTTCGTGCTGACCCTGATCGACACCGGCACGCGCGTGATGCGCTACATGCTGCAGGAGGTGGGCGGCATGGCGGCGCCGCGCCTGCGCGAGTGGAACGGCGTCGCGCCGGCGATCCTCTTCAGCGCCCTCGCGGTCGGCGGCTGGGGCTACTTCGTGTGGACCGGAACGATCGGCTCGATGTGGCCGCTGCTCGGCGTGTGCAACCAGATGCTCGCGGCGTTCGCGCTCGCGATCGGCACCTCGGTGCTGCTGCGGACGGGACGCGGGCGCTACGCGTGGATCACGCTCGCGCCGCTCGCGTTCATGATCGTCAACACGCTCACCGCCGGGTGGATGAACCTGTCGGTCAACTACCTGCGGCCCCAGCTGAAGGCCGGCGCGGGCTCGCTGTGGGAGGCGTTCCTCGCCGCGCCCGCCCCGGCGCGGGCCCAGTGCGCGATCACGCTCGCCATCATGGCGCTGCTGGTCGTGGTGGTGGCGGATTGCCTGGTGCGATGGAGCCGCGGCCTCCTGCGCCCGCACGCCTCGCGCGCGCCGGCCCCCAGTCCCGCGGCGCTCCTCTAGGCGCGCGGTGAGATCCGCCGGGGTCCGGATCGCGCTGCTCGCAGCGCTGCTCGCGCTGGGCGCGCTGGCCTGGCGCGGCCAGCTGGTGCGCGTGGGGCGCGACGCGCGACCCGCGCCGCTCGCCCTGCTGCCCGAGGCGGAGCGCGCCGAGGTCGCCTGCGACGTGGTGCTCCCCGCGGTGCCGGTCGGGATGACCCGCGTCCACTCGGGGGGCGCGCCGCTCCTCATCCACTACTGGGCGCCGTGGGAGCGCGAGGGCCGCGCGCAGGCCGCGGGCCTCGACTCGCTGGTGCGGGCGCTCGACCGGCCCGAGCTTCGGGTGGTGCTGGTGAGCTCGGACCCGTTCCCCTCGGTGGCGCGCTTCGTCCAGCGCCACCGGCTGAAGCTGCGGGTGCTGCTCGACGGCCGCGGCGAGCTGCGCGCGCAGGTGCCGCGCCCGACCCTTCCCCACACCGTGGTGATCGGCCGCGACGGGAGGGCGTGGGTGCGTCAGTCGGGCGCCGTGGACTGGCTGGATCCGGCGACGGCCGCGACGCTGCTCCGGGTTCTCGAGAGCGAGGCCCCGGCCCCCAAGACGGAACGCCCGCCGGTCTGAAACCGGCGGGCGCCGACACAAAATGGTGGAGCTGAACGGGATCGAACCGTCGACCTCTTGCATGCCATGCAAGCGCTCTCCCAGCTGAGCTACAGCCCCACCGGCATGGGTGCGACCGACGTTTGTACACCACGCGCGGAGCGGGCGTCAAAGCCCGGCGCGCGCGCGGCGCACACCGGTCGTCAGCCGAACAGGCCCCGCCGGCGCCGGCGCCGCGGGGGCGTGCCGAGCAGCGCGCCCATCACCCCGCGCATGACCTGCGTGGTGGCGCGACCCGCGATGGTCTTGACGAGCGGCGAGTTGAGCGCTCCCGCCAGCCCCTCGAGCAGGCCGCCCGCCGCCGCAGCCGGGGACTTCGGCATCTCGCGGTCGAAGGAACCGGAGTCCGGGGCCGCGCCCGCGCCCGCGCCGGCCGACATGCGGGCGGCCAGCATCTCGCGGGCGCTCTCGCGGTCCACCGCCTGGGCGTATTCCTTCACCTGCGCCGACGCCGCGAGCCGGCGCGCCCGCTCCTCCGCCGCCATCGGGGACATGCGCGAGGCCGGCGGGATCAGGCGCGTCGCGAAGGGCGGCGTCGGGGCGCCGTTCGAAGCCAGCACCGTGACCAGCGCCTCCCCGGTGCCGAGCGTGGTCAGCACCTCCTCCACGTCGTAGTGGTCCGTCTTCGGAAACGTGCGCGCCGCCGCCCGCAGCGCCTTCTCGTCGTCGGGAGTGAAGGCGCGCAGCGCGTGCTGCACGCGGTTGCCGAGCTGGCCGAGCACGTCGGCCGGGACATCCTTGGGGCTCTGCGTGACGAAGATCACCCCCACGCCCTTCGAGCGGATCAGGCGCACCACCTGCTCGACCTGCGCGAGGAACTCCTTGCTGGCCCCGTCGAACAGCAGGTGGGCTTCGTCGAAGAAGAACACCAGCTTCGGCTTCTCGAGGTCCCCGACCTCGGGAAGCTCGAGGTAGAGGCGCGCGAGCATCCACATCATGAACGTGGAGGAGAGCGCCGGCCGGTCCTGCACGTCGGTGAGGTCCAGCAGGCTCACGAGCCCGCGGCCGTCCCGCTCGGTCTGGATCAGGTCGTCGAGGTCGAACTCGGGCTCGCCGAAGAACGCTTCCGCCCCCTGCTGCTCGAGCTCCACCATCTCGCGGAGCAGGACCCCGACCGTGGCCTTCGACATGCCGCCGTAGTCCTTGAGCTGGTCGGCGCCCTCGCCCGACAGGAACTGGAGGATCGCGCGCAGGTCGGAGAAGTCGAGGAGCGGCAGCCCGTGGTCGTCGCAGTACTTGAAGACCATCGCGAGCACGCTGGACTGGGTGTCGTTGAGCCCGAGCACGCGGGCCAGCAGCAGCGGGCCGAAGCTCGACACCGTGGCGCGCAGCTGGGCCCCGTTGCGGCCCGTGAGGCTCAGGAACTCGACCGGGAAGGACGCGGCCTTCCAGTCGTAGCCCGTGGCGGCGGAGCGCTCGGCGATCTTCGGGTGGGTCTCCCCCGCCGTGCCCAGCCCCGAGAGGTCCCCCTTCACGTCGGCGACGAACACCGGCACGCCGGCGTTCGAGAGCTGCTCGGCGACCAGCTGCAGCGTCCGGGTCTTGCCGGTTCCGGTGGCGCCGGCGATCAGCCCGTGCCGGTTGAGCATGCCGAGCGGCAGCGTGACCAGCGGCTCGGCGTGACACTCGCCGCCGTGGAGCACGGCCCCCAGCACGACGCGGTTCGGACCCGCGGGAAAGGCGGCGCGGGCGGATTCGACGACTTTCGGGTCCATCGCTCGGCGGTCTCCGGTGTGAGGTGGTGCGTCCTGGGGGCGGGTCGGGCGATCGGCGTTCCCCGCGGTCACTTCTCCATCTTGAGCGCGACCCGGGCCTCGTCGCTCTTCGCGCGCGCCACCAGGCGGACGTGGTCCACCTTGCGGCCGTCGCGGAAGTCGAGGAGCGAGTAGAGGCCTTCGCCCTGGGTCTTCTCGGCGAAGTCCACCACCACCGCGTCGCCGTTTTCGAACACGACCTCGGCCCAGTCGAACTGGGCCTTTCCGGCCTTGACCTCGAGCCACAACCGCGTGCCGCGGGAGTCGGCGTTGAGCGTGAACTCGGTCCAGTCGTCTTCCTTCTCGAGGGTCTCGGCGTCCTCCCAGACCAGCACGTCGTGCGCCGGCGCCGAGGCGGCCGCGATCACGACACCCGCGAAGATCACGGGCGCGAGGTATGCCGCGGGGCGAACCCGCACCACGGTGCGGGCGGGGCGAACCACCACGACCCGCGCGGGGCGCCGCAACGGCCAGCCCCGGTGCACGACCACCGTGGTGCGATGGCGGGGCCCGCGCTTCACGACCACGCGCCGCGCGGCGAAGGCGGGTTCGACCATCTGGAATCCCAGCACCAGCAGCAGGACCACGGCGAACAGGCGGCTCATGGCGTTCCTCCTCGTGGAATCCGTCCCGGGGATCGAGCGGAAGTCTCGACGCCCCGCACTGCAGATCGCGTGCCGGGAGTTATCCGACGAATTCGCGTGCGAAGCAAGGAGCGGTTCGGCCGCCACGGGACACCTCGAAGGCGCCCAGTGTCCCCGCACGTCCGTCCGTGGACGCCTCCCCGGGTTCTTGCTAGCGTTCCACCCCCTCGACGTGCCGGAGTGGCGGAACTGGCAGACGCGCCGGACTCAAAATCCGGTACGACTCAAATCGTGTGCGGGTTCGACCCCCGCCTCCGGCACCACGAGACACCCCGCGCTCCGCAGCCCACCGGCCGTGTCTCTCCCTCGAGCGGCGCGCACCCCGACGCGCCCCCCCGTCCCCCGCCAGATTTCTCTGGCGAATCGGTCCGGAGCCTGCCTAGACTTGTGGTGCCTCCGTCCCAGGGGGTGGTGGTGCAGCCCGGGCCCGCGTGGGGCCTGCCGTCCCGTTCCCGTTGACGTCCCGGGTGATCCGACAACCAGTTGAGGTTCTCCATGAAGCCCATCCCCCTTGCCGGAACCGGCCTCGCGCTGCTGCTCCTCTGCACGGGAGCGAGCCGGATCGCTTCGAACGCCATGCCCCATACGGACCCCGCCGCGCCGGGCTACTCCTGGCCCGCCGCGGACGTGGACGAGGACGGGGTCTTCGACCGCGTGGACCGCTGCCCCGGCACGCCGCCGGGCGTCGAGGTGGATCACTGCGGCTGCCCGATGGCCTCCGTCGAGCTCGCGATCTCTCCGCCCCGGGACTACCCGCCCGGGGTGGGATCCGCCGACCGGGGGCCCGCGAACCGCCCCGGCCGGATCCGGCTCGACATGGCCTTCTTCCGGACCGACCGCGCCGAGCTCGAGCCCGCCGCGCGGCGCGCGCTGCTCGAGGTGGCCGAAGTGATCCGGGCCTACCCGACCCTCAAGTTCGAGATCTCGGGTCACGCGGACTCGCGCGGCACCGACGCGCACAACCGCGAACTGAGCCGGCGACGGGCCGAGGCGGTGAAGGGATACCTCGTCGAGTCCGGCGGGGTCCGCCCGATCCAGCTGGTCGCGCGCGGCTACGGCGAGTCGCGGCTGGCGGCGGAGGAACGCGACGCGACGGGCTACCGGGCGAACCGCCGGGTCGAGTTCCGCTGCGTGAACCCGGAGGCCATGCCGCGCGGCGCGCGGGTGGACCCGTTCCTCGCGCTCGACGCCCTCGCGGCACAGCGCGACCGCTCGGCCGCGCGGGACCATGTCGCGCTCCGCTGACCGCGGACGCGGCCCGCGCCCCGCGCTCGCCGCGCTCGCCTGCGCCGCGCTCGCCCTCGCGCTCGCGGCCGGGCTCGCGACGGCCCAGCCGCGGCGCAGCTACCCGGGCGACCCGCGCGAGCCCGCCGGCTCCCCCGGGGACAGCCTGCGCACGCTCGCCGGCCCGTGGCAGCTCTGGACGCACATCGGGGCGGGCTGGCTCGGCGCGCCCGCGCGCATCCGCCAGCGCCACCAGGCCGGGCTCGGCCTGGGCATGAGCGGGGACCGGCGCCTCGCGGATCGCTTCGCGCTTCGCGCGCGGCTCGACTTCGACGACCTGCCCTCGACCCAACCCGACGCGATCCTGCTCAACGGCATCGCCTATTCGGTGAGCGCGGACTACGGTCACGGCTGGTTCGGCTCGGCGCTCGGCGGCGCGGCCATCGAAACCGTTCCGAACCTGTGGCTCGAGGCCGCCGCCGGGGCCGGCTACTTCCGGAACGGGTTCGGCTCGGGCTCCTCGTACCAGGACCTCGTCACGGGCCGGCAGGTGCCGCTCGAGGCGAGGTCGGGCTGGGGCAACGCGTGGGGCGCCGGGCTGCGCTACGAATTCCAGCCCAACCGCCGGGATCGCGTGCTCGGCGAGGTCCAGTTCATGAATCTCGATCGCGACGGAACGCCGTTGCGCTTCTTCGCGATCCGCTTCGGCTACCGCGCCTTCTGAGCGCGGATTCCTCCCCTCTTTCTACAAGCTTCCTCCCGCCTCGCCTCCCGAGACGGGCTCGCGCCCCGCGAATTCGCGAGTTGCGGCACTGGCCGGGAACTTGCGCTCTCCCGGCGCCGGACGCGCCGTCCGGAACCACCGACCGGCGCGCGGCGCCGCCCCGGCCGGGTTCGCCCGGCCGCCGTTCCATGCCGCTCCCCGTTCACGCCCCCACGCCAGGGAGGTTCGGGAACCCATGAGCAAGCTCCTGAAGTTCGTCTCGATCGTGGTCCTCGCGGGCCTGCTCGCGCTGACCTCGCTCTTCTTCATCCGCGACCGGAGCGCCCGCGTCGCCCTCGAGGACCTGAAGGTCACCGAGCAGGCCATGCGCGATCGCTACGCGCAGACGGTGGACGCCATCGCCGAGATCCAGGACAGCCTGAACGCGATCACCGTCGGGGACGCGGACGTGAACCTCGTGTCCGGAAACCTCCGATCGGAGAAGGACCTCCAATCGCCCGACGGCCGCGACGCGCTCGACCGCATCGCGAACCTGCGCGCGGGCATCGAGCGCAACAAGCACCGCATCCGGCAGCTCGAGTCGAGCCTCGCCGCGAGCGGCGACCAGGTTCGGGGGCTTCGCCGCATGGTGGCCGACCTCCGGTCCTCGGTCGCGGAGAAGGAATCCCAGATGGCCGCGCTCACCGAGCGGGTCGAGAAGCTGCAGGGCGAGGTGACCGGGCTGGAAACCACGGTGGAGGAGTCGCAGGCCCAGATCGCGCGGCAGGAGGAGACGCTCGAGGAGCGGCGGCGCGAGATCGCCACCGTGTACGTCGTGGTCGGGGACCGGCGGCAGCTCACCGAGGCCGGCGTGGTGGTCGCGAAGGGCGGGGTGCTGGGACTCGGCAAGACGCTCCAGCCCACCGGCGACCTCGCGCCCTTCCTGACGCGTCCCCTCGACACCGACGCGCAGACGATCCTCCCGATTCCTTCACCGCGGGCCCGGGTCGTGACCCCGCAGCCGCTCACCAGCTACGAGCTGCGCCCCGTCGAGGGCGGCATGGAACTGCGCATCCTCGATCCCGACGAGTTCCGCAAGGTCCGGCAGCTGGTGATCGTCACGGCGTAGGGCCGGGTCCCCGGGCGCGAGGCGGACCCCGGGGAGGCGAGGCGGAGCGGCGCGCGGCGCCGCTCCGCTCCCGCTACATGCGCCGGATCACCGCGTAGCGATGCGGGTCCTCGACGAAGCGCGTCCACGTGGACTCGCTCTCGAAGAAGTAGGGCCCGCCGAACCAGTAGGCCTCGGGGGACTTCCGCGTCGGGAGGAACTTGCGGCCGGTGACGGGGTCGCGAAGCAGGCCGCACCAGTGCTTCGGGGCGAGCATGAACCGGCGCAGGTTCTTCTCGTCGGCGAAGCGGTAGGTTTCGCCGTTCACGCGGAACTGGAGTTCGGGCCGCAGCGAACCCAGGCGGCCGGGCTGCACCGGATCCCACAGGGCGCGCCGCGTGTGGAAGAGGCCCCACTCGGGGTCCACGACCGGTCCCAACGGGACCGAGGGAAGCGCTCAGAGGAAACCCTGGCCGGGCCCGGTGGGAAGGATCTCGAGCGAGGGAGGCGCCAGCGGATCCGCGACGACGCCGGGATCCACCTCCCCGTCCCCCGCGTCGCCGGCCGCCTCCGCGGCCGCCGACGGCGCGTCCGCGCCGCCCGCCATCGCGTGCGGCACGAGCAACCCGAGCCCGAGAACGGTGACCCACACGGCCCTCATGCCTCGATCCCCCCCCCGGTGGAAACGTGGGCGGACCCGGCGGGCCCGCGATCCGGGGATTCTGCCTCGGGCGCCACGTCCCGTTCGTCAGCGATCTGGAAAATTCCATCGCCCCCCCGCCCCTCCACGACCCGGGCGCGTGCGCGGGCGGCGGGCCACCGTGCCGACACGCGTCCACCCGCGCCCGCCCCGCGGAAGTGGGGCGCGGCGAATTCGCTGGAAACGGACGCGCGGGAACCCTAGCTTCCCCGCTCATGGTCGAACGCCGCTTCGCCCGGGAGATCGCCTCGCTCGAGGCGATCTACGCCTTCCTTCGCGCATTCCTGTCGGATCAGGAGATCGCCGAGGAACACGCCTGGGACCTCGACGTGGTGGCGGAGGAGCTCTTCTCCAACATGGTAAAGTACGGTGCCGGCCACGGGCCCATCGAGCTCGGTCTCGATTGGTCCGCGCCCACGCTCACGCTGAGGCTGCGGGACTTCGACGCCGAGGCCTTCGACCCCAATCGGGCGCCCGAGGTGGACCCGGACAAACCCATCCTCGAGCGCCGGGCCGGCGGCCTCGGCATCCACCTCGTCCGCCGGATCGCGGACCGCATCGAGTACCATCGCGAGGCCCGCACCAACACCATCACCGTGACCAAGAGGCTCCCGTCCTGATGTTCGACATCCAGGTGGAAGACAACGGCATCGTCCGGCTCGCCGGGCGTCTCGACGCGGCCGAGTCCGATCACGCGCAGCGGGTGCTGCGCGGCCTCGACACGTCGCTCACGCTCGACTGCTCGAGGCTCGACTACATCTCCAGCGCCGGGATCGGCGTCTTCATCGAGACCTACAAGCGGCTGCACGCCTCCGGCCACTCCTTCAAGCTCGTCCACCTGCTCCCGAGGGTGCGCAACATCTTCGCCTACGCGGGCCTGGACCGTATCCTGACGATCGAGTAGGCCGCCGGCGGACCACGGCCCGCCGGCTCCAACTTTTCCACCCGGACCGTGTCCTTATGGCTGAGTTCGACGAAGCCGCCCTGGTGGAACGTGCCAGGGGAGGCGACTCCGAGGCCTTCGGGGACCTGGTGGATGCGCATGCGGGCGTGATCTACAACCTCCTGCTGCGCATGACCGGGAACATCGAGGACGCGAGGGACCTCTCCCAGACCGTGTTCGTGAAGGCCTGGGGCCGGCTGTCGAGCTTCAAGGGCGGTGGCCGGCTGTTCAGCTGGCTGTACCGAATCGCCATCCACGAAGCGCTCAACTTCCGGCGCGGCCGCGGGCCCGACGCCCCGATCAGCGAGCGGGAGCCGTCGCGGGCTCCCGGACCCGAAGAGCGTCTCGAGCGCGAGGAGGAGATCGCAGGCGTGCAACAGGCCCTGATGGAGCTTCGCCACGAGGACCGGGAGATCCTGGTGCTCCGCCACTTTCTCGCCCTCTCGCACCGCGAGGTGGGAAACCTGCTCCACGTCCCGGAGAAGACCGTGAAGTCGCGGCTCCACACCGCCCGCCTCCGCCTCGAAGTCGAGCTGCGACGCCTGGGTTTCGGCGCCCGATGAGCGCGCACCCGCACGACGCGCTCCTGCTCGAGCTGCTCGACGGCAGCGCCTCGCCCGCCGAGCGGGCGCGTGCCGAGGCGCTGCTCGCCTCGGATGCCGCGGCCCGCGCCCGCCACGCGGAGCTGGCCGAGTTGTTCCGCCGCCTCGGCGCGGTGGCCCCCGCCGAACCCCCCGCGGACCTCCGCGAGCGGGTGCTCCGGGAGATCCGGCAGGAGCCGGCCTCCCGCGCGGCACACCCCGGCACGGCGCGGCGTCCGCTCTCCCCTTCCTGGCCCGCGGGACGGGTGCGCGTGTTCGCGGGGCTGGCCTTCGCGGCCGGGCTCGCGCTGGGGGTGGTGGCGATGGGCCCGGGCCGCTCGGGGTTCGGATCCGGCGCCCGCCACGACCTCAGCGGCGCGATGGGCGGCGCGGCGGAGTCCTCGACGAGGCCGGTCTTCGCGCGGGCCGGCGCCTCCCGCGCCGAAGCCCGGACCACTTCCTCGGACGGCGTTTGCCGCGTGCTGGTCGAAGTGACGCTCGAGCCGGGCGCGGAGCTCGAGCTTTCGGACCCGGCGGGCACCCGCGCGCCCCTCTCGCTGCGGCGCCTCGGCGCCCCCTCGGGCGAGGCGCGGCTCTCGGCGGGCGCGATCGCGTGGCGGGGACCCGCCGAAGGGACCTTCGAGGCCGAGTTCTCGGCCCCCGCCGACGCCGGCCCGTCCCTCACGTTGAGCTTGATTTCGGGCACCGAGCGTTCCATGGTGCAGGTGCCCGTGCGGCCCGCCCCGGCGCCCCCGCCCCGGTGACGCGCCCTCCAACCTTTCCCGCCTGACGGTGTCCTTGCACGTAGAACCCCCCCGGTCCGCGGGTTGGCGGACCAGTGTCCTCGGAGGAGGCCGACTCATGAAGAACTCGAAGAATCTTCTCGTCATCGTCGCCGTGGTGGCTGTGGGCCTGGCGTTCGCGGCCTGGAAGGGCCTGATCCCGCCCAAGAGCGGGGTCGAAGGCGCGATCGGCGGAGCCAATCGCTACAACGCGGGACAGATGAGCGAGAAGGACGTGACGCTCCAGGATCCGCAGGTTCAGTCGTTCCTTCAGAGCGACCTGTTCCACCAGATCCAGACCAACCCGGAATTCGCCAAGGTCGTGGCCAGCGAAGGGTTCGCGAAGATGGCGAGCGGGGACGCCTTCGGGAAGGTGATCGCCACCGACGGGTTCGCCCGCCTGGTGGGTGACGGCAACTTCGCCCGTCTCGCCGCCACGGACGGATTCGCCCAGATCGTCGGGGACGCCGGCTTCGCGCAGCTCATGGCGACCGACGGCTTCGCCAAGATGATCTCGAGCGACGCCTTCATCAAGCTCGCGAGCACCGACGGCTTCCAGAAGCTCATGGCGGCCGCCGACGCCGGGCACGTCCACACCGCCGCCGACTTCAACAAGCTGGTGGCGGGCGCCGACTATTCCGCCCTTCGCGCTTCGGCCGAGTGGGGCGCGGTGACGCGGCAGGGCGACCTCTCCAAGTGGGTGGCGACCGAAGGCTTCGCGCGCATGGCGAGCGGCGACAACTTCGGCAAGGTGCTGGCGACCGAGGGCTTCGGCAAGCTGGTGACGAGCGCCGACTTCTCCAAGGTCGTGACCACCGAGGGCTTCGGGCAGGTCGCTTCGGCGGACGGATTCGGCCGCCTGGTGACGACCGAGGGCTTCGCGACGCTGGTCGGCGACGCCAACTTCGCGAAGGTGGTCGGCGATGCCGGCTTCCAGAAGCTCGCGAGCGGCGGCGACCTTTCGAAGGTGCTCGCGACCGCCGACTGATCGAACCCGCCTGAAACGGTCGCGGGGTCACCCCGCGATTCGGAGACGAGGAGACTTCGCCCCCCACGAAGTCTCCTCGTCGTTCGGCTTCGAGAGGATCCCGAGCATGCCGCCTCCCCCCGAGTCCGGGCCCCCACCGCGGCCGGGCCGGCGCGCCCCTCCGCGGGCGCTCCCGGCCCGCGCCGCGCGGCTCGCCCTGCTCGTCGCCGGGCTCTCGGCGGGCGCCGCGGGCGCCGAGCCCCGCTACGCCGCCCTCGAAACCGAGCACCTGAGGCTCGTCTACCCCGCCCGGGCCCTCAACTTCATCGCCCCGTACACCGCGCGCTGCTTCGAGAACTCGATGGACATGCACCGCCGCCTGTTCGGCTACGAGCCGGGCGAGAAGGTCACCATCATGCTGGTGGACAACTCCGACCTCGGCAACGCGGCCGTGGTGGGAAGCCCGCGCAGCACGATGAGCATCCAGATCGCACCCTCCAACTTCGTCTACGAGACCGCCCCCTCGAACGAGCGCATCAATTTCATCATGAACCACGAGCTCGCCCACGTCGTGACGCTCGACCAGGCGGCGGGGAGCGACCGGTTCTTCCGGCGCGCGTTCTTCGGCAAGGTGCGCGAGAACGCCGAGCATCCCGAGAGCATCCTGTACGGCTACCTCACCATGCCCCGGAGGGCGGCCCCGCGCTGGCATCGCGAGGGCACCGCCGTGTTCTTCGAGACGTGGATGTCGGGCGGGCTGGGCCGGGCCCAGGGTCCCTACGACGAGATGGTGTTCCGGGCGATGGTGCGGGATTCGTCGCACTTCTACGATCCGCTCGGGCTCGAGTCGGAGGGCGCCCGCGTGGACTTCCAGATCGGCGTGAACTCCTACCTCTACGGCGCGCGCTTCATGACGTGGATGGCCGACCGGTTCGGCCCGGCCGCGTTCATGGACTGGGTGTCGCGCCGCCCCGGGAGCCGGGCCTACTTCGCCCACCAGTTCCGCAAGGTGACCGGGCTCACGATCGGCGAGGCCTGGGACCGCTGGATCGAGGACGAGCGGCGCTTCCAATCCGCCAACCTCGATTCGGTGCGCGCGCATCCGACCACGCCCTACCGCGACCTGTCGAAGCGCGCGCTGGGCTCGGTCTCGCGCGCCTGGGTGGACACCGCCGGGCGCGCGATCTACGCGGGCGTGTTCTACCCGGGCCGGCTCGCCCACCTCGCGGCGATCCCGCTCGACGGCGGCCCGATCCGCGACCTCGGCGAGGTCAAGGGGCCCGCCATTCACTTCGTGTGCTCCCCGGCGTGGGACCCGGAGGGCCGGCAGCTCTTCTACACCGCGGACAACAACGACTGGCGCGACCTGTGGGTCCTCGACCCCGCGACGGGCCGGCGCCGCCGCCTGATGCGCGACGCGCGGGTCGGCGACCTCGCCTTCAACCGGCAGGACCGCTCGCTGTGGGGCGTGCGCCGCTTCAACGGGATCTCCACGGTGGTGCGGTTCCCCGAGCCCTACACCGACTACGCGCGCGTCGCGACCTTCCCCTACGGGCGCGACGTCTACGATCTCGACCTCTCCCCCGACGGCACCCGGCTCTCGCTCTCGATGGCCGACGTGAGCGGGAGGCAGTCGCTGCGGCTCTACGACGTCGCCACCTTCCAACGCGGCGACACCACCGGCCGCACGCTGTTCGACTTCGGCAGCTCGATCCCCACCGGTTTCGTGTTCTCGCCCGACGGCGACGCCCTGCTCGGCAGCTCGTACTACACCGGCGTCTCCAACATCTTCCGCTACGACCTGGCCGCCGATTCGATGGACATCGTGAGCAACGCGGAGATCGGCTTCTTCCGGCCGGTGCCGGTGCGCGGGGACTCGCTGGTCGTGTTCCGCTACTCGGGCGCGGGTTTCGTTCCGGCCCTGATCGTGCCGCGGCCGCTCACCGACGTCAGCGCGATCACGTTCTTCGGACAGCAGGTGGTGGCCCGCCACGCCGAGCTAGAGACCTGGCGACTGCCGCCGCCGAGCGCGGTGGACCTCGAAGCGCGCCTCGTGCGGCAGGGGCCATACCGGCCGCTCGCGAGCGTGCGGATGGTCTCCCTGGTCCCGGTGGCGGAGGCCTACAAGGACCGGGGCGCGGTCGGCGCGCAGGCCCGGTTCCAGGACCCGGCGGGATTTCACGACGTGACCGCCACCGCCTCGGTGACGCCGGCCGCGGGGCAGGACGCGGACGAACGCGTGCACCTCGCGCTCGCCTACCGCCTCTCCGGCTGGAGCGCCCGCGTGCGCCACAACCCGGCCTCGTTCTACGACCTGTTCGGCCCCACCAAGACCAGCCGCAAGGGCACGTCGGCGGGCCTCGGATGGGAGCGCGCGCTGATCCGGGACGATCCCCACACGCTCGACCTGTCCGTGGACGTCGCCGGGTGGACCGGGCTCGAGCGGCTGCCCGACGCGCAGAACGTCTCGATCTCGCCGGGCTTCGACAAGCTGCTCGGGGGATCCCTCGAGCTTCGCGACCGCAACACCCGCTCCTCGATCGGGGCGGTGGATCCGGAGAAGGGCCTCAAGTGGCGCCTCACCGGCGCGCTCCAGGGGGTGCGCTTCGTGCGCGACGGGCGCGCGCGCTGGCGCGGGTTCCCCTCGATCGAGGCGGCCGCCGACGCGGGCACCCCGGTGCCGCTGCGGAACGGCTCCCTGTGGCTTCGCACCGCCGGCGGGCTCGCCCCCGGGGACCGCGCCGAACCGTTCGCCAACTTCTTCTTCGGGGGGTTCGGCAACAACTTCGTGGACTGGCAGGAAGTGAAGCGCTATCGCGAGGCGTCGAGCTTCCCCGGCGCCGAGCTGAACGCGGTGGCGGGGACCCGCTACGCTCGCGCGATGCTGGACCTCAACCTTCCGCCGCTCCGCTTCGAGCGCCTCGGGGTTCCCGCCCTCTACGCGAGCTGGCTGCGCACCTCGGTGTTCGCCTCGGCCCTCTCGGCCAACTTCGACGATCCGGCCTCGCGCCGCTCGCTCGCGAATCTCGGCGTCCAGGCCGATCTCCGGATCGCCCTCCTCGCCCACCAGTCCTTCACGCTCTCGGCCGGTGTCGCGCGCGCCCACGAACGGCGGGGCCCGTCCCGCGCCGAGTGGATGGTTTCCCTGAAGGTCCTGTGATGGCGGTGGCGAGCCTCGCGGTCGGCCTCTTCCCGGTGGTGCTGTTCCTCACCGCCCTCGGGTTCCTCGACAGCTTCAAGCTGGTGACCCGGCGCGCCGTGCTCCGGTCCATCGCCGTGGGCGGGGCCGCCGCGCTGGCGGCGTGGGGGGCGAACGCGCTCGCGATCGGGAGCGGAGCCCTCGAGCCGATGGCGGTGCGGCGCTACGTGGCGCCCGTGATCGAGGAGACCCTGAAGCTCGCCTGGGTGGTGCTCCTGGTGCGCCGGGCCAAGGTCGGGTTCATGGTGGACGCCGCGATCCACGGATTCGCGATCGGCGCCGGCTTCGCCCTCGTGGAAAACGTCTACTACGCGTGGGCGCTCCAGCGCTTCGACCTCGGCCTGTGGATCGTGCGGGGCCTCGGCACCGCCATGCTCCACGGGTCCACCACGGCGGTCGCGGCGATCCTCGCGCGCGATCGCACCGACCGCCGCGATTCGGTGGCCACGAAGCATTTCCTCCCCGGGCTCGCGCTCGCGATCCTGGTCCACTCCCTCTACAACCACCTGCTCCTCGACCCGTTCCTGAGCACCGCCCTGCTGGTCGTGGCCATGCCGCTGATCGTGATCGTGGTGTTCGAACGCAGCGAGCGGGCGACGCGCGACTGGCTCGGCACCGGCCTCGACGGCGACGCCGAGCGCCTCGAGCAGATCCTCGAGGGCGAGGTCGAGCACACCCCGGTGGGTCACTACCTCGAAACCCTCCGGCACCGATTCCAGGGCCCGGTGCTCGCGGACATGCTGTGCCTGCTCCGCATCCACCTCGAACTCTCGCTGCGGGCCAAGGGCCTGCTGATCGCCCGCGCCTCCGGGATCGCGCTCCCTCCCGACCCCGCCGTGCGCGCCAATCTCGAGGAATTGCGCTTCCTCGAGCGCGCCATCGGGCCGACCGGCTGCCTCGCCCTGCAGCCGATGCTGCGCTCGAGCCGGCGGGACCTCTGGCAGATCCACATGCTCGAACACACGGGCGCCGGGTGAGCCGGGGGACGGGGGTTCAGGGCCCTCGCGGGCAAAGGGATCGAGAATTCCATTGACCTAAACCGCGAACCTGCCGCAAGCTGGTGTCCGGATTCCACGGGGATCCGCCCCGCACACGGCCGACACCGGCCGGCTTCCGGGCGGCGCCCTCCAGTCCATGCCCCCTGCCCGGCCCCACGCGTTCCGGGCGCCCCGAGGTCGAACCGCGAGTCCCCTGCTCGCGGCGGATCACGAGGAGAAAGGACGGTGAGTCGCTGGTCGTTCGGCGGATTTCACGCGGTCCGCCCCGCATCCTGTATCCGCAACGCTGACGATGCGCCGGGCATCCCCCCGGCGTCCAGACTCCAAAGGAGACGCTCCCCCATGAAGAAGCTGCTGCCCCTCCTTTTCGCGGGCGCCCTGCTCGCTCCGCTCACCGCCCACGCCACCGGCTTCTTCTTCGCCGGGCACGTGTACTGCGAATTCACCGGCCTCCCGCTTCCGGGGGTGCCCATTCGCGTGACGGGCGGTGGCTTCACCGGCACCAACGTTTCGAACGCCGAAGGCTACTTCGAGATCGCCCTGCCGGAGGCCGGCGGCGAGTTCACCGCCACCGCGCTGGTGGGAGCCGACGAGACCGTGATCTTCCCCTCGAGCGGCGCCCACCTGTTCACGACCAGCGCCGGGGATCCCTACCTCTACAAGAACTTCGTGGTCGCGAGCCCCGAGTGCTCGAAGCCCGAGGGCATGTGCTGGATGACCGGCGGCGGCGCGCGCATCAGCCAGTACTTCGAGGGCTCGTACGCCGAGCAGACCCGCCGTCACAATTTCGGCGGCAACGTCTACCCGGGCTGCAGTTCGACGGCCGGCCAGGGCGGCCAGTGGAACCACATCGACGCGGTGCTGAAGCGCCACTTCCAGGGCTTCCAGGTCACGGTCGAGCGCTGCGGCAACGTGGATGGGCTGCCTCCGGGCTCCGAGTCGCCGGTCACCCCGTTCAACTTCATCGAGTTCTACGGCACCGGCCGGGTGCAGGGCATCAAGGGCAGCAAGTTCAAGGTGGAGCCGGCGTACTTCTGGGCCCGCGTCGAGGACCGTAACGAGCCCGGCAGCAACGGCCAGCGCGACGGCACCCTCAAGGACCGCTACTTCCTCCACGTGTTCAGCAATCCCGCCGATCGCTACGGCAGCACGCTGATGCTGGTGGACATCGACGGCGACCCCACGACCGTGGATCCGATCGCGATCACCGACGGCAACCTCCAGCTCCACATCAGCAGCTGCGAGGACGCGGTGCGGGCCCCGGTGGTGGACGAGGGCGTGCAGCGCCGGGTCGCTCCGGAGGCGCCGAACGAGTTCTGGTTCGCCGCCGCCCCGAACCCGGTCACGAGCTTCGCCCGGATCCGCTTCGGCCTCCCGCGCGACTCGCGCGTGAGCTTCCGGGTGTTCGACGTGAGCGGCCGCCTCGTCCGCCGGATCTCCGACGAGACGCTGCGGGCGGGCGAGCACTCGACCGGCTGGAACCTGCAGGACGACGCCGGGAGCCGCGTGGGCTCCGGGCTCTACTTCGTGCAGATGAAGTCGAACGGCATGGCGCGCACCCAGCGCATCGTCGTGCCCTGATCCCGATCCGGGATCCGGGCCGAAACGAAGGCCGCCCCTCCGGGGGCGGCCTTCGCGTTTCGGCGGATTTGCGGGGCGCCGGGACGGCTGCTAATTTCCGCGACCGCTCATGAGCGTCCTTCGCAGCCTTCTCCTCGCGGGGTCCGAGAATCCCTGGCTTCGGCGCCAGGCCACGCGCCGCCGCTTCGTGAGGCGGGCGGTCTCGCGCTTCATGCCCGGCGAGACCGTGGACGAGGCCCTCGAGGCCGCCCGCGCCCTCTCCCACGACGGGCTCGGGACGATCGTCACCAACCTCGGCGAGAACGTCACCGACCGCGCCGAGGCGGCGGCCGAGGTGGACCACTACGAGGACGTGGTGCGGAGGCTCGCCGCGGCGGGGCTCGACACCGAGATCTCGGTCAAGCTCACCCACCTCGGGCTCGACCTCGACCCGGGGCTCGCCGACGCCAACCTGGACCGGCTCGCCGGGATCGCGAACGGCGCGAAATTCCGGGTGTGGATCGACATGGAGGGGAGCGCCTACACCGAGCGCACCCTCGAGGCCTTCCGCCGGGTGCGCCGCTCCCACCGCAACGTCGGCATCGCGCTGCAGGCCTACCTCCGCCGCACCGCCGCCGACCTCGACTCGCTGCTTCCCGACGGCCCGCCGGTGCGGCTCGTGAAGGGCGCCTACCGCGAGCCCGAGTCCATCGCGTTCCCGAAGATGGAGGAGGTCCGCGAGTCCTTCCTGCGGCTGTCGGCGGCGCTGCTCGCGCCCGAGGCACGCCGCGCCGGGGCGTGGCTCGCGGCCGGAACCCACGACTCCGACCTGATCGCGCGCATCGCCGCCCACGCGTCCGCCGCCGGCGTGGCCCCCGACGGCTGGGAAGTGGCGATGCTGTACGGGATCCGCCGCGCCGAGCAGTTGCGCCTCAGGGCTTCCGGCCACCGGGTGCGCGTGCTCATCAGCTACGGCTCGCAGTGGTTCCCGTGGTACATGCGCCGCCTCGCCGAACGCCCCTCCAATCTCTGGTTCGTGGCGCGCAGCGCGTTCGCGGGCTAGCGCGGCACCGGGGAAGGCCGGGCCGGTTCGGAGGAACCGGCCGGCGCGGCCGGGTCGCCCAGCACCCGGCGCACCAGCGGGTGACCGGGCGAGATCCGCGCGAGCCCCCGGGCCGCCGCGCGGGCCCCCTCCTCGTTCCCGCGCCGGAGCGAGAGCATCACCGCGGCCTCCCAGATCCCGGCCACCGAGGAATCGCGCTCGGCCGCCCGCGCGATCGCCCGCTCGGCGGCTTCGAGATTCCCGAGTTCGGCCTCCGCGATGGACAGCATCAGGTAGAGCCGGGGGGTCGGCTGGTGGAGCACCGCTTCGCGCAGGGCGGCGGCCGACTCCTCCCAGCGCCGCCGCGCGGCCGCTCGGTCGCCGAGGAACTCCCAGAGCCTGGCCACGTGCGCGGCGTCGCGGGCCGGGGCCCGGGTCGCGAAGGCCCGCACCCGCGCGAGCCCCGCGCGCTCGTCGTGGCCCACGGCCAGCCACAGCCCCGCCCCCAGCACGGCGCACGCGAGGAGCGCGGCCGTACGACGGCCCCGCTCCTCGCCCGCGGCCCCACCGGCCCACCGCGAGGCGCGGCGCGCCGTCGCGAGCGCGAGCAGCGTTCCCGGGATCGCGAACACGTCCCAGTCCCGGAACAGCCCCTGCTGGGGCGTGACGAGCAGCGCCATCGCCGCGGCGGGCACGGCGAGCGCGAGCGTCAAGGCGGGCGGCGCTTCACGCTCCGCGGCGGGGGCGCCGGCCGGCGCCGGGACCGGCAGCGCGAGGAGCGGCGCGAGCGGCGCGTAGGCGAGCGCCACGTTGACCCGGTCGAGCAGGGCGAGCGGGCCGAGGGCCCCGGCGAGGAGCGCCGCCGGATCGCCGCCCGCGAGGTGCCGGGGCAGGTCGAAGCCGCCGAGCAGGCCCGCGAGCCGCGGGCCCGACACCCCCAGCGCGAGCAGCGGGGCCCCGATCCCCGCGAGGCGAGCGAAGCCCCCGCGCGGCAGGCGGCCCGAGCGGGACGCGGCCCACCACGCCGCGCCCCAGCCGGGCAGCAGCAGCAGCGCGGATCGGTGCGAGAGCAGCGCCAGCCCGAGCGTGAGCCCGAGGGCCGCCCCGCCGCGCCCCTCGCGCGCGAGGCGGCCGCACAGCACCGCCACCGCGAGCGCGAGGGGCACCATTTCGCCCGAGGTCTTGCCGTAGCCCGTCATCAGTGCGAGCCCCGCGCCCCCGGCCGCGACCGCGGCGAAGGCGATCCGTGCGGCGCCGCGCCGTCCCTCCCAGCCGGCCGCGGCGAGCGCGAGGGCGGCCAGCGCCGCGGCCTCGAGCGCGCCGATCCAGCGCGCGGCGTCGGCCGGGTGGGCGAGCCAGCCCGCCGCCGCGAGCCGGCGCGGCCACGTCACGTGCAGGGCGAGATCCAGCGGCAGCGACTGGGGCGCGATGCGCGCCAGGTCCACGCGCGACTCGAGCACGCCGACGCGCAGGAGGAAGTCGCCGGTGAACCAGGTGCGGTCGGGAAGCGCGAACACGAGCGCCCCGGCCGCCGCGGCGGCCAGCGCGAACGCGCCTCCCGGCGCGGCCTCGAGGGCGCCGGCGGGCCCCTCGAGCGCCCTCCCCATGGCCCGGCCCATGGCCGGCACCAGCGCCAGCGTCGCGAGCAGCCAGAGGCCCCACCCCGTGGCGATCGGGAGGTCGCGCTGGAGGTCGAGGCTCCACAGCCAGGTGCCCGGCGCGAACGCGAGCGCCGCGCGCAGCGCGAGCAGCGCGGCGAGCGCCGCGAACCAGGCGTGGGAGGAGACACGGGACATGGCGGGCGATCTTGCCAGCCGGGATCCGGCGCCGCCACCCGCGGCGCGCGTGCTACCATGCCCGACCGGATTTTCGTGCTCCGGCCGCGGCGACCACCACCCTCGGGAGGACCCTCAGGATGCCCCGCCAGCCCCTGCTCCAGCCCCTGACGCTCGCGCTGGCCGCCTGCCTGCTCGCGGCCGCGGCGCCCGCTTCCGCCGACCCCCGCCCCCGCGAGGCCATGAACGCGGCCGAGATGCGCCTCGCGCTCCGGAAGCTGGGAGTGGTCGGAAGCGCGCTGTACGTGGCGGCCCATCCGGACGACGAGAACACCTCCCTGCTCTCCTACCTCTCCAAGGGACGGCTGGTGCGCACCGGCTACCTCTCGATGACCCGGGGCGACGGCGGCCAGAACCTCATCGGATCGGACACCGGCGAGCGGCTCGGCGTGATCCGCACCCAGGAGCTGCTCGAGGCGCGCCGCATCGACGGGGCCGAGCAGCGCTTCACGCGCGCCCTCGACTTCGGCTACTCCAAGCGCGCCGACGAGACGCTCGAGAAGTGGGGCCACGACCGCATCCTCGCCGACGTGGTGTGGTCCATCCGGCGCGCCCGGCCCGACGTCATCATCACGCGCTTCCCCCCCGACAGCACCGCCGGCCACGGCCATCACGCCGCCTCGGCCATCCTCGCCGAGGAGGCCTTCCACGCGGCGGCCGATTCGACCCGCTTCCCCGAGCAACTCCAGTGGGTGCGCCCGTGGCAGGCGAAGCGGCTGGTCTGGAACGTCTTCCGCTTCGGCGCGCAGGGACCCGACACCAACCGCGGCCGGGTGAGCGTGGACCTCGGGGCGTACAGCCCGGAGCTCGGGCGCTCGTATTCGGAGCTCGCGGGCGAGAGCCGGAGCATGCACAAGAGCCAGGGCTTCGGCGCCGCCGAGCGCCGGGGCACCTTCACCAACACGTTCGTGCACCGGGCCGGCGAGCCGGCGCGAACCGACCTGTTCGACGGCGTGGACCTCGGCTGGACCCGCGTGCCGAAGGGCGAGCTCGTGGCGCCGCTCGTCGCGCAGGTGAACCGCGAGTACGACGCCGCCCATCCGGAGGCGAGCCTGCCGCTGCTGCTCCGCATCCACGGCCTCCTGGCGGCGATGGGCAACGACCTCCCGGTCCAGGTGAAGCGCGCCGAAACGGTGGAGCTGATCCGCTCGTGCGCCGGTCTGTGGCTCGAGGCGATCGCGTCCCGCCCCTCGGTCTCGCCGGGTTCGCCGCTGCGGGTGGACGCGCTGGCGCTGGCCCGCACCCGCACTCCGCTCGCGCTGGAGCGGGTCGAGCTGATCCGTCCCGGGATCGCCCCGGTGGTGCTCGAGCGGCGGCAGCAATGGCGTGGGCTGGGCGTGAACGTCGCGCTCACCGACACCTTCCGGCTCGACGCGCCCGCCGATCTCGAGCTCACGCACCCGTACTGGCTGCGGCTTCCCTCGGGCGGCGGCTGGAGCGAGGTGCCGGATCCCGTCATCATCGGCACTCCCGAAAACCAGGCGGCGCTCGGGGTGCGCTTCTGGCTCGGCGCCAACGGCGAGCACTTCTCGATCACCATGCCGGTGGTCCACCGCTGGGTGGATCCGGTGGCGGGCGAGCGCTACCGCGCGCTCGACGTCGTGCCGCCGGCGAGCGTGGCGCTCGACCGGGGCGTCTACCTGTTCGGCAGCCGCGCTCCCGCGACCGTCGAGGTCACGCTCACGGGCGGGGACGCCCGCGTCTCGGGCCGGCTCCGCCTCGAGCTCCCCGAAGGCTGGAGCGCGAGCCCCGAGGCCGTGCCGATGACCCGCGAGCCCGGGGCGCCCGACACCACGGTGCGCTTCCGCGTCACGCCTCCCGCCGGTGCGGCGACCGGAACGGTGCGGGCCTTCCTCGAATCGGAGCTCGGCCAGCGCGTCTCGCGCCGCATCGTGACGCTCGACTATCCCCACATCCCCCTGCAGACCCTGATGCCGGCCGCCGAGGCCCACCTGCTGCGCACCGACCTCGCGATCCGCGGACGCTCGGTGGGCTACGTCATGGGCTCGGGCGACCAGGTTCCCGACGCGCTCGGCCAGATGGGCTTCGACGTCACGCCGGTCTCGGACGAGGACCTCGACCGCGGCCGCTTCACCCGCTTCGAGACGATCGTGATCGGCGTCCGCGCCTACAACACGCGACCGCGCCTGCTGGCGGCGCAGCGCCGCCTGCTCGACTGGGTGGCGCGCGGCGGCCGGCTGGTGATCCAGTACCAGACCGCCGAGGGCTCGCTCCAGGACCGGCTCGGCCCCTACCCCTTCCGCATCTCGCGTGACCGCGTGAGCGTCGAGGAGGCCCCGGTCACGCTGCTCAAGCCCGGGCTGCCGGTGCTGACCACGCCCAACCGGATCGGTCCGGCCGACTTCGACGGCTGGGTCCAGGAGCGCGGCCTCTACTTCGCGAACCCCTTCGACAAGGCCTACGAGACCCCGCTGTCGAGCCGCGATCCCGGGGAGCCGGCCCGCGACGGCGGGCTGCTGGTGGCGCGCCACGGCAAGGGCACCTTCATCTACACGGGCTACTCGTGGTTCCGGCAGCTGCCCGCGGGGGTGCCGGGCGCGTGGCGGATGTTCGCGAATCTGGTGAGCACGGGCTCGTGATCCGCGCGGCAGCCGCCCCGAGCCGGGAGCCGGGCGGTTGAGCGCGCTCGACTGGGGCGTGCTGTTCGCCACGCTCGCGTGCTTCGTGGGCTGGGGCGTGTGGCGCGCCCGCGGGCGGCGCGGTCTCGACGACTACCTGCTGGCCGGCCGGTCGGTGCCCTGGTACGGGGTGCTGCTCTCGGTGATGGCCACGCAGGCCAGCGCGATCACCTTCCTCTCGACCCCCGGGCAGGGCTTCGCCGACGGCCTGCGCTTCGTGCAGTTCTACTTCGGGCTGCCCTTCGCGATGATCGTGATCGCGGTGACGGTGGTGCCCCTCTACCAGCGCCTCCGGGTCTACACCGCCTACGAGTTCCTCCAGTCGCGCTTCGACTCGAAGACCCGCACGCTCGCCGCGGCGCTGTTCCTCACCCAGCGCGGGCTCGCCGCCGGCCTCACGATCTACGCGCCGTCGCTGGTGCTCTCGGTGATCCTCGGCTGGCCGGTCGGCACCACCTCGCTCATGCTCGGCGGGCTCGCCGTGGTGTACACGGTGTGGGGAGGCAGCCGCTCGGTGGGCCAGACCCACATGCTGCAGTTCACGATCATCATGGCCACCATGGCGGTGGCGTTCCTGCTGGTGCTGCGCGCGCTGCCGCCGGGCGTGGGGCCCGGGGACGCGATGGACCTGGCCGGCGCGCTCGGGCGGCTCAACGCGATCCAGACCCACTTCGATCCCAACGACCGCTACACGCTGTGGTCGGGGCTGATCGGCGGCTTCTTCCTGCAGCTCTCCTACTTCGGCACCGACCAGTCGCAGGTGGGCCGCTACCTGACCGGCCGCTCGATCCGCGAGACGCGGCTCGGGATGCTCTTCAACGGCCTGTTCAAGATCCCGATGCAGTACTTCATCCTCTCGCTCGGCGTGCTGGTGTTCGTCTTCTACCTGTTCGCCCCGGCCCCCCTGTTCTTCAACCCCGGGGTGGTGAAGCAGCTCGAGGGCGGGCCGCACGCCGCCGAGTACCGGTCGCTGGAGGCCGAGCACCGCGCCGCGAGCGCCGAGCGCGAACGGCTGGCCCGCGCAGCGGTGGCCGCGCGCCGGGCGCACGACGAGGCCGGGCGCGAGGGCGCGCTGCGCGGGCTCGCCGAGTCCCAGCGCGCGCTGGGGGCGATCCGCGAGCGCACCGTCGAGCTGATCCGCCGCCAGGACCCGGGCGCCCCCACCAGCGACACCAACTACATCTTCCTGTCCTTCGTGCTCGCCCACCTGCCCGCGGGGCTGATCGGTCTCGTGTTCGCGGCGGTGTTCGCGGCCTCGATGAACTCGACCTCGTCCGAGCTGAACGCGCTCGCCTCCACCACGGTGGTGGACGTGGTGAAGCGCGTGGCCCCGGCGGCGTGCGAGGGCACGCGCGGCGTGTGGCTCTCGCGCGCCGTCACGCTCGGCTGGGCGGCGTTCGCGGTCGCCTTCGCCGAGAACGCCAGCCGGCTCGGCTCGCTGATCGAGGCGGTCAACATCCTCGGGTCGCTGTTCTACGGAACGATCCTCGGCATCTTCCTCACCGCCTTCTACCTGAAGCGGGTGGGCGGCACCGCGGTGTTCGTGGCCGCGCTGGTGGCCGAGGCCGTGGTGCTCGCGTGCTTCCGCACCACCTCCATCTCGTTCCTCTGGTACAACCTGATCGGCTGCGCCGTGGTGATGATCGTGGCGCTGCTCCTCCAGGCGGCCGGGCTCGGGGGCCGGAACCGGATCCCGGGCGCCGCGCCCGCCGCCTGATCCCCCGGCGCCGGCCCGGGCGCGGAGCCCGCGGGATCGGCGCGTCTCCCGCCCCCGGTCCGCGGCGGCACGCGAACGGGGCCGGTCCCCCGAGGGAACCGGCCCCGCGTCTTGTCCCGAAAGCTGCGGGCGCGGACTACTTCTTGGCCGTCCACTCCGCGAGCAGCTTCTCGGTGGCCGACGTGTCCACCGCGTCCTTGCTGGCCTTGCCGGTCGCGATCGCGTCCTTCGCCGCCAGCACCGCGTCCTTGGTCTTGCCGTCCTTGTGCAGCCAGCGCGCCTTCAGGTTGAGGTTGGCGTGGCTCTTCTGGACGCCGATGGACTTCTCGAGCCAGCCGCGGCCCTCGTCGAGCGCGACGCCGTTGTCGAAGCACCAGCGCGCCGCGATGAACGGCGTGCGCCAGTCGTCGGCCTTGGCCGCGGCCACCTCGGTGCGGCAGCTCGCCAGCACCTTGGTGTTCACGTCCACCTCGATCGGCACCGCGAGCCGGAGCTTGTCCCAGCGCAGCACCAGGTTCGCGCCGGTCGCCGTGAGGTCGTCGAAGCCGAGCCACAGCCATTCCTGGTGCGGCGCGTCCAGCGCCGGCTTGACGGTGAGCCGGAGCGCGTCGTCCTTCGGGTCGTAGTTGGTGGAGCCCTGGAGGCCCTTCTGGGTGGTGAAGATCACCGTCCAGTCGCCCTGGCTCGGAATGGTCAGCAGGCTGTAGCTGCCGGCCGCGAGCGTCTTGCCGCCCACCTGGATGTCGTCCGACGCGGTGAACGTGGTGGGCTCGTTGGCCCCGGTGCGCCACGGCTTGTCGTAGGCCTCGAGCCCGCCCCAGATCACGCGGCCCTTGACGCCGGGCCGGCTGTAGGCGATCGAGAGTTCGGTGGTGCCGATGGTCTGCTTCGAAACCGCGGCCGGGCTGACGCGGGGAAGCACCAGCTCGGCCCCGGCGGGAGCGGCGGCCAGCGCGCCGAGCGCGGTGAGCCCGGCGAGGAACAGCAGCGGGGTTCGGATCGTCTTCACGGTGGGGATCCTCCGGTTCGCACGGTAATCGTCGGGGCGCGTGCCCGCACGGGCACGGCGCCCGATGCCGGAGACTTTTATCCCGCCGGGCGACGCCGGGGCAACCCCGCGAGGTCAGCGATCGGACAATTCCACGGCGCCGGGCCCCGCGCGGCCGGTGTGATAGGTTCCGCCGCCACCGGACCATGAACTTCCCCGACCTGCTCCCGCTCGCGCTCGAGTGGCTCAACCTGCTGGCGCGCTGGATCCACGTGCTGGCCGCGATCATGTGGATCGGCGATTCGCTGCTCTTCATGTGGATGGATTCGAGCCTCTCGCCCCCCACGCGCGCGCGCGACGGGGCGGTCGCGGGCGAGATGTGGATGGTCCACAGCGGCGGCTTCTACGAGGTCGTGAAGCGGCGTTCCCTCGCCCCGCACGAGATGCCGCCCACGCTGTACTGGTTCAAGTGGCAGGCCTACAGCACCTGGATCACCGGGATGTTCCTGCTGGCGGTCGTCTACTACGTGGGCGGCGGCACCTACCTCGTGGACCCGGCGGGCGCGGGCCTCGGCCACGGCGCGGCGGTGGCGGTGAGCCTCGGGATGATGCTCGGCGGCTGGCTGGTCTACGACGCGCTCTGGAGCTCGCCGCTGGGCCGCGTCCCGCGCGCCGCCACCGCCGTGTCGCTCGCGCTGCTCGCGGCCACCGCCTGGGCCTGCACGGCGCTCTTCAGCGGGCGCGCCGCCTACCTGCAGTTCGGCGCGGTGCTGGGCACGATCATGGCGGCCAACGTGTGGCGCCGGATCATCCCGGGGCAGGACCGGATGCTGGCCGCGACGCGCGCCGGCACGCCGGTGGACACCAGCCACGGCGTGCGCGCCAAGACCCGCTCGATCCACAACCATTACCTCACGCTGCCCGTGCTGTTCACGATGCTCAGCAACCACTTTCCCTCCACCTACGGACACGCCTGGAGCGCGGTGGTGCTGCTGCTGATCGCGGCGTTCGGCATGGCGCTCAAGTACGTCATGAACTTCGGGCTCTCGCGCAACCGCTGGATCCCGGCCGCCGGGGCGCTCGCCCTGGCCGCGGCGATCGCGCTCACGGTGCGCCCCGCCGCGCGGGCGTCCGATCCCGCCCTCGCCGCGGGGCCGCCGGTCACGTACGCCGAGGTCCACGCGATCCTGGAGCAGCGCTGCCTGAGCTGCCACGCCTCGCGCCCGGCGCATCCCTCCTTCCCCGAGCCCCCGAGCGGGATCGTGCTCGAGGATCCGCGCCGGGTGCGCGAGCTGGCGCCCCGCATCCGCGTGCGCGTGGTGGACACCCGGACCATGCCGCTCGGCAACCTCACGGCGATGACCGACGAGGAGCGGGCGCGGATCGCGGCGTGGATCGCGCAGGGCGCGCGCATCCCCTGACCCCGTCCCCGCGCGCCGCCCGCGGGCGCGGCGGGTCCGCCACGAGGCGGACCGGGGCCCGGGGCTACGGCCCCCTCAGTCGAGCGGCCGCCCGTCGCGCTCGGCGGTGAGGCGCACTCCCCGCGCGGCCAGGCTCGCGAGGATGGCGTCGAAGCGGCGCGGGTCGCGGCCCACGCGCTCGAGCGGGTGCACCCCGGGCTCGGCGAGGCCGCCGGCGGCCGCCAGCTGCGCGCAGGCCGAGGTGGTGAGCGCCGTGGTGCGCGACATGGCGGTAAGCCGGCTCGCGGGGTCGTAACGCTCCACCAGCCGGCGTTCGACGAGGTGTTCGCCCCGGCGCACGCGCACGCGCAGCACCACGAGGTCCCGCGGCGGGTCCTCGGTGCAGCGCTCGCGCAGCACCTCCACCAGGCGCCCCTCCTCGAGCAGCGGCCGGACCGCCTCGGCGTGCCCCGGCCAGCGGAGCGTCCGCTCGACCATCGAGTGGACGCCCGGCAGCGTCTCCACCAGCGTGCGCAGGCCGTCGGTGAGGAAGGCCTCCATCGCGCCCACGCCGGGGATGTCCTCGACCACGCGCTCGCTGAACGCGGGCACGAACTCGGCGCGGCCGTTGCGGACCACGCGGGCCGGGCGCCGGTACTCCTCCTCGAGGTCGGCGAGCGACCACGTCACCACGTAGCCGAAGGGCCGGCGCGGGTCCTCCGACACGCCTCCCACGTCCACCACCACCTCCTCGGGAAGGCCTTCGGCCGCGGCGCGCCCCACGCACAGGTGCGAGAGGCCCGGCGCGAGCCCGCAGTCGGGCACGATCGCGACCCCCGCGCGGCGCGCGCCGGCGTCGAGCTCGAGCGGGTTCTCGGCGCAGAAGCTCACGTCCACCATCGGGCGGCGCGCCTCGATCGCCGCGCGCATCGCGGCGAAGCCGAGGTGCGAGGGCAGCGCCCCGACCGCGAGGTCGGCCGCGGCGATCCGGCGGACCAGCGCGGCGGCGTCCGACAGGTCGGCCGCTTCCCAGCGCAGGTTCGGGAGTCCGCCGATCCCCGGGTCCCGCAGGTCCGCGAGAGTCACGTCCGCCGCGGGCAGCGCGCGCGCGAGATCGCCGCCGATCACGCGTCCCTGCGCGCCACCGCCCAGCACCAGGATCCGCATCGCCCGGCCCCCCTTTCGCGCGTCCACCCTACCGAAGATTTCGCTTGCGCGCCCGCGCGGAGGCGGGGATAGTTTCGGCTCCTTCGAGCCCCCCTGCATCGGTTGGCGGCGGCGAGTCTCGACGGCGCTGCCGGCATGGCTTCATCGCCGGGTCGCAGCGGGAAGCCGGTCCGCGGGACCGGGCGCGGCCGCCGCGTTTCGGCGGAGTGGAACGAGGGCGATGCCGCCCAGTCGCAAGGAGTTCGCTGTGGCACGTGGCACGGTCAAGTGGTTCAACGACGCCAAGGGTTTCGGTTTTCTCTCGCAGGAAGGCGGCGAGGACGTCTTCGTTCACTTTTCCGCCATCCAGGGCGAGGGATTCAAGACGCTCGCCGAGGGCGAGGCCGTCGAGTTCGAGGTGACCCGCGGGCCCAAGGGCCTGCAGGCGTCGAACGTCCGCAAGGTCTGACGCCCCGGCACGAGACACACCCTGCGGGCGGCGGGAACCTTCCCGCCGCCCGCGTCCTTTGGGGAGGGCAGGCGACGTCACGGCGCCCCGGCGGGGGCGTAGAGCCGGTGTGACCCCGAGGCCCCGATCCCCTTCATGCTCCGAGCCCTGAACCGCTACGCGCGCTGGCTTCACCTCGGCTGGCCCGCGGGCGCCGTGGAGCCGCTGCCCGAGTCGGGCCCCGACGGACGCACGCGCCAGCCGCGCGTCTCGATCGCCGGCGACCTGACCGGGATCCCGCTCCTCAAGTTCGCGCTCGACGGCGGCGTGCGCGCGGTGCGCGCCGCCGCCGCCGATCCCGCGCTGCGCCGCGGCGACGCGCCGCCCGGAACGGTGGACCTCGCGATCCTCGGCGGCGGCGTGTCGGGCATGGCGGCGGCGCTCGAGGCGCGCAAGCTGGGGCTCGACTTCGTGGTCCTCGAAGCCAGCGAGCCGTTCTCCACCATCGTCAACTTCCCGCGGGCCAAGCCGATCTTCACCTATCCGATGGCGATGACGCCGGCCGGCGACCTGCAGGTCGGGGCGACGGTCAAGGAACCGCTGCTCGAGGAGCTGCGCGCGCAGGCCGCCCGCGGCGGGATCGAGCCGCGCACCGCCCGCGCCGAGCGCCTCGAGAGCGCGGACGGCCACGTGAAGGTGCACCTCGCGGGCGGCGCGGTCCTCACGGCGCGGCACGTGCTCGTGGCCATCGGCCGCAGCGGCAACTACCGGAAGCTCGGCGTACCCGGCGAGGAATCGGGCCCGGTCTTCAACCGGCTGCACGACCCGGGCGAGTTCGCCGGGAAGCCGGTGCTGGTGGTGGGCGGCGGCGACTCGGCGCTCGAGACCGCGATCGCCCTGGCCCAGGCCGGGGCCTCGGTCACCCTCGCCCACCGCGGGCGGGAGTTCACGAGGCCCAAGCCCGGGAACCTCGAGCGCCTCGAGGCGCTGTCGGCCGCGACCGCCGGCGGCGCGGACCGGCCGGCCGGCGGCCCGGGCCCGCTGCGCGTGCGCCTGTCCACGCGCGTGCGCGAGGTACGCGAGCGCGAAACGGTGATCGAGGGCGACGGCGGCACCGGGACCGTCGCGAGCGAGGCGGTGTTCGCGATGATCGGCCGGGAGGCCCCGCTCGACTTCTTCCGCCGCTCCGGCCTGCCGATCGCCGGCGAGATGACGCCGGGACGCTGGACGGCGATGGCCCTGTTCCTCGCGTTCTGCGGCTGGCTCTACAACTGGAAGTCGGGCGGCTTCTTCTCGAACCTCTGGTACCGGAACCACTGGTTCCCGACCAACCTGCCGGACCTGCTGAACGCCGCGGGCGGCGCGATCGCCGCCGCGGCCGCCGATCGCGCCACCCTGCTCGGCACGCTCGCCATCAGCGCGGCCTCACCTTCGTTCTACTACACCGTGGCCTACTCGCTGATCGTGGTGGTGTTCGGCCTCAAGCGCATCCGGCGCCGCCGCACGCCCTACGTCACCGCCCAGACCCTCACGCTGATGTCGGTGCAGGTCGTGCCCCTGTTCCTGCTGCCCGAGATCGTGCTCCCGCTCCTCGACGCCAACGGCCTCCTCCCCCGCGCCCTCGCCGACGCGCTCTTCCCCGCGGCCAACTACGGGCACGGGCGCGAGTTCTGGCGCGCCTACGGGCTGATCCTCGCGTGGCCTCTCAACGTGTACAACATCTTCACCCACGAGCCGCTGTGGTGGTGGATCGGCATCGGGTTCGTCCAGACCTGCGTGCTGATCCCGCTCGCGATCTATTTCTTCGGCAAGGGCGCCTACTGCGGATGGGTGTGCTCGTGCGGCGCGCTGGCCGAGACGCTCGGCGACACCCACCGCCACAAGATGCCGCACGGCCCGCGCTGGAACCGGCTCAACCTCGCCGGGCAGGGCATCCTGGCCCTCGCCGTGGTCCTGCTGCTGGTGCGGATCGCCGGATGGGCGCTGCCGGACGGCAACGCGGCCGAGCGGCTCTTCGAGGGCGTGCTCGAGCCCCGCTACAAGTGGGGCGTGGACGTCTTCCTGGCGGGGGTGGTGGGCTACGGCGTCTACTTCTGGTACTCGGGGCGCTTCTGGTGCCGCTTCCTCTGCCCGCTCGCCGCGCTCATGCACGTCTACGCGCGCTTCAGCCGGTTCCGCATCTTCGCCGACAAGAAGAAGTGCATCAGCTGCAACGTGTGCACCAGCGTCTGCCACCAGGGCATCGACGTCATGAATTTCGCCAACAAGGGGCTGCCCATGGCGGATCCCGAGTGCGTGCGCTGCTCCGCCTGCGTGCAGTCCTGCCCCACCGGCGTGCTGAGCTTCGGCCGGCTGCGCGGCGACGGCCTCGTCTCGCTGGACTCGCTCGCCGCCTCGCCGGTGCGCCTGCGGGAGGGCTGAGCGGACCCCGCTACTCGGGGTCGGCCGTCCCCGGCGCCTGCCTCACCTCGAAGGGGCGCGGCCCGGCCTTGAGCGGGCCGCAGGTCAGCGCCACCGTGTACGTGCCCGCGGGCACGAACTCCGGCTGCTCCGCCCACTCGGGCCGGTCGATGCGCTGCCGGGGCTCGACCTGCAGGTCCCACGTCACGCGGTGGAGCCCGCGCCGCCCCGGCCCGGTCAGCGTGCGCACCGTGCGGCCGGAGGCGTCCTTCACCGTCAGCCGCACGTCGTCGGCGAGGTCCTCGGGCACGTAGTAGTTCAGGTTCGCCCCGAACGGCGGGTTCTTCGCGGTGAACGTCCGCTGACCCCAGATGCCCCCGATCCCGCGCGTGTGGAAGGCGGTGGCGGCGCGCGGCGCGAACAGCGTGATCGAGTCCGGGCGCACGTCGCGCCACTGCTCGAGCGGCGTGATGTCGTCGAGCACCCACACGCTGCGCCCGTGGGTCCCCACCACCACGTCGCGCTCGCGCGGGTGGATGGCGATGTCGTCCACCGCCACCGTGGGGAGCCCCGCGCCGAGCTTCTGCCAGCGCGCGCCGCCGTCGAGCGTGAAATAGGCGCCGAACTCGGTTCCCGCGAAGAGCAGGCCGGGGTGCGCCGGATCCTCGCGCACCACCTTGACCGGCCCGTGCTTCGGCAGGTCGCCCATCACCGGGCTCCACGTGCGGCCGGCGTCCCGGGTCACGAACAGGTAGGGCTCGAACCGGTCGCTGCGGTGGCCGTCCACCGCCACGTAGGCGGTGGAGCCGTCGTGATGCGACGCCTCGATCCGGCTCACGTAGAGGCCCGGCGGCACGCCCTTGAGGTTCGCGCTCACGTCGTTCCAGGCGGCGCCCCCGTCGGGAGAGGTCCAAACCCGCCCGTCGTCGGTGCCCGCCCACAGCCGGCCCCGCGCCACCGGCGACTCGGCCAGCGACACGATGGTGCAGTGGGTCTCGGCCGAGGAACCGCCCGTCACCATGCGGTCCGGGTGGCGGGTCGTGAGGTCGGGGCTCGCCAGCTCCCACCGGTCGCCGCGATCGAGCAGGCGGAACACGTGGTTCCCGCCGAGCCACAGCGTCGAGGGATCGTGCGGCGACACGAGGAACGGCGCGTTCCAGTTGAAGCGGAACACCGGCTGGCCCTCGACCGCCTCGGGCCGCAGGTTGCGGCGCTTGCCGCTCCTCAGGTTCACGCGGCGCAGGTGCGCGCCCTGCGACTCGTAGTAGACGATGTCGGGATCCTCGGGATCCACCGCGACGTGGAAGCCGTCGCCGCCGCCGAGGCAGAACCAGTGATCGCTGACGATCCCCTCGTTCGGACGCTCGCCGAGGAACGCCTCGACCGTGTAGCGCGTGCGGCTCGGGCCGCCCCAGCTCTGGTTGTCCTGCAGCCCGCCGTAGATCCAGTAGGGATCGCGGCCGTCGAGCGCGATGTTGTAGAACTGCCCGGCCGCGAGGTTGTTCACGTAGTCCCAGTTCGCGGCCCGGTCGTGGCTCACGAACAGGCCGCCGTCGGTGCCGAGCAGCACGCGCTGCCCGTCGGCCGGGTCCACCCACATCGCGTGGCAGTCGGGGTGCAGGTTGTTGGCGCCCCCGGCGCGGAAGGTGCGGCCGCCGGTGTCCGAGATCCACAGGTCGGTGCCCAGCAGGTAGACGCGCGAACTGTCGTTCGGCTGGACGCGGATCTTGCTGAAGTAGAAGGGGCGCGGGGCGAAGGGCGAGAGCCGCTGCCAGCTTTCGCCGCCGTCCACGCTCCGGAACACGCCGCCCGCGCGGCTCTTCTCCTCGAACGCGTCCACCTGGCCGCCCTCGCGGGACTCCACCACGGCCATCACCACGTTGGGGCTCGAGCGGTAGACGTCGAGCCCGATCCGCCCGGAGGTCGCCGGAAGGCCGTTCGTGAGGCGCTTCCAGGTGCGGCCCCCGTCCTTCGAGCGGAAGATCCCGCCCGCGGTGCCGCCGGTCTCGTAGGACCACGGGGTTCGGGTGCGCGTGTAGAGCGCCGCGTACAGCGTGTTCGGGTCGCCCGGGTCCATCGCCAGGGCGCACGCGCCGGTGCGCTCGTCGGCGTACAGCACCCGCTCCCAGCGGGCGCCGCCGTCGGTGGTGCGGTAGACGCCGCGCTCTCGGTTCGGCCCCCAGAGGTGCCCCATCGCCGCCACGTAGGCGACGCTGCTGTCGGCCGGGTGGAGCACGATGTCGGAGATGTTGTGGGTGTCGCCGAGCCCGAGCGCGGTCCAGGTCGAGCCGCCGTCGAGCGAGCGGTAGACGCCGTTCCCCCACGACGAGGAGTTCCGGTTGTTCGACTCGCCGGTGCCCACCCACACCACGTCCGGGTTCCGCTGCCAGACCGCGATCGCACCGATCGAGGCGACGGCCTCCTTCTCGAAGACCGGCGACCAGGTGGTGCCGAGGTTGGTGGTCTTGAACACGCCGCCCGTGCCGAAGCCCATGTAGAACGTGGCCGGGCTCTTCTCGACCACGGCGAAGCTCGACACGCGCCCGCCCATGTTGGCCGGGCCCACCGATCTCCAGGCGAGCGTCTTGAGCGCGACCGCGTCGGGAACCACGCGCGGCGCGCGCGAGGCCGGGCGCCCGGCGGCGGCGCCGGCGCCGGCGGCCCGCGCCGGACCGACCGCGATCCACGAGGCGGCGGCCGTCGCCAGCGCGAGCGCCGCGCACGCGG
>CAZIVR010000009.1:0-59047 GCA_964542745.1 uncultured bacterium
GTCATGACGCCGCGCAGCGTAGCCGTCGCGAGGGCCGCGTTCAATCCCCGCGCGGTGGGGGGAACGCCCGCCCCGCGGGCGCTCCCCCGCTCCGCGCCCCCGGCGCGGGGTTTCGGGCGACTAGCGCAGCACCGGCACCCGCGCGGTGCGGACGTCGAGCCCGGCCGGGCCGGTCACCGCGATGCGCGCGAAGTAGACGCCGCTCGCGAGCCGCGCCCCGGAGCCCTGCGGCCGGAACACGTGGACCCCGGGTGCGCGCCGGTCCTCGGCGAAGCGCGCCACCTCGCGGCCGGCCGTGTCGTAGAGCCGGCCGTCGAGCGCGGCGGGCCACGGAAGCTCGAGCACGAGGCTCGCTCCCGAGGGCGCGACGCGCCCGGTGAAGCTCAGCGCGCGCGGCGCCGACCGTTCGCCCACGTCGGTGGTGCCGCCGGTCACGAGCAGCAGCGCGCCGGCGCCGTAGTGCGGCAGCAGGTCCCCCGCGGCGACCTCGTTCGCGAAGCGTCGCACCTCCCCGAAGGCCCCGCCCACCGAGCCGTAGCGCAGCACGTCGAAGGCGAGCCCGTCTCCCGGCAGGTAGCCGCCGGCGAGCGCCGGCGCGAGCGCGCCGGCCAGCTCGGCGTGGCCGGACACCGTGAGCCTGCCCACCTGCCCGGCGTCGGGACCGGCGAGGACCGGCGCGTAGGCGCCCGCGGCGGTCTGGGTGAAGCGCCCGACCACGCGGAGTCCGCCGCCGGTCGCGGCCGGGGCCAGCCGGCCGCCGTTCACCAGCGCCCCCTGGAGCGTTCCGTGACCGCGCACCTCGCCGCCCTCGATCATCACGGCGCGCTCCGAGAGGAGCTGTCCGCCCTCGAACGACGTGGCGCCGCCGGTCTGCAGGTACTGGGTGAAGCGCAGGGTCTCGAAGCGGCCGGTTCCCTGGAGCCGCACCGTCCCCTCGTTGAGGAAGCGGCGCCCCTCGGCCTGCGTCACCGCCCCGGTCGCCGTGAGGAGCGTGGCCCCGGCCGCGAGCGTCACGTCCTCGAGCGTCGCGCTGCGCTGCACGTAGTAGTCGCCGCTGCCCGCGCCCTCGAGCCGGCCGCCGCGGATCGTGCCGTGCGAATTGTGGTTGCCGATCAGCACGCGCCCGCGGCCGGTGCGGATCGCCGCGCCCCGGTTGTCCACCGTGGCCCCGCGCTCCACGTAGAGCAGGCCGTCGGCCTCGATGCGCCCGAGGTTCCGGAACACCGTCTTCGCGCCGGTCACGGTGAGGCGCCCGCTGCGGACGCGCAGCAGCCCGCCGTTCAGCCACACGCCGGGAACGTCGCCGATCACGGGGGCGCAGTCGAAGCTGACGATGCCCTCGTTCACGAAGGGCGGCAGGATGGTCCCGCAGCCCTCGATGGTCATGCCCGCCGCGTTGACGAGGAACCCTCCGTTCCCGCTGCCGAGGCGGCCGCCTTCCAGCTTCACGACGCCGCCGCCGGCGATCCAGATGCTGTCCGGGGAGTTGAGGATCCCGAAGTGGATGCTGCCGCGCACCCGCAGCGTGCCCTCGTTGACGAGCCGCTGGCCGGCGGCCATGAAGTCGATGTGGTCGGTCACGGTCACGTCGGCGCCCGCGGCGATCTTCATGTTCTGGAGCGTCCCGATGTCGATGTTCATCGAGCCGGTCGTGCCGACGCGCTGGATCTCGCCGTCGTGCATCTGCAGGCAGGAGATGTTGAGGTCGCCGCCGTCCACGACCAGCCGGCCGCCGCGCTGCAGGTCGATGGTGCCGAGGTTGCCGCTGTCGAGGCGCAGGCTGAACGAACCGCCGCCCGGGCCGCTGCGGATCACGCCGCGGTTCTGCACCAGCGGCCGGTTGACGCGGATCGTGCCGCCCCCGGCCACGCGGATCGTGCCGCCGAAGTTGAAGATCAGGGCCTCGACCACCAGCGAGTGGCCGTAGTCGCCGGCGCACTCCAGCGTGCCGTAGTTCTCGATGCGCTTGGCGATGACGCCCGAGCCGGTCAGCGTGACCCCGGGGCGAACCAGGAGCCGCCCGCCGAAGTCGCCGGCCGGATCGAAGAGCGTGGACCGGTCGAGCACCAGGCGGCCGGTGCCGGCGAGGATCAGGCCTCCCGGCGCATGCAGCTTGCTCAGGGTGCCCGGCCCGACGACGATGATACCGCCGAAATTCTCCAGCGAGTCCCTGGCGGTGAGGACGCCGTCGGGCGCGCCGAGCACGGTGCCGCCGGGGTAGTTCCGGAGCCGGTTGCCGTCGTAGAGGCCCTGGAAGTTCCGCAGCGTGCCGCGGTTCTCGGTGAGCCCCACCGCCGCGAGCGAGTAGCCGTTCAGGTCGAGCGTCGGGTCCCCGGCGGCCACGGTGACGCGGTCGGCGGCCGGCGAGAGGTCGAGCGTGACCTGGTAGGGCCCCGAGAGCGCCGGGAGCACCGCCTCCTCGCCCGCCGCGTCCGGCACGCCGGCGGGGGTCCAGTTGCCCGGGTCGGACCACGATCCGCCCGCCGGGTTGTTCCACGTGTGGGTGGTGGCCGCGGGCGCCACGGCCGGGCCGAGCGCGAGCAGGCTCGCGCACAGCAGGGCCGGGCCGAGCGCGCGCACGGGATTCGGGGTCGCCGGGAGTCGGTGCGGCATCGAGTCACCTCCGCCGCGCGGAGGGGGGAGGCGCGGCGCCAGGGGAGCCGGGCGGATCGCCTGCCATCGCGCGTCCCCGCCCGTGCGCGCGGGACGGGCGGTTCCCGGCCGCGCAAGCGCCCCGCATCCTAGCGCGGGGGGGTGCGGGCTTCCATGTCGAAGATGGAGCGACGCGGAACGGCCCGAGTGGGACACGCGCCCCGCGCGAGAGTCGCCGTTTCCCCGGTGAGCCCCAGCCGCATGGGCGGACGGAAGCCCCGCCCGCTCCGGACCTCACGGCCCGCGCCGCTCCCTCAGGCTGCGTTCCCACTCCGCCATGCGCCGCCGCACCTCGGCCTCTTCGCCACGGTCGGTGGGCTCGTAGAAGCGGCGGCCCGCCAGCTCGTCGGGCAGGTGCTGCTGGTCGGCGATGCCGCCCGCCTCGTCGTGCGCGTAGCGGTAGCCCGCGCCGTAGCCGAGGTCCTTCATGAGGCGCGTGGGCGCGTTCAGGATCACCGCGGGCGGCGGCAGGGAGCCGCTCTCCCCGACCTCGGCCGTGGCCGCCTTGAAGCCCGCGTACACCGCGTTGCTCTTGGGCGCGGTGGCCAGGTACGCGCAGCACTGCGCGATCGCGAGCTCGCCCTCGGGGCTCCCGAGCTGGTGGTAGGCCTGGAACGCCGCGGTCGCGACGAGCAGCGCCCGCGGGTCGGCGTTGCCCACGTCCTCGCTGGCGAAGCGCACCAGCCGGCGCGCCACGTAGAGCGGATCCTCGCCCGCCGCGAACATCCGCGCGAGCCAGTAGAGCCCGGCGTGCGGGTCCGAGTCGCGCAGCGACTTGTGGAGCGCCGAGATCAGGTTGAAGTGCTCCTCGCCCGCGCGGTCGTAGCGCAGGTGGCGGCGCGCCAGCGCCTCGCGCGCGCGCTCGATCGTGACGCGGGCGTCGGGGGCCGCCTCCCCTGCGGTCGTCCCGCCGGCGGCCGCGGCGTCGGGCGACGCTCCGGCCGCGGCGGCCGCGATCTCCAGTGTGGTGAGCCCGCGGCGCGCGTCCCCGTCGGCCGCCGCGGCGATCAGGTCGAGGGCCTCGCCGTCGGCCGCGACCCTGCCCCCGTAGCCGCGCTCCGGATCGGCGAGCGCGCGCTCGAGCAGGGCGCGCACGTCGGCGGGCCCGAGCGGCTTGAGCACCACCACCCGGGCCCGCGACAGCAGCGCCGAGTTCACCTCGAACGAGGGATTCTCGGTGGTGGCCCCGATCAGCACGATGTCCCCCTTCTCGACGTGGGCGAGGAAGGCGTCCTGCTGCGCCTTGTTGAAGCGGTGGATCTCGTCCACGAACAGCAGCGTGGGCTTGCCGGTCACGCGCCGCTCGCGGGCGGCGCGCTCCAGCGTCTCGCGCACCTCCTTCACGCCCGAGAGCACGGCGCTGAAGGCCACGAAGGGCACCCCGGCCGCGCCCGCCACCAGCCGGGCGATGGTGGTCTTGCCGGTCCCGGGCGGGCCCCACAGCACCATCGAGCTCAGGTGCCGGCCCTCGCGCATCAGGGCGAGCGGGCTGCCGGCCGCGAAGGCCTCGGCCTGCCCCACCACCTCGTCGAAGGCGCGCGGCCGCATCCGGTCGGCGAGCGGTCCGCCCGCCGGGGCCGCGCCGCCCGGTCCGCCCGCGGCCTGCGGGGCGTCCCCGAACAGGTCGCCGCTCATCGTCCCGCTCCCGGCTCCTCCGCGGGCGCCGCCTGCCGCGCGGCCCACGCCTCGAGGCTCTTCACGGCCTCGCCCAGCGAGAGCGGGCGGCCGAGCGGGATCCCGGCCGCCTCGAGCCGCTCGAACAGCTCGGCGAGCACCGGCGGCTCGATGTTGCTGCGCCGCAGCATTTCGGCCTGCCCGAAGATCTCGCGGGGCGGGCCGTGCGCCACGATCTCGCCCCCGCGCAGCAGCACGTAGACCACGTCGGCCATCGCCGCCACCACGTTGACGTCGTGGGTCGCGATCACCAGCGTCACGCCCTGCTCGGCGTGCAGGCGGTTGAGGAGGGCCACGAGGTCGCTGCGCGAGGCGGGATCGAGCCCCTCGAAGGGCTCGTCCAGCACCAGCAGCTCGGGGTTCAGGACCAGCGCGCCCGCCAGCGCCACCTTGCGCTTCTCGCCGCCCGAGAGGTGGTGGCAGACCTTGTGGCGCAGGTGCGCGATGCCGACCTTCTCGAGCGCCGCGCTCACCCGCTTCTCGACGTCGGCCTCGGCGTAGCCGTAGCTGCGCGGCGAGTAGGAGACGTCGTCCCACACGGTGGGCGCGATGATCTGCTCCTCGACGTTCTGGAGCAGCACGCCGACGCGCTCCCGGATCTTCTCGAACTGGCGCGCCGGGTTGACCCCGAGCACCGAGACCTCCCCCTCCTGCGGCTCGAGCAGGCCGAGGATGTGGAACAGGAGCGTGCTCTTGCCGCAGCCGTTGGGGCCGAGGATCACCACGCGCTGGCCCTTGTCGGCCACGAAGTCGAGGCCGCACAGGTGGACCTGGGTGCGGTCGGGGTAGACGTGCCGCACGCACGAGACGCGCACCGCCCGCTCGCTCACGGCGTCCTCCACAGCGCGATCGCCGCCGCCAGCACGATGGCGCCGGCCAGCGCCACGAGCGCGTCGGCCCCGGTGACCTCCGCGTAGTGGCGGCAGCCGCAGATGCGTCCCGAGTGCCCGCGCAGCTGCATGGTGGCGTAGACCCGCTGGCCGCGCTCGAAGCCGTAGAGGACCAGCGTGCCGAGCCCCTCCCCCGCGTGGGCGAAGCGGCGGCGCAGCGGCCCCTCGGTGCCGCCCCGCAGCTTGAGCGCCCGCCACAGGCGTTCGAGCCGCCCGAGGAGGTCGAACAGGGCGCGGTAGGTGAGGAACAGGGCGTCGCCCACGCCGCGCGGCAGCAGGCGGGAGATCGGCGCGAACACGTCCGGGTACGGGGTGGTGCCCATCAGCCACACCGCGGCGAGGCTGCAGGTGAGCGGCCGCAGCGCGATGCGCAGCGGGCCGCTCCACGTGCCGTCCCAGTGGCCGATCACGAACAGCACGACGAACACCAGCGGGTAGCCCGCCGCCACCAGCACCAGCCGGGCCGGCAGCCGGCCGGTGACGGCGAGCGCAAGCGCCACGGCGAACAGCGCGCCGAGCAGCGCCACCGAGGGCGCGAACACCGCGAGCAGCACCAGCGCCGCCGCCAGCAGCAGCTTGGAGCGCGCGCTGGCGGCGTGCCACGGGGAGCGCCCCGCGCTCGCGAGCAGGTCGAGCCGGGCCAGCGCGCCGATCACGGCACCGTCCCCGGGGCCGCGGCGCGCGGCATCACGGGCAGGCCGCCGGGCAGCAGGTCCGGGCGCACCCGCGCCACGAACCGCCCGATGCCGTAGGCCACCAGCCCCTCGATCACGACACCCGCCCCCCACAGCGGGAGCGCGAGCCCGCCGAGCAGCATCGCGCCGCCCGGACCCTCGCCGAGCATCGCGCCGCGCGGCCCCGAGCGGAGCTCGGTGACGAGGACCGCGACCCACAGCCCGCCCGAGAGGCCCTGGGCGGCGACCGTCGCCAGCGCGAGCCCGAGCGGGGCGCCGAACGGGCGCGCGAGCGCGGCGGCCAGCGGCCGCGCCACCGCCGCTCCCGCTCCGAGCACCAGCGCGTTCAGGCCCACCACGGTCAGCCCGCCGTGCCCGACCAGCGCCAGCATCGCGCTCGCGACGAACGCGACCTGGAAGGCCGGGCCCGCCCCGAGCAGCGCCCCGACCGGGCCGACCAGCGAGAGGTGGTAGTCGAGCGGGCCGAGCGGGAGCTCGAGCGCCATGGCGGCGAGCATCAGCGCGCCGATCGCGCTCTGGTAGGCGAGGAACGCGCGGGGCCGGGCGCGCGACGCCCAGCCCGAGACCCCCAGCAGCGCGACCGCGACGGCCAGCGCCGGGAGCCAGACCCGGAGCGACAGCACGCCGTCCGGCAGGTGGAGGTGGGACACGCTACTGCGCCCAGGCGAGCGCGAGCGCCTCGGCGCGCGCGCCGGCCGAAGCCAGCGCGCCGAGCGCCGCCTCGAGGGTGGAGCCGGTGGTGACCACGTCGTCCACCAGCAGCAGCGCGCGTCCGCGCAGCCGCTCGGGATGGACGGCGCGGAACGCGCCGCGCACGTTGCGGCGGCGCGCCGCCGGGCCGAGCCGCGACTGGGGCGGGGTCGCGCGGGTGCGCTCGAGCGCGTCCGGGAGGTGGGGAATCCCGGCCGCGCCGGCGAGCGCGGCCGCGAGCAGGGCCGAGGGGTTGTACCCGCGCTCGCGCCGGCGCGCGGGGTGGAGCGGCACCTCGGTCACGAAGTCGGCGCGGAATCCGGGGGGCACGACCCGGAGCAGCTCCGCGGCGAGCCCGCCGGCGAGATCGGTGCGCTGCGAGAACTTGAAGGCTTCCACCACCAGCGCGGCGCGCTCCTCGTAGACCCACGCCGGCCACACCCGGAACCCCGGATGCGCGCCGCACACCGGGTCGGCCGCCTCGTGCGCGAGGCAGCGCGCGCAGAGCGGCAGCGCGAGCCGCGGGATCCTCCCGCGGCAGCTTTCGCACAGCAGGTCCCCGCGCGCGGGGGGCGCGCCGCACGCCGGGCAGCGCTGCGGCCACGCGAAGGCCGCCACGTCCCGAGCGCCCTCGAGCGCCCGTCGAACCCACAGGGTGGTCATCGCGGCCATCCTACCGCACGCGCCAGGGGCTCGAGCGGCACGTCGCGGCCGGTCCACAGCGCGAGCGAGCGGCGCGCCTGGTGCACGAGCAGCCCGAGCCCGTCCACCGCCTCGCGGCCCGCGGCGCGGGCGGCGGTCACCCACGCCGGGGGCTCGGGACCGTAGGTGAGGTCCACGAGCAGGGCCGCGCGCGCGGCGCGGGCCGGGTCGGCGGGCCGCACGGGCCCCGAGCCGGGCGTCGCGTTCACCACCACCGTGGCCGAGGCGAGCGCTTCCGAGCCCTCGGCCTCCGGGGCCGCGAGGAGGCGCGCCGGGGCGAGCCCCGCCCACGCGGCGCTCGCGCGAGCCGGGTCCCGCGACACGATGGCCAGCGCGCCGCACCCGGCCGCCGCGAGCGCGTGCGCGAGGGATCGCGCCGCGCCGCCCGAGCCGAACACCAGCACGCGTTCGCGCGCGGGCTCGCGCCCGAGCGACCGCAGCAGGTCCACGAAGCCCCCGCCGTCGGTGGTGTCGCCCCACGCGCCCCCCGCCGCGAAGCCCACGGTGTTGACCGAGCGCGCGGCGAGCGCGGGCCCGGCGATCCGCGCGAGGTGCTCGAGCGCGGCCTCCTTGAGCGGATGGGTCAGGTTGACGCCGGCGTAGCCGCGCGAGGCGAGCTCGCGCAGGCGCACGCCCAGCTCCGCGGCCGGCGTCCTCAGCGCCTCCGAACCGCCCTCGATCCCGAGGGCCGCGAGGCCCGCCCGGTGCAGGTCGGGCGAGCGGGAATGGGCGATCGGGTCGCCCAGCACCGCGAGCCGGAACACGCCGCGGCCTAGCGGGGTGAGGCCGGCGAGGACTCGGGAGGCGCCGACCCGCCGCCGCGCGCCGGTGGGGACGCCGGGCTCGCGCCTTCCCGGTGGAGCCGCAGGATCATGAGCAGCGCGAACAGCACCAGCAGCAGGCTCGTGATCTGGCTCTCGGTCACGCTGGCGCCGCCGATCGCCAGGAGGCGGGCGTCGTCCTCCCAGGCGCGCGTGAAGTCGATGCCGACGCGCACCACCGCGAACGCGGCGATGAACGCCCAGAACTTGATGCCCGGGGCCACCGAGCGCGTGCGCACCCCCCAGAAGACGAGGAACAGCAGGAGCCCGGCGAAGGCCGCGTAGAGCTGCGAGGGGTGGAGCGGCGCGTTGCCGAATTCCAGCCCCGCGTAGGAGTCCTGCGGAAAGGTCACGCCCCACGAGCGGCCGGTCGGGCGCCCGTAGCAGCACCCGTTGAGGTAGCAGCCGACGCGGCCGAACATCGTGCCGAGGGCGAGCGACGGGGTGAGCGCGTCCGCCACCACCCACATCGGCTGGCCGAGGCGGCGGGCGGTGAGCAGGCCGCCCAGCGTCCCGGCCACGATCCCGCCGTAGAGCGTGAGGCCTCCCTGCCAGAGCGCGAAGACGCTCCCCCACTCGCGCTGGAAGTGCTCGATGTGTTCGAACACGTAGAGCAGGCGCGCGCCGAGCACGCCGGAGACCAGCGCCGCCAGGATCACGGTGACGAGGCGGTCCTCGTCGAGGCGGAGCCGGCGGGCCTCGCGGAGCGCGAGGAACGTCCCCACCAGGAACGCCACCGCCAGCATCGCCCCGTAGGAGCGCAGGTGCACGGGACCCAGCTGGAACAGCTCGGGAAACACCGGTCAGCCCTCGCGGATGCGCAGCGCCACGTTCTGCAGCAGCCCGATCTGGATGGCGTTGACCACCAGCGCCGTGCCGCCGTAAGACAGCAGCGGCAGCGGGAGCCCCGTGACGGGCGCCCAGCCGATGGTCATCAGCATGTTCACCATGATGTGGTAGAAGAGCGCGGACACGAGCCCCACCGCCATCAGGCTCGCGAACCGGCTGCGAGCGGCGAGCGCGATCCGGTACCCGCGCAGGATGAGCAGCGCGTAGAGTAGCACCACGGACACCGAGCCGATCAACCCGAGCTCCTCCCCCACCACCGAATAGATGAAGTCGGTGTGGCGCATGGGAAGGAACGCCAGCGCCTTCTGCGAGCCCTGCAGGTAGCCCTTGCCGGTGACCCCGCCCGAGCCGATCGCGATGCGCGACTGGATGATCTGGTAGCCCGCCCCGTACGGGTCGTGGCCCGGGTTGAGGAAGGTCTCGATGCGGCGCTTCTGGTAGTCGTGCAGCTTGTCCCACATCTGCGGCACCGCGTAGGCCACGCCGCCGTTGATCGCGAGCACCAGCGCGAGCACCAGCGGCCGCGGGCGCACGAAGGCGAGCAGGGCGGCGAAGAGTCCCGCGAACCACCACAGCGAGCCGGTGACGAAGAACAGCACGACGTTCACGACCGGCGAGAGGCCGAGCAGCAGCTGCCCCGCGGGCATGCCGGCCCAGAAGTACATGGCCACGAGCATCACCGGGAACGAGAGCGAGGTGCCGAGATCCGGCTCCTCGGCCACCAGCGCCATCGGGACCAGCACGATCAGCAGCGGCGGCAGCCAGTCGCGGACCCGGCGCAGGTCGAGCTTGGGGTGGTCGAAGCGCCGGGCCAGCACCCACACCGCGGCGATCTTCGCGATCTCCGAGGGCTGGAAGCGGAACGGCCCGAGGTCGAGCCAGCGCTTCGCCCCCATCGCGCTCGACCCGAACAGGAGCACGGCGAGCAGCATCAGCACCGCCACCAGGTACGCGGGCCACGCCAGCGAGTCGTAGACCCGGAACGGGATGGCGACCGCCACCCACGCCGCGGCCACCGCGAGCCCCGCCCACAGCAGCTGCTTCTGCCACAGCCCCTGGTGCGCGCCCGGAACCGTGGTCGCGCTGTAGACCGTGAGCAGCCCGATCGCGATCAGCGCGAGCGCGGCCCCGGCCATCGGCAGGTCGATCGCGGGCAGCCGGACGCGAAACCTAGTCACCGGCGGCCTCCAGGGAGTCCGCCGCGCGTGCGGAGTCGGCGCGGGCGGCCGCCGGGCGCCGGGCGGCGAGGAGGCGCACCGCCGTGGTGTCGTGCGGCAGCACGCGGCGCAGCACCTGGCCCGCCAGCGGCGCCGCCACGCTGCCGCCGTGGCCCGCGTTCTCGACCACGAACGCCATCGCCACCGTGGGGCTGTCGGCCGGCGCGTAGCAGACGAACAGGGCGTGGTCCTCGCCGTGCGGGTTCTGGGCGGTGCCGGTCTTGCCCGCGACCTTCACGCCCGGGACCCGCGCGGCGGTGCCGGTGCCCGAGTCCACCACCAGCCGCATGCTCTCGTGCACCGCGTTCCACGCGGCCTCGGAGGCGGTGAACCCGGACTGCACGGGGCGCGACGGCTGGTAGGCGATGCCGCGCACCTCGCGGATCACGTGGGGCCGGATCGGCACGCCGCCGTTGGCCGCCTCCGCCGCCATCACGGCGAGCTGGAGCGGGGTGGCGAGCAGCTCGCCCTGGCCGATGATGAGGTTCAGCAGCAGCCCCTTGCGCCACTTGCCCGCGCCCCAGCGCCGGTCGTACCAGGCGGCGTCCGGCACCAGCCCGCGGCGCTCCTGCGGCAGGTCGATGCCGGTGCGCGCCCCGAGGCCGAACGCGCGCGCCGCCTGCTCGAGCCGCTCGAGCCCGAGCGCCAGCCCCACCTGGTAGAAGTAGACGTCGCACGAGTGCTGGAGCGCCTCCACCAGCGTCACCGAACCGTGCCCGCGCCGGTTCCAGCAGCCGAAAGAGCGTCCGCCGTACTGGTAGGAGCCCGTGCAGGGGGCGAGGCGGGTGTCCGGCCGCGCGATGCCGGCCCGCATCGCCGCCAGCATCGAGACGATCTTGAAGGTGGAGCCGGGCGGGTAGACGCCCTGGATGGCGCGGTTCAGGAGCGGGTTCGCGCCCCCGCTGCTGAGTTCGGCCCAGCGCTGGTGGCTGAGGCCGCGCGAGAACTCGTTGGGGTCGAGGGCCGGCCGGCTCACCAGCCCGAGCACGCCGCCGTCGCGCGGGTCCACCGCCACCGCCGCGCCGCGCCGAACCCCGGCCATCGCCTCCTCGAGGGCGCGCTGCACGCCCAGGTCCACGGTGAGCACCAGGTCGTGCCCCGCGACCGGCGGGCGCCGCGCCTCGCCCGCGAGCGCCGAGACGCGCTTCCCGAGCGCGTTCACCACGACGTACTCCGCGCCGTCGCGGCCGCGGAGGATCTCCTCGTAGCTCTTCTCCACGCCGCTGCGGCCCAGCAGGTCGCCGGACTGGTAGCCGAGGCTCGCCAGCGAGTCGAGCTCGACGTCGTTGATCTCGCCGGCGTACCCGAGCAGGTGCCCGGCGAGGGCGCCGTTCGGGTAGCGCCGCATCGGCTCCACCTGGACCTCGATGCCGGGGATCTCGGCGCGGGTCTCCTCCACCGCGGCCAGCACCCGGAACGGGGCGCCGCGCATCAGCGCCGCGCTGCGGCCCGAGCGGTTGGCCTGGCGCACGCGCTCCCGCACGTCGGCGGTGTCGAGCTCCACCAGCGAGGCGACCCGCGCCAGCCATTCGGGAGTGCGCGTCACCGCGGCGCGGCCCGCGCTCTCGGCCGGGAACGGCCGGAACAGGATGTTGAAGCTGGGCGCGCTGTCGGCCAGCAGCTCGCCGTTGCGGTCGTAGATCGCGCCGCGCGGCGCGCGCAGCACCTCGAGGCGCACCCGGTTCTCCTTGGAGAGATCCGCGTAGCGCTGGTGCTCCACGACCTGGAGCCGCAGCAGGCCGGCCAGCACGATCGCGAAGCCGGCGCCCACCACGAGCGCCAGGATCCTGAACCGGTCGGTCCTAGCCTGTCGATCCGGAACCGAGATGGGCATGCGGGAAAATGGGCCTTCCGTAGACGCGGCGCGTGACGGCGAGCAGCAGGGCTCCGAGCGGCGCGGTCACCGCGGCGGAAACCAGCACCCGGGTGAGCACGAAGCGCCAGCCGGGCGCGAGCGGGACTTCGAACGCCGCCACCCACAGCTGGTGGGCGAGCGTGGCGGCCGCCAGCAGCACGAGGTGGGTCCGGGTGCGGTCGCGCACCAGCGTGTGGCCGAGTCGTCCCGTCGCGTAACCGATGAGCGAGAGGGCCAGCGCGTGGCGGCCGAGCCAGTGGCCGGCGTCGAGGTCGGCCGCCAGCCCGAGCACGAACCCGAGCATCGTGCCCGGCGTCTCGCCGCGGCGCAGCGACCAGACCACGGTCACGAACACCAGCACGTCGAGCACCACGCCGCGCGCGGCGAGCACGGTGAGGGCGGTGGATCTCAGCAGCAGCGCCACCCCGATGAGCAGCACGAATCCCGCGAGCCCGCCCCTCATCGTGCCGCCTCCGGGACGCCGCCCAGCACCACGAAGGCGTGGCGCACCCGCGACAGCCGCGCGGCGGGCTCGACGTCGATGTCCTGCGTGAGCCCGCTCGGGTCGCGTCCCACCCGGGAGACCTCCCCGACGCGCAGGCCGCGCGGGAAGTGCTGCGAGAGCCCGGACGTGAGCACCCGCGCCCCGACCCGCACCGTGTCGCCGAGCGGCACGTTGGTGAGGGCGAGCCGCGGGTAGGGCGAGGTCACGGCCCGCGCCACCCCGAGCACCCCGGTGCTCTCGATCTCGCAGGTCACGGCCACGTTGGGGTCGGTGAGCAGGCTGGCGCGGCTCAGGTCCGGGTAGACCTCGCTCACCCGCCCCAGCAGCCCGTCGAGCGTGATGACCGCGTTCCCCGGCCGGATCCCGGCCCGGGCACCCGCGCTGAGGGTGGCGGCGGTCACCAGCCCCTCCCCCGAGAACGAGAGGATCTCGACCGGGCGCAGCGTTCCCGCGCGCGCCGCGGGAAGCTCGAGGGCCTCGCGCAGCCTCTGGTTCTCGACGGCCGCGAGCCTCAAGCGCTGGGCCTCCATCTCGAGGGCCGCGATCCGGAGGTGGAGCGCCTGGTTCTCGCGCCACGCCGCCGCCAGGCGGTCGGCGGCGAGCACGACGCGATCGAAGGGCGCGAAGAGGAACGCCCCCACGCCCCGCAGCGACGCGGTCGGGAGCCGCTCGCCGGTCATGAGGAGCAGCAGCGAGAGAAACGTGCAGATCCCGAGGGTGAGCCCGCTGGAGCGCTGCGCCGGAGGCAGGAAGCCTCCCATGCCATCAATCCTTGTGGCTGCTCAGCAGCACCTTCTCGTAGCTGTCGAGGTTCTCGAGGATCTTGCCCGCGCCGAGCACGACGCAGGTGAGCGGGTCGTTGGCCACCCGGATGTTCAGGTTGGTGACCTCGCGCATCAGCAGGTCGAGGCCGCGCAGCAGGGCGCCGCCGCCGGTCATGAAGATGCCGCGGTCCACGATGTCGGCGGCCAGTTCCGGCGGGGTGCGCTCGAGGCACTCGCGCAGCGCGTTGACGATCGCGCCCACCGGCTCCTGCAGCGCCTCGCGGATCTCCACGCTCGACACGCGCAGCGTGCGCGGGATGCCGCGCACCAGGTCGCGGCCCTTGATCTCCATGTCCATCTCTTCGGGCAGCGGGAACGCCGATCCGATCTCGATCTTGATCCGCTCGGCGGTCTGCTCCCCGATCATCATGTTGTAGGCCTTCTTCGCGTAGTTGACGATCGCCTCGTCCATTTCGTCGCCGCCCACGCGGATCGAGGTCTTGGTGACGATGCCGTTCAGCGCGATGACCGCGATCTCGGTGGTGCCGCCGCCGATGTCCACCACCATGTTGCCCGAGGGGGTGTCCACCGGGAGCCCCACGCCGATGGCCGCCGCGATCGGTTCGGGAACCAGCTGCACGTCGCGCGCCCCGGCGCGCTCGGCCGAATCGCGGACCGCGCGCTTCTCGACCTCGGTGATGCCCGAGGGCACGCAGATGATCATGCGCGGCCGCACCAGGAACTTGTGCTTCTGCACGCGCTGCACGAACTCGCGCAGCAGGTCCTCGGTGAGCTCGAAGTCGGCGATCACGCCGTCCTTGAGGGGGCGCACCGCGTTGATCTCGTCGGGGGTGCGCCCGAGCATGAGCTTGGCCTCGGCGCCGACCGCGCGCACCCGGCCGCTGCTCTTGTCCACCGCCACCACCGAGGGCTCGTTGAGGACGATGCCGTGGCCCCGGACGTAGACGAGGGTGTTGGCGGTCCCCAGGTCCATCGCCAGGTCGGTCGAAAAGAATCCCATCAGGCTGTCGAGAAACATCCCTGCCTCTCCGGTAACCGGCCGCGGGGGCCGGCGGCTATCCGATCGGACGACGGCGAGCGAAGGCACTGCGCGGGGATCCTCGGGCCTCCCTGCCTCTGGACCGCGGGCACGCTAACACCGGGTCCCCGGCCCGGCAAGGCCGGCCCCGGTGTCGGAAACGGCGACAGGTCGCGGGAAACCGGCGCCCCGGCCCCGGCCCCGGCCGGGCCCGCCGGGGCCCCAACCCCGCGCGCTCCAGCCGTATCGGCCGGAAGCGGCCGCGACATCACCTCTGGTCCGCTCCTTGCCCCCGAAGTCCCCCCGTACCCGGAGCCGGGTCCGTGCCCGGCCGAGGGTCGAAGCACCCGGTCGGGATACGGCTCCCCGGCCGGAGCGCCGCAGGGTCCCGAGAGGCCCGGCGGCGCGATCTTTTGGGGTCGGGCCCGCCCCGCGCCTTCGTCGGCCGCGGCCCCGTCCGGCCGGCCCCGCGCATTTCCCGGCGCGGACGGTCCGGCGCGGGGTAGGAACCCCAACACCTTCGGCGGCCGAGCTTTGACCCTGCTTTTCCGCCGGTGCTACTCTTCCCGCCCACGTGACCCCGCCGCGAATCGAGAGTTCGTGATGGTTCCACGCCGACTGGCGTGTCTCCTGCTCCCCGCGGGACTGCTCCTCTGCACCCTCCCGCCGCGGGCGGAAACCCAGGCCGCGAACACCGACGCCCGCTTCGCGTTCGCCGACACGACCCTGCTGCGCGACACGCTGGGCCTCACCTTCGAGCGCCTGTTCCCCCTCGCCGACAGCCTGCGCATGACCCCCGAGGCGCTGAGGGTGCTCTCCGTCACCTACCGCTGGACGCTGCTGCGCCTCGTGCAGATGTCCGACAGCCTCGACGTGCCGATCGACAGCGTGGGGCCGATCATGGAGCGGGAGCGGTTCAACCCCCTCTCCAACGTGGTGATCCGGGACCAGATGGTCTACACCTCCACGTTCTCGCCGCGCGCTTCCGGCGACAGCTGGAACAACGACCTGGACTACACGATCAGCCGCGGCAAGGCCTTCCTCTCGAACAAGATCACGGTCAACCTCGACGAGAACGGCAAGAACGGCGCGCTCGGCACCCGCGAGAACCGGTTCGCCAAGACCAGCCTCAACTGGAGGGTCTCGCCGCGCTTCTCCGCGGGCACCGAGGCCACGCTCCAGCGCTACGACAACGTCACCCGCAGCGGGCTGAACGGCGAGGCCGAGCGGATCAACAACTTCGGCTTCTCGGTGAACGCGCGGCCCCGGCCGTGGCGGGGCCTGACGCCCACGCTCAGCGTCGTGGGCGGCCTCGAGACGCTCGACAAGCTGGCGGAGAGCAAGCGGGGCGCGAGCGGAACCGCGACCGGTTCGCTCCGGTACCTCGCGGGCAGCTGGTTCTCCCACGACCTCAACTTCTCGTCCAAGAGCACGATCTCGACCGCCTCGGCCACCGACCCGATCCCCGACGACGCGTTCCGCTACCCCGCCGCGCGCGCCCGGGACAACAGCAACACGATCCGGGGCACGCTCAACGCGTTCCGCTCCCGGCCGATCGAGCTCAACGTGAACTACTCGTTCCAGAACACGCGAACCCAGTCGCCGGTCGCGTTCAACGAGACCACGCTGGTGGTGAAGCCCCTCACCAACAAGCAGCTGATCCACTCGCGGCGCAGCAGCCTCGACGGCACGCTGCGGCTGCGCCAGGGCGACTCGCGGAGCCTGGACCTGGGGTGGAAGACCGGCCTCAACGACAACGCCAACACCACCGTGATCACCTCCATCAATTCCCGCGAGGACCGCGCCCTGTCGGCCAACGGGCGTTTCGAGGCCGGCCCGCTGCGCTTCCAGTCTTCGTTCTCGATCGGCGAAGGCATCTACCGCCTGCCGAAGCGCGACTTCCCGCGGGGGGGCTACCGGGAGGACACCGAGAACCGGAGCCTCGACGGCTCGGTCAACTGGAGGATCAACCCGAAGCTCAGCACCGAGGTGGGCGGAAGCATCTCGCTCAACGTCTCCCGCTACGCCCGGATCGACTCCGCGCGCAACGTCCCGGTCGCCCACGACGTGGCGTCCCAGTCCTACCGGGCGGACCTCAAGTACACGCGCTCCGAGCGCGCCAGCACCACGATCGGCCTTCGGGTCTCGCGCAGCCAGTTCGTGAACCTGCCGGCCGCCAGCACCGCCTCCAACAGCGAGACCCGCTCCTACCGGGCGACCTGGGGGTGGACCTACCGCCTGCTCGAGGGCCTCACCGCGACCCAGGCCAACGGCCTGAACGCCGACTACCTGTCGTACCCGTTCGTGCCCGCCAGCAACCGGCTCTCGCTCGACTACAGCACGCTCACCACGCTCAACGCGGTGCTCAACCGGCGCCTCACCGCCGACGTCACCCACAGCGCGCGCTACCAGCCGAGCGGCAACTACCGGCCCCAGAGCCCGTTCGACCCGACCGAGTACTTCAGCCGCGCCGACGAGACCCGGAACTACTCCCTGAGCGCGCGGATCTACTACACGCCGATCCCCGCCTTCAGCCTGAACGTCGCGCCCGAGTACTCGGCCAACGCCCGGCAGAGCAGCCAGACCGGGGTGCTCGCCCCGCAGCGCGAGTCGCGCTCGCTCAAGTTCTCGGGGGGCGCCAACCTCAACCTGCGCGTCGGGGGCCGCGGCCGGCTGACCGGCAACATCCACCGCACCCTGAACACCGACCGGGTCGTGAACTACGGCACCCTCGGCACGGTCGTGCAGCCGCGCACCGAGAGCGGCTACCTCAACGGGACGCTGACCTTCACATGGACCCTGTGATCCCGCGCCCCCCCGCCTCCCGGGCCGCCCGCGCCGCCGGACCGGCCCTCGCGCTCGCGGCCCTCGCGCTGCTCTCGGGCTGCAATTTCTTCCGGCCCTCGCGGCCCGAGCTGCCCACCGGGAACCCGCTGATCCCGAGCTACACCGCCCCCGAGACCACGCTGGTGACCCTGGCGCTCGCGATCCAGGACAAGTCCGGCTCCAACGGCCAGAGCGCCTACATCGGCGGCTTCGCGAGCCCGGTCGCGGACGGGCAGGGCTTCACCGCCGACTTCGATCCGGCCACGGTGGCCCGCTTTCCCGGCCAGTCCACCGCCTGGGACGTGGGGCGCGAGGAGATCTTCTACGCCAACCTGTCCCGGCTCCTGCCGAGCGCCGCGTTCGTCTTCACGTGGGGGGACTTCCTCGGGGCCCCCGACGACCGGCCCAACGCGAACCCGGCGGTCTTCTACCGGAGCTACCTGCTGCTCGCCACGCCCGACGAGGGCAGCACCTACGTCAACGTGGCGCGCGGCAACGCCGAGCTGCACTTCGTCAAGTTCGGCTCGCGATGGAAGCTGGTGCGCTGGATCGACAGCGAAGATCCCGCCGCCAACATCAACAACGGCGAGCTGTGCTTCGGCCAGCTGCGCCTCGCGGGGCCCTGACCATGAACGCCGTCCGACACCTCCCGGGCCGCCTCCCGATCGCCGTCGCCGCGAGCCTCGCGCTCACGCTCCTCGCGGGCTGCTTCAACCCGTTCGCCCCGAAGATCGCCTCGACGCTCGGCGTCTCCCAGATCGCCCCGACCCCCAACACGCCGCGCGGGGTCCTCGACCTGTTCGCGTGGTGCTGGAACAACCGGGCCTACGACGAGTACACGGAGATCTTCACCGAGGACTTCGAGTTCCACTTCTCGGCCACCGATTCGGCGGGCAACGCCTACCGCAATCGTGCGCTCTACCGGCAGGACGAGCTCGACACCACGCGGCACCTGTTCATCGAAGGCACCGCGAGCGAGCCCCCGGCGAGCCGCATCGTGCTCACGTTCGACCGCACCTTCATTCCGGAGCGCGACAGCCGCCCGGGGAAGGCGTTCCCCTGGCACCAGGAGATCAAGCGCAACGTGGTGCTCAGCATCGACACCGGCGACGAGGCCTTCCGCATCACCGGCGCGGCGCGGTTCTTCGTGGTGCGGGGCGATTCGGCGCTGATCCCCGAGGACCTGCGCCAGCGCGGGTTCCGCCCCGACATCAACCGCTGGTACATCGAGCGCTGGGAGGACGAAACCCTGGAGAGCGCGAGCCTGGTGGCGGGGATCGGCGAGGCCGAGTACCGGGCCGCGCTGGCCACGGCCCTCGCGGACGGGGAGCGCCGTGCCCCGGCCGGGACCGCCGCCGCGAGCACCACGCTGCCCCGCAGCCTGACCTGGGGCTTCCTCAAGCACGGCTACCTCGGGCGCCGCTGAGCGTGGCGCGCCGCCCGCGCGCGCGGCGCCGCGACCCCGCGCGCGGGACGGGTTCCGGCGGCCCACCGTCCGCGGGCGCCCCGGGCCCGGCCCCGCACGCCGGCGGCGCGGGCCGAGGCGATCCTAGGCGTACACCCCGCGCAGCGTGATCACCTTCACCACGCGCTCGATCGCCACCATGAAGGCGGCGACCCGCATGTTGACCCGGTGCTCGACGCTCTTGGCCAGCACGTCGCGGGAGGCCTGGACCATGTACTGTTCGAGCCGCGAGTTGACCTCGGCCTCGGTCCAGTAGAAGCCCATGCGGTTCTGGACCCACTCGAAGTAGGACACCGTGACCCCGCCGGAGTTGCAGAGGATGTCGGGGATCACGAAGACGCCCTTCTTCTCGAGGATCTGGTCCGCGTCGGGGGTGGTCGGCCCGTTGGCGCCCTCGGCGATGATGCGCGCCTTCACGCTGGCCGCGTTCTCGTGCGTGATCTGGTTCTCGAGCGCCGCCGGGACCAGGATGTCGCAGTCGACCTCGATGATGGAGCCGGAGAGCGGCTGGCTGCCCGGGAAGCCCGCGACGCCGCGGCGGTCCGCCACGTAGCGGATCAGGGCCGGGACGTCGAGCCCGGCCGGGTTGTGGATCGCGCCCGTCACGTCCGACACCGCCACCACCCGGGCGCCGTCCTTCGCCATCAGGTCGGCGGCCACCGAGCCCACGTTGCCGAAGCCCTGCACCGCCACCCGCGCCCCGGAGAGCGAGATCTTGAGGTGCTTGCAGGCCTCGCGCACGCAGAAGAGGACGCCGCGGCCGGTCGCCTCGCGCCGGCCGGCCGAGCCTCCGACCTCGAGGGGCTTGCCGGTCACGACCGCGTACTCGGTGCGGCGCTCGTGCATGGAATACGTGTCCACGATCCACGCCATCACCTGCTCGTTGGTGTTGACGTCGGGCGCGGGCACGTCGCTCTCGGGGCCGAACAGGTCGGAGAGATCCGCGGCGTAGCGGCGCGTGAGCCGCTCCAGCTCGCCCTTCGACATCTGGCCCGGGTCGCAGATGATCCCGCCCTTGCCGCCCCCAAACGGGATGTTCACGACCGCGCACTTCCAGGTCATCCACGCGGCCAGCGCGCCAACCTCGTCGAGCGTGACGTCCGGGTGGTAGCGGATCCCGCCCTTGGCGGGTCCGCGCACGATCGAGTGCTGGACGCGGTAGCCGGTGAAGACCCGCAGCGTGCCGTCGTCCATCTGGATCGGCAGCGACACGATGGTCGCGCGCCGGGGCTTCTTGATGATCTCGCGGATGCCGTCGGGCAGGTTCAGGCGCGAGGCCGCCTCGTCGAACTGCCTCTCGGCGTTGCGAAGCGGGTTCAGCTCCTTCTGGCTGTTGCTGCCTTCGGCGCGCATGCGTTCCTCCGGTGCGTCCGGCCGGCTCGCGACGGGCTCGGGGGCGATGCGCTCCCCGGACGCGGCGCCAGCGGGCGGCGGTTGGGCTCCATCAGTCGGATTGGGGTTTCGAAGCGGGCGGAGTATAGGGGGCGCTTCGAAGGGCCCACAAGGCGCCCGGCGGGGCCGCGGGCCGCGCGGCGCGGGGACTCGGGCGGACTCGGCGGCCCCGGGCGACACGGGGCGGGGCCGGGAAGCCGCCGCCCCGGAAAACACGGCGGGGGGCGTCCCGAAGGACGCCCCCCGCGTGCTTCAAGCGTGCTCGAAGATCAGAACGCGTACGTCGCGGTGACCTTCGGGAACACCGGGGCGTCTTCCGACGACACGGTGGTGAACGTGTTGTAGAAGTTCGGATCCATGATGGCATCGAACTGGAGGCCGCCGACCTTGACGCCGCAGCCCAGCTCCATGTTGAAGCGGGTGAACGTCGCCGTCACCTTGTTGCTGGTGTTGGCGCGCGGCTCGGCCTTGACCTTGGCGTAGACGTCCTGGGTCGCGCCGAAACGGAGCGTGAGCCAGGGGTTCACGTGGGTCTCGAGGGCGGCGAAGATCTGAGGATAGATGGACTCCTCGATCTTCTTGTTGTCGGCCGCAGCGCCGACAGCACCACCCGGCGAGCCGGGCAGGAACGGACCCGCCGAGAAGAGCGGTCCGTCCTGGTCCACCGTGTTGCGGGCGGCGGTGAGGCCCAGCACGAACAGGTCGTTCTGGTTGAGCGTCCAGTTGCCCGCCACGCCCAGCTGCCAGCCCTTCTGGGTGGCATCCGACGTGGTCGTGGTCGAACCGACGGTCCGCTTCACCGAGTAGTCGTAGGAGTAGTACTTCAGCACCGGCGTCACCATGACGTTCGGCTGCCACTGCCACATCATGCGGGCCGCCAGCATGTAGGCCGCCGGCTTGTCGTCCGAGGCGTTCGTGTTGCCGCCGATCGGCGCGGCCGTCCGCTCGAACGTGCGGGTCTGGTAGAGCACCGAGCCCTCGAACATCGTGCTCGGGTTGATCTCGAAGCCGATGCCGCCGCTGATGCCGGAAAGATTGCGCATGAAGTTCGCGCTGTCCGGCAGGGTGATCGTCGTCATCGTGGTCGGCGTGCTGGATTCCCACTCGCCGAACGAGCGGTTGAGGCGGGCGCCGAGGCTGGTGCCGCCGAACCGCTTGCCCCACATGATGTCGAAGGAGTGGTTGTTGTTGGTGTTGTTGTCCCAGCCGCCGACGCCCGTGCCGGGGTGCGACCAGGTGTCGCCCTGGCCGAGGCTCGGCGTGGTCTCGCGGAGGTGGATCGCCCACGTTCCCGTGCGACCCTCGAACAGGTTGCCCAGCACGGCGCCGACCGACCGGTCGTAGAAGCCGCTGCCGAACTCGCCGTAGACCAGGTTCCCGACGTGGGAGACACCGGACACGTAGGTGTGGATGTTCGTGTAGTCCTTGACGTAATCGTTCTGGATCGACATGCCCTCGACACGAGACGTCTGGGCATTGGCGACCACCGGCAGGGCCAGCGCGAGAGCCGCGATGGCGACCAGCTTGTTCCAGCGATTCAACATTGCGAAAAGCCTCCTTGGCGGTTGTGAGTCAGAGCTACGAGTGCCACGTGCAGAACGCGACCCATCCGGGCCGGTTTGCTACGACGCGGTTCGGTTCGAAGCCCCACCTCCTTTCAGAGCCGTCTTTCGATTGATTCTGGATTGCAAGGCAAAAGCTCCATCGCTTCCGTGTGATGGAGCACAGAGAAATGCCAGGACCTCGACCTCCCGAGTGGAAGGATCCTGGCGAACGCCCGCGGCACAGTAGGTGAGGGTTCGAAACGCTGTCAAGGCGATTTTCCCCCTCGGACTGCCGGTTTCGGGGCCCTCGGGGCCGCTCCCGTCGGGCGGAAGCAGCCTCGCAACTGCACGAGCAAATCTTTCTCGCACAATGCATTATCAGGATCCAACGAGGCGTGATGGACGGTCCCACGGCAGTGCACGTACGAGCACCGGTCCACCATGATTCCGACGTGGGATGCGGGCCTGCCCGCGAGCCCGAAGAAGACCAGGTCCCCCTCGCGCGGCGCCTCGGCCCGGCCGAGGCGCCTGCAGGCGCGAAGCTGGTCCTTCGCGTCGCGAGGCAACGGAACGCCTCGCTCCGCGAACACGGACTGGGTGAATCCGGAGCAGTCGAAGCCGGCCGGAGTGCGCCCTCCCCACAGGTAGGGAGACCCCAGCAGGGAGGCGAGCCTCCACGCGAGCGCGGGAGGGCGGCTCCCGGCCCGGGCCAGCGACGCCTTCGGAAGCATTCCCGTCCTGCCGTCGGGCAGGCGAACCGTGGCCTTCCCGCCCCGGCTCCGGATCACGGCCACCCTCGAGCCCAGGAACACCGGGGTCAGGGTTCGGCGCGGCTCGGCAGCGTCCCGGACGGTCGCGATCGGGGCCGAGACGCGAAAGGTGGCCTCCGACCGCCAGCGCCGGAGCTCCGCGGGCCCGGCCCGCCGCAGCGCCCATGCCCGGATCCAGCCCGGGTAGCCGTCCTCGAGGCCCCGCACCCGGAGCCAGCGCCCGTGGTCGCGGGAGCCTTCGATCCGAACCGACTCGCCCAGCAGGAGCTGGCTGCGCAATTCCGACTCGTGGGCCGGCTCGCGGCGCAGGTCGGCCGCGGCGATGACCACGATCCCGTGGGAGGCCCCTGGGCTTCCCGAGGGGATCGCGCCACGCGAGCGGCTCGGGCGACTCATTCGAGTCCCGAGGGCACCCAGACGAAGCGGCCGAACCCCTCGCGATCCACGAACACCAGGCGCCGGTAGGGCTGCTGGTAGTACCAGATCTCGATCTGCGGGCTCTGCACGGTGGCCGGGCGGGTCTCGATCTGGTCGGGAGGGCCGTAGCGGATGTAGGCCTTGCCCATGTCCGAGCGCCAGCCGGCGCCGAATCCCTGGAAGTGCCGTTCCGCGTAGCGGACGCGGCGGACGAAGTCGAGGAGCGCCTCGTTGCGCGGGGTCTCCGGGGTGGGATCGCGGCGGCTCCAGAACTCCTCCCAGCCCGAGTCGCGCGCGGAGGCCGGGAGCCTGCGCAGCGCCTCGACCTCGGCGTCGTCGGCGATGTAGGCGAGCGGTTCGAGCATGCGCTCGAAATCGGCCCCTCGCGGGGGACCGCTCTCCTCGACCTCGAACGAACGGCTCACGCGCCAGTGGCTGCGGCCCTCGACCAGTTCGGCCTCGAGCGAGTAGCCGCCCACGAACAGGTCGGTGCGCGAGGGAGCCAGCAGCAGCGGCTCCCCGGTCGCGGCCGCGGTCACGGTGCGCTCGTCGCTCAGCAGCACGGCCCCCGACTCGTCCTTGAGCCGCAGCACGAGCTCGTAGCGCCGCGGCCAGCTCCCGGGCCGCCGGTCGAACAGCACCGCCCGGCCGGCCAGACGCTCCACCTCGCGCCCGAAGCGGCGCTCGGCCCGGGGCGTGAATCGGCCGGTCGAATCGGCCGTGCCGAGCTCGAGATCCGAGAAGCCCACCGGCACCCGCGACCAGTCCTCGATCGTGACCGGCTCGGAGGCCGACGACGCCTGATCGGCCTGCAGGTCGTGAAGGCCGACCCTCAGGGAGTAGCGGCCCGGCGGCGCGCGGAGCGTGTCGCGGACCTGGAGCACGGCGTTCGGCGAGCGGGTGGAGGCGTAGCCCGGCAACAGCACGTGACGCGGGCGGCTGCTGCCGTAGCCGCGCCCGCCCCGGCGGGAATCGAGGGCGATCGTCACCTCCGCCGCCGCCGCGTAGCCCCGCTCGGTCCGCACCCACTGGAGCTCCGTGTAGGGCACCGACACGCTCACCACCAGCGAGGGCCGGCCCTCGCCGTCCCGGATCACGGAGAGATCGGCGCTGAAGATGGGCGGGGTCTCGGCACGCAGCGTCGGAAGCTCGGCGAAGGCCCGAAGCGGGGGGAGCATGGCCGCGGCGGCGCAGGCGAGGGCGAGCAGCGGGGCCACTCGAGGACGGGTGGAAGGCTCGGCATTCGCCACGGGCCGACGCTAGCACACGGTCGCGAGCAGCGACCAACTCCGCCGGGGTGGCGGGCGGGGTCGCGCGCGGCCCGGGCGGCCCCGGTGAGGATTCGGTCGCGCCCCCGCCCGCGATGGACTAGTGTAGGCGCCGACCGGCCGGGCTCCTCGGCGATGCAATGAACGGCATGACTCCATTCCAAAATCCACGCGGCGGGCGCCGAGTCGCCCGCTGGGCCCCGGTCCTGGCACTCCTGATCGCGGTCGCGCCCGCGCATGCCACCATGCCCACGCCCGCGGGCGAGGTCCCGGAGGCGCTGGCGGAGGGCTTCCGCGCCGGACTCTTCTCCCTCCCCCAGCACGCGCTCCCGACCGGGACCAGCGCGGTCCGCGGCGTCTGGCACGTGCCCGTGATCCTGGTGGGCTTCGCCGGCTCCCCCCTCACGATCGGGGCCGCGGAGTTCGAGACCGCGCTCTTCGACTCGACCGGCTCCACCCCCAGCGGATCGGTCCGGGACTACTACCGCTGGGTGTCCGGCGACCGGCTGCGGCTCTCCGGGAAGGTGGTCGCGACCGTGAACCTGCCGAACACGCGCGCCTACTACGCGCAGGGGTACTGGGGCCTCACCCGCTCGAGCACGCCCGAGAACCTCTACGGCATGGTCCGCGACGCCCTGCTGACCTGCGATGGGTCGGTGGACTGGGGCCCCTTCGACGTGGACCACGACGGGTTCGTGGACGTGCTCTGGGTGATCCACCAGGGCGTCGGCGGCGAGACCACTGCGGACCGGACCAACCTCTGGTCCATCACCTCGCGCATGGGCGCCGGTTGGACGTTCGGCGGCACCTTCACCAGCACGCAGCGCATCCCCGGCACCAGCAACCAGTTCTACAAGGTGGACGTCTTCTCCACGCTGCCCGAGCTGTCCGCCATCATCCCCGGGAGGCGCGCCGAGATCGGCACCTTCTGCCACGAGTTCGGCCACGCCCTCGGGCTCCCCGACCTGTACGACACGAGCGGCATTCCCGCCGGTTTCGCGAACGCCGGGCCGGGGCACTGGAGCCTGATGTCCACCGGCGGCTACGGCGGACAGGGCCTCACGCCCGAGCGCCCGTCCCACATCGGCGGCTGGTGCCAGCGGTTCCTGGGATGGGCCCAGACCGTTCGCCCGACCGAAGACACGCTCATCACGCTGAGGCCGATCGCGCGCGGGGACCCGCTCATCGAGGTCTGGTTCCAGGGAGAGGAGAGCCCGGAGCACTTCCTCATCGAGAACCGCAACCGCGAGAGCTTCGACTCCACGCTCTACACGAGCGGGCTCATCGTCTATCACGTGGACGAGGGCGTGATTTCCCAGCGCCTCGCGGGCAACCACGTGAACGTCGGCATGACCCCGGGGCTGCTGATCCTCGAGGGAGACGGCGACGACGACCTCGTGCGCGGAACCAACCGCGGCGACGCCAACGATCCGCTGCCAGGGGCGATGAACCGCACCGCGGTCAGCGACGAGACCCTTCCGAACCTGAAGAGCTTCCGGGGCGCCTACAGCAACCTGGCCCTCGGGGACATCGAGCGCATCGGCCAGGACGTCCGGTTCCGGCTCCAGGTGCGCGCCCCGGGCTGGGGTTCGCAGCGCCCGGTCGGCGCCCCGTTCGGCACCACGTACGACAGCGGCCGTCCCGGCCGGTGGGCGCGCACCGACTCCGAGCGCCGCGTGCACGCGGTGCGCAGCGCGTGGATCGCGGGCCGGACGCAGATCGTCCTCGACAGCCGCCTCGGCGGGGTGTGGATGCCCGAGGAGGTGGTGAGCGCCTCACCGGTCGGCGCCTTCGACCCGGCGATCGCGACGCTGCCGGGAGGAGACCTGGCGGTGGTGTGGACCGACGGCCGGGGCGGGCGCTCGCAGATCTACTATCGCGCCCGCATCCGGGGCGCGTGGCAGCCCGAGGCCCTGGTCTCCAATCTTTCCGGCGACTCGCACCACGCCAGCATCGGGACCGACGACCACGGCACGATCCAGGTCGCGTGGATCACCGACAACGCGGGGTCGCGTCGCATCTACTTCAAGCGTTTCGCGTACCTCGCGCCCTTCGGGATGGTCTCGGCGGTGACGTTCCCAGGCGAGAATCCGGACCCGCCCGCCCTCGAGGTGCGCCCGAACGGCCGGTCGTACCTGCTGTGGTCGGATCGCGCCGCGTTCCCGCCCCGGCTCTACCTCGCGCGATTCCACCCCGACTCCGGGGTCAGCGCGCGGGTCCCGCTCACCAGCACGCCGGCCGAGGCGCAGCTCGGGGTCTCGATGGCGGCGGATGGCGCCGGCGACCTCCACATCGTCTGGCAGGTGGCGGGGTCGGGCGTGAACGAACTGCATTACCAGCGGCGGCGCCTCTCGCTCCCTCCCGCTCCCCGGGACACGACGCTGGCCCGTTCCGGCTACCTGTTGCTCAACCCTTCGCTCGCGTGCGACGACAGCGGCGCGGTGCACGTGATGTACGAGAACTGGGGATCCCAGATCCCGGTTCCGCACTACCGGCTCTGGACCCCGGCGCGCGGCTGGGACCTGGGGGGGACCACGCTGGTGGCCGGTGGCGAAGGCGGCATCTTCCCGGCCGTGCTGCCCCATAGCCCGGGCGACGTGACCGCCCTCTACATCCGGCAGGACGGGCCCGAGCTGCAGGTCACCGAGCGAAGGCGAAGGCTCGGCGCCTCCGCGACGCTCTCCTCGCCTCCCGGCGCGCCGGCCGCCCCGGCGGGCTGGCGACTCGCGCCGAACCCGCTGCGGGCGGGCGGCGCGCTGAGCCTCGGGGCCGCGGGCGAGGGGACGGCGTTCGAGATCTACGACCTCTCGGGCCGACGCGTGGCCGAGGTGGACGCGGTGGCCCGCGGGAGCTGGCGCGAGGCACGCCTGCCCGCCGGCGCGACGGCGGGCTGGGCGGGCGGCGTCTACTTCGCCCGGCTCCGCGGCGGCGGCGCGGCGGCGCGATTCGTGGTCCTGCGTTGAAGCCCGCCCGCACGCCGCCTGGCGCGGGCTCTCCCGCGGCGGCCGCGCTGCTCGCGTGCCTCGTGGCGGCGCCGGCCCTCTCCGCCGAGCTGGTGTCGCCGGTGGCCGGAGTGTTCTCGCTTTCGTCCCAGTCCCGCGACCGCTGGGGTTGGAGCGGCGCGTGGCGATTCCCGGTGGGGGACGCCCGGGACTACACGGCGCCCGGCCCCTCGGGAGAACCGGGCTACCGCCTGCTGCGCACGATCGGGGGCATCGAGGAGGGCACGCGACTCCACCAGGGGGCCGACCTCGGAAACTCCCGCAACGGCTGGCCGGTGCGGGCGGCCGCCGCGGGAATGGTGCTGGCGGCGGATCGCCGGGGCTGGAACAGCGGCTACGGCCATCACGTCGTGCTCGGCCACCGGCTCCCCGGCGGGAAACTCGCCTACTCGGTGTACGCCCACCTCGCCGAGGGCTCGATCGTCGTGCGCCCCGGCCAGATGGTGGCCGCCGGGGCCCGCCTCGGGCGCGTCGGGCGGACCGGCAGGGCCACCACGCCGCACCTCCACTTCGAGATCCGCATGGCCGCTTCCAGCGACCGCCGCTGGGAGAACGAAGACTTCGTGGACCCGATCGAGTTCGTGGCGGCGCGCCTCGCCGCGCCCTGCGAGCCCGACACGTTCGGTCGCTACCTCGAGTGGGCCCAGTACGCGGGGCTCATCGAGGGCGCCGTGGGCCCCGCCACGCCCCTGCGGCGCGAACACTGGTGGCGCATGCTGGCGTTCGCGACGCGGCAGGGCCTCGACACGCTTCCCGGCGACGCGAGCGCGCTGGCCGAATCGCTGGTCTCGGCCGGCGTGCTGCCCGAGGGGCCGGGTCCGCGCCCCGGCGCGGACCTCGACTGGGCCGACATCGCCCGCGACCTCGCCCGCATCCGCGAGATCGGGCTGAGGCTTCCGGCGCGGCCGCTCGAGGATCCCGGACACCGCGCCGCCTGCGAGAGCGTGCTCGGCCACCGCTCCCCCGCGCGCGCGCTCGAGCGCGGCGGGGAGGCGCGGCGCGGCGAACCGACGGTGGCGGCCGCCCTGATCGCGGTCGCGGACCTCGCCCCCGCGCTCGAGAAGCCGAAGCCGCCGCGCCGGAAGCGCCGGCCGCCCGCCGCGGCTTCACCCGGCCCCGTGCGTCCCGATTCCTCGCGGGCCGAGGGGCGCGCGAACCGCCCTTGACCGCCCGCTCCCCCGCGTGGGAGGTTGCGCGCGTTTCCAAGGCTGAGACGGGGACGAGTACGCGCGCGTAGCGTCAGAGCGAGCCGGGGACGGTGCGAGCCCGGCACCCACTCGCGCGCCGAACATCACCCCCGAGCCGCCGCCCGAACCGGTTTCCGCAGGACCGCAGTAGGCGCGGACGGATGGCCCCCGACAGCGGGCCGGGTCCGGCGCAGCGCGACCGGGCCGCCGAGGCGGACCGCCGCGAGGCGGAACGCGAAGTTGGGTGGTACCGCGACCCCGTCGCCCCAACCGGAAGCAGCCGGGTGGGGCATTTTCGTGGCCTACGGAGGACGCGATGGCGGGATTTCGCGACACGCTGAATCTGCCGAAGACCGAATTTCCGATGAAGGCCGACCTGGTGCGGCGCGAGCCCGAGCGGCTCGCCTGGTGGGCCGAGCGCGAAATCTACCGCAAGCTCCGCGACCGCTTCGCCGCCGAGCGCGAGGCGGCGAACGCCGCCGGCACGGCCGGGCCCCCGGTGTGGCTGCTGCACGACGGCCCGCCCTACTCCAACGCCCATCTCCACATGGGCACCGCGGCCAACAAGATCTGGAAGGACGCGGCGGTCCGGCAGGCGACGCTGCGCGGCTTCGATTCCCCGTACGTGCCCGGCTGGGACAACCACGGCATGCCCATCGAGATCCAGGTCACCCGCGAGTTCCGGGAGAAGAAGCTCGACCCCGATCGCGTGGCGCTCCGCAAGGGCTGCCGCGAGTACGCCGCGCACTGGGTTTCGGTGCAGCGCGACGAGTTCCGGCGGCTCGGCGTGTGGGGCGAGTGGGACGATCCCTACCTCACGATGAGCACGGGCTTCGAGGCCAGCATCCTCGATTCGTTCGCCGGCCTCGCGGAACGCGGCTACGTGCAGCGCGGGCTGCGCTCGATCCACTGGTGCCCGACCGACCGCACCGCGCTCGCCGAGGCCGAGATCGAGTACCAGGACGATCCCTCGCCCTCGGTGTTCGTGAGCTTTCCCCTGAGGCGCGACCCGAACGGGGCCCTCGCCTCGCACCCGGGAGCCGAGGCGGTGGCGTGGACCACCACGCCGTGGACGCTGCCCGCGAACCAGGGACTGATGGTGGATCCCGGGGCCGAGTACGCCGTGATGCGCGCCAACGGGCGCGCGCTGGTGGTGGCGTCGGCGCGCGCCGAGGCGGTGGCGGCCGCGATGGGCGCGGGCGCTCCCGCGATCGAGCGCCGGCTGCCCGGATCCGAGCTGCTGGGCGCGGTCTTCGAGGGTCCCTGGGGACGCGACTCGATCGTGGTGGACGGCCGGCCCTTCGTGAGCATGGAGGACGGATCGGGGCTCGTGCACCTGGCGCCCGGCCACGGCAAGGAGGACTTCCAGGTCGGCCAGAAGCACGGGCTCGAGGTGCTGTGCCCGGTGGACGAGGCCGGGCGCTTCACGGCGGAGGCCGAGCCCTTCACCGGGCGGAGCGTGCTCGAGGTGAACGACGACGTGCTGGCGTGGCTCGGCGAACGGGGCAAGGTGCTGGCCTCCTCCACCTTCACCCACTCGTACCCGCATTGCTGGCGGTGCCGCCGCCCGGTCATCTTCCGCGCCACGCGCCAGTGGTTCCTCATCATCGACCACGCGCCCGAGCCGCTGGCCGCGGGCCCCCGGCTCACGCACCGCGAGCGGGCCCTCGACGCCCTCGAGCGCGAGGTGTCCTGGGATCCGCCCAGCTCGCGCAACCGCATCCGCGAGTCGGTGCGGGGCCGCCCCGACTGGTGCCTGTCCCGGCAGCGTTCGTGGGGCGTCGGGATCCCCGCGATCTACTGCGAGGCGTGCGGCGAGGCGTCCCTCGACCGCGAGGTGATGCGCCGGGCCGCCGCGCTCACCCGCGAGCGCGGCTCCGACGCCTGGTACGAGACCCCGGTGTCGGGGCTGCTGCCGGAGGGCTTCCGCTGCCCCGCGTGCGGAACGGAGGGTCCGTTCCGCGCGGAGCGCGACATCCTCGACGTGTGGTTCGACTCGGGCAGCACCCACCGCGCGATTCGCGAGACGCATCCCGCGCTCGCCGCCCTGTGGGACCGCGCGCTCGAGCGCCGCGCGCCCGGCGAGGGCGTCGCCTACTTCGAGGGCCCGGACCAGCACCGCGGCTGGTTCAACTCCTCGCTGATGGTGGGCATCGGGCTCGCCGACCGCGCGCCCTACACCGAGGTGTACACGCACGGCTGGGTGCTCGACGGCCAGGGCCGGGCCATGCACAAGTCGCTGGGCAACGTGGTCTCGCCGATGGACGTGGTGGCGAAGTCCGGCGCCGAGATCGTCCGCTGGTGGGCGCTCGCCACCGACTGGCGCAACGACGTGCGGGTCGGGGACGAGATCCTGGTGCGGGTCTCCGAGGCGTACCGGAAAGTCCGGAACACGTTCCGGTTCCTGCTCGGAAACCTCGCCGACTTCGACCCCGCGCGGCACGCGCTGCCCGGGGAGCGGCTGACCGCGGTGGATGCGGCGTTCCTGCGCTTCCTGCGCGACCGTTCCCGCGAGATGCGCGCCTCCTGCGGGAGGCTCGAGTTCCACCGGCTGATGGACCTGCTGCTCGACACCTGCACGGTGCACCTGTCGGCGGTCTACCTCGACGTCACCAAGGACCGCCTCTACACGCTCGCCCCCGACGACGCCCGCCGGCGCTCGGCGCAGACGGTGCTCGGTCGGGCGCTGCGCGACCTGTGCGTGGCCGCCTCGCCGGCGCTGGTCTTCACCGCCGAGGAGGTGTGGCAGCACCACCCGGCGCTGCTCGCCGAGTGCGAGAGCGTGCACCTCGCGCGCTGGAACGACGAGCCCGGCGAGGCCACCGGCGCCGGCGGCTGGGAGCTGCTGCTCGCCGCGCGCGACGCGGTGAACGCCGCGATCGAGCCGCTGCGCGCGGCCAAGACCATCGCCACCACGCAGGAAGCCGCCGTGGTGCTTTCCGTGGAGGCCGGAACGCGCGAGCGCCTCCGTCCCTTCGAGCCGGAACTTCGCGACTTCCTGATGGTCGCGGACCTCGCGATCGCGGAGTCGCCCGCCGCCGGAACCGCTCCGGCGGCCTCGGGCTTCTCGGCCACCGCCGGCCCGGCGCCCGCCGATCGCTATCGCAAGTGCGAGCGCTGCTGGAACCATCGCGCGGACGTGGACGGGCAGGGTCTCTGCGGGCGGTGCGTCGGGGTCCTCGGGGAACTCGGCCCGCGGCCGTGAGCCGGGGACGGCGCGCGGTCGCCGGGGACGGCACGCCGCGCGAGTTCGCTCGCCCGGGCGGTCAGGCTTTCGGCCCGGGCTCCCCGAAGTGCAGCTCGGCCTGCCGCGGGTAGCGGCGCTTCAGGTCGTTCACGAGCGCGCGGAACGCCTCGGTTTCCCCCTGCAGGGGGACCCGGTCGGTGTCGATCTCGAGCACTTCCAGCTCGGCGCGCGCCCGCCGCATCCAGTCGTCGTACGCGCGGTTCAGCCGTTCGATGTAGTCGCGGCCGATGCCCTGCTCGCTGGGCCGGCCGCGGCGGGCGATGCGCTCCATCAGCGCGTCGGGGCTGGCCTTGAGGTACAGGATCAGGTCCGGCTTCCGCAGGTAACCGACCAGCACCTCGAAGAGCGCCCGGTAGTTGTCGAAGTCCACCCGGGTCATCGAACCCTGCTCGGTCAGCGTGCGGGCGAAGATCTCGGCGTCCTCGTAGATGGTCCGGTCCTGGATGAAGGGAAGCTCGCTGCGGCCGATCTGCACCTGCGCCTTGAAGCGCTCGCTCAGGAAGTAGATCTGGAGGTGGAAGCTCCAGCGCGGCATGTCGGCGTAGAACATGTCGAGGTACGGATTCTGGATTACGGGCTCGTAGTAGGCGAGCCAGCCGAGCTCCTCGCTCAGCCGGTTGGTGAGTTCGGTCTTGCCCACCCCGATGTTCCCCGCGATGGCGAGGAAGTAGCCCTGGGCCATGGTTCCCTACCTCCGAACTGTCACGACTCTGTTCAACGATCCCCGCCATTTCCGCTATCGCGAAGCGAATCCGCGCATGTCTCTCGCGAAACGTCGCGCCGCGGGCCCGCCGAAAAAATCCGAACCCCTTCCCCGCCCTCACCATCTCATGGCGTGCGAGAAAAAATTGGGGGGCTAGTTCGATGAAACTCGCGTGCGGCCCGCGATTCTGAGAACGACGTCCCCCATAATCTTTTCACCCCGCCCCGGGGATCCCGGGGCGGGGTGACTTCTTTCGGGGCCTCGGTGCGGCGGAACGGCGCGGCCGACGCTAGCGAGCCGCGCCTTCGAGCGTCAAGCGGACTCCGCCCCTTCGTCGTCCTCGGCCGCGGCCCCGGGATGCCGGAACGTCGCCGCCTCGATGCCGTGCTTGCGCAGCAGGTCGTGCAACGAGGGCCGGCTCACGCCGAGATCGCGCGCGGCGCGCGACACGTTGCCCGCGTTGCGGCTCATCGCCTCCTCGATGCTCCGGCGCTCGGCGTCCTCGCGCACGCTTTGCAGCGTGCGGGGCGCCGGGCGGTCCCCGCCCTCGAGATCGAGGTCCTCGGGTCGCAGGTAGGCGTCCTGCGCCAGGATCACGGCGCGCTGGATGCGGTTCTCGAGCTCGCGCACGTTGCCGGGCCACGCGTGCGTCTGGAGCGCGCGGAGCGCGGACTGGGTGAACCCCTTCAGCCGCCGCTGGTGGTGCCGGGAGTAGTAGTCCAGGAAGTAGTCGGCCAGCAGGCGGATGTCCTCGCCGCGCTCGCGAAGGGGCGGCACGGTGATCGTGACCACGCTCAGCCGGTAGAACAGGTCCTCGCGGAAACGCCCCTCGGCCATGGCCGCCTTGAGGTCGCGGTTGGTGGCCGCCACCACGCGGGCATCCACCCGCGTGGCCTCGCGGCCTCCGATGCGCTCCACGGTGCGGTCCTGGAGGAAGCGCAGGAGCTTGACCTGAAGCGGCAGGCTCAGCTCCCCGATCTCGTCGAGGAACAGGGTGCCGCCCTCCGCCAGCTCCACGCGCCCCTCGCGGGCGCGGTGGGCGTCGGTGAACGAGCCGCGCTCGTGCCCGAACAGCTCGCTCTCGAGCAGGTTTTCGGGAATCGCCCCGCAGTTGATCGGCACGAAGGGTCCGTCGCGGCGCGGGCTCGCCCCGTGGATGGCGTTGGCGACGAGCTCCTTCCCGGTGCCGTTCTCGCCCACCGCGAGCACCGTGGCGTCGGTGGGCGCCACGCGCTGGATCAGGCCGTAGACCTTGCGGATGGGCTCGGAGTCCCCGATGAGCCGGTGGTAGCGCCGCGGCCCCAGCCGCTCCGGCTCCTCGGCGCGCTCGATTTCGAGGATGTGCACGGCGCGCTGGAGGATGACCTTGAGCTCCTCGAGCTGGATCGGCTTCGAGTACCAGTCCGCCGCCCCGCGCTTGAGCGCGAGCAGGGCGTTCTCGCGCCGTTCGTTCCCGGTCACCATGATCACCTTGGTGAACGGGTGGCGGTCCACGATCTCGTCGAGCAGGCGCATGCCCTCCTCGGCGGGCCCTCCCGGGGCGCTCAGCGTCACGTCCAGCGTGACGACCGCCGGGCGGTGCTCGCGCAGCATGCGGCGGGCCTCCTCGACGCTCGCGGCGGTGAACACCTCGTAGTCGTCGGCCAGTCCCCAGCGCAGCTGGTTCCGGATGGACTCCTCGTCGTCCACGATGAGGAGGCGTTCAGGCGCCATCGCCGCCTCCCGCGTCGGACGCCGGCATCGGGAGCACGACCTCGAACGTGGTGCCCTTTCCGGAGCGGCTTCGGGCCCGGATCGAGCCGCCGTGCGCCTCGACGATGCTGCGGCACTGGGCGAGCCCGATGCCGAGTCCCTCCTCCTTGGTGGTCGAGAAGGGCCGGAACAGCGCGGTGCGGATGAACTCTTCGCTCATCCCGCGGCCGTCGTCGCGAACCTGCAGGGACAGCCGGCCGGGGGAGCCGTTGGCGGCCTCCTCGACCGCGGCCTCGAGCTCGATGTTCCCCGGACCACGGAGCGCCTCGCGCGCGTTGGTGAGGAGATTGACCAGGACCCGCTGCATCAGCCGGCGATCCACGCGCACCCGGTCGGGCCCGCGCAACGTCACCTCGACCCGGATCCCGTCCCGGTCCCCGCGCGCCAGCCCCGAGGCCGACAGCGCCTCGTCGATCAGCGCGGAGAGATCGCAGGCCTCGGGGGTCACCTGCGGGGCGCGCCCCACCACCGCGACCTGCTGCATCAGCTCGCGGAGGTTCGAGACGGTGCGTTCGATCACGGCCAGCGCATCGCGCTGGAACTCCGGGTTGCTCATGTGGCGCCGGGCGTTCTCGAGCATCAGCGACAGCCCGGACACGTGGTTCTTGATGTCGTGGAGCACGAAGGTGGCGAGCCGGTTCAGGGATTCGAGCTGGCGCGTCTCGGCCAGCTGCTCGGCCTGCCGGGCGAACCACAGCGCGGCGGCGATCTGCCGCGACATCGCGGCGAGGAAGTCCGAGTCCTCCTCCGAGAAGTCCTCGTCGTTGCGCTTGGCCGCGAGCCACAGGGCGCCGACCACGCGCTCGCCGACCATCAGCGGCGCGCACAGGGCGGCCGACATCGTCTCGATCGCCTCGCGATTCTCGGCGGCCACCGGGAGCAGGTCGAGGTCGCTCGCGAGCCGTTCGAAGACCAGCGGCCGGCGCTGGCGCCCGAGCTCGAGGAGCAGCGGGTTCCGGTGCTCCAGCGCGGCGGGCATCCCCGAAGGGCCGTGGACCAGCCGCAGTCCGCCCTCGGCGTCGTCGAGCAGGTAAAGCGCGACGCGCGGGCTCTCGAAGACGGAAGCCATCAGCGCCTCCACCTGGTGCGCGATCTCCTCGATGCGGCTCCCGGGCGTGAGGGCCTGGCTCACGCGCTCCCACTCGCGGCGGTAGTCGTACCGGTTCGCGTAGAAGTTCCGGTCGATGAACCGCTTGATCGCCCGGCCCGTCCCGGGGCTGATCATCAGCAGCAGCCCGCCGCCCCCGGCGAGGCCGTAGAAGAGCAGGCTCACCACGCGCTTCCACTCGGGGCTCAGCACCGGGAGGATCCGCGAGAGGACCGCCATGCTCAGCAGGAAGGCTCCGGCCAGCGTGAGCGAGACCGAGGAGTAGTAGACCACCGGGCGGGCCAGCGGGACGCTCATGTCCGAGAGCCGGCGCCGGGCGAGCGCGAGCGAAGTCACCACGCCGGCCGCGAACAGCGGCAGCGCGGTCGCGGAGAGCCACGAGATCCGGATGCCGCCGTAGAGCAATCCCCCCGAGACCACCAGCAGCTGGCTCAGGATCGCCACCAGGAACGCGAGCGCCATGGCGCGCAGCCGCCGCTGGAGCGTGGCCGAGGCCCCGCGCAGCATGCGCTCGAAGTTCATGAGCACGGCCACCATCGCCACCACCAGGTACATCAGGTAGATCTTGCCCATGCCCCCCAGCACCAGCACCGCGTCCCCCTCGCGCCCTTCGACGGCGCGCACGATGCTCGGGTTCCCGGCGAGGGCGAACATGGCCACGCAGCCCGCGAGCGCCAGCGCGAGGTAGGAGGCGGCGTTGCGGATCTGCTCCCACGGGTCCGGGCGCGAGAGCACCACGCTCAGCGAGAGCCACAGCCACGAGGCGAGCGCCGAAACCTGCGCGAGGTAGACCGCCCAGTTGCGCGCCGAGGCCAGGCTGTCCGCCCGCAGGATGCCGAGCGCCCCGGCCTGGAACGCCGCCACCGAGAGAAACGAGGCGGAGAACAGCATCGTGGTGAGCCAGTGCCCGCGGCGCAGCGTGGCGAGCAGGCCGATCACGGTGGCCAGCATGGCGCTGGCCATCACGAGGCTGATCTGAACTGGCGACGAGGTCAGGGTCATGGCGGGATCCGGCCCCTTCAGGAGGGTTTCGACCCGAGCGCGGCGGCGGCGCGGCGGCGCGTCTCGGGATCGGGGGAACTGCGGGCCAGAATCTGCCACAGCCGGAGCGCGAGCGCCCGGTCCCCGAGCGCGACCTCGGCCTCACGCGCCGCCAGCGCGCCGAGCCGGGCGCCGTTGCGCGACAGGCCCACCGCCGTCCACAGGCCCTGCAACTCGCGGATGCCCTCGGAGGATCTGCCCGCCGCCAGCAGGACGGCCACGCGGGCCTCGGTCACCCGCGCGCGCTCCACGGGGTCGTGCTGCATGCCCGCCAGCTGCTCGAGCGTCGCCAGCGCCCGGTCCGCCTCCAGGCGGGCCATCTCGGGCTCGCCCTCCTCGCGATGGTGGCGCACCACGATCTCCCAGGACTCGAGCGAGCGGGGGTGCGAAGGGAACGCGGCACACAGGGCGCTGTATTCGCTGCGGGCCAGCGTCCAGCGGCCCAGCGCGCGGAGCAGCGTCCCCCGCTGGAAGCGCGCCTCCGCGGCCCCCGCGGCGCCCGGGAACTCGGCCACGATCCGGGCGTAGGCCTCGAGGGCCGAATCCGGACGTCCGGCCTCCCGGAGGGCGCGGGCCTCGAGGTCGAGCGCCGCGAGGCGCGTGCCGCCCGCGGACCCGAGCGACGCCCAGCGGGCGTAGGCCAGCGCCGAATCGGCGCGGCCCCCGGAGAGCGAACGCTCGGCCAGCCCGAGCACGCGCGCGGCATGGTCGGCGGGTCCGCGCGTCCACCCGCGCTCGAGCACGCGCCGGCGGGCCGCGAGCGCCCCGTCCACGTCGCCGCCGAGGTCACGCACCGCGGAGAGCTCGTCGGCGATTTCCCGCCCGGCCGCGGCGGACCCCGCGCGCTCCAGCGCCCCGGCGAGCCGCCCCTCGGCGGCGGCGAGCAGCGACTCGCGCGCGGCGCGGCGGCCGGCCGCGGCGAACCCCTCGGCCAGCCGGCGCACGGCCTCGGCGGGCGCGCGGCGCGGCGCTCCGGTCGCCTCGAACGGCTCGAAGTCGCGCGCCACGTGCTCCCAGGCGCGGAGCGCCTCGTCGCGCCGCTCCTGCGCGTCGAAGGCCCGCGCCCGCAGGGTCGCGGCTTCGAGCGCCACGTCGTCGAGCCCCGCCCACGCGGACTCGGCCCGCGCGTAGCCCGCCAGCGCCTCGGCGGAGCGGCCCTGCAGCTCGGCGAGCCGGGCGAGCGCGAGGGCGGAGCGGCCGGAAACGCGGGCCACGTCCCGGGACCGGGGGGACGCGCCCGCGCGGGCCCAGCGCGAGGGCGGATACCGCTCGACGATCGCGCGGAACGCCGACTCCGCGCGCCCGTAGTCGGACGGCTTCGCGATCCGCGGCTCGACGAAGATGCGCTGGACGTCGCGCTCCGCGTGCCAGAAGGCGCGCTCCGCGCGCCACCGCGCCCACAGCTCCGCGTCGCCGCACCCGGAGGCCGCGACCGCCAGCGCCAGGGCCGCGCCGAGCCTCGCGAGGCGCCCGCTCACGGCCGCTCCTCGCGCGGCGCCACCGCGCTCAGGTAGAGCAGGGTGGCCGCGCCGGTGAGGAGGAATCCGTTGAGCCAGCCGGAGGCGGCCCGCAGGATCGTGAGCGCGCCCGCCAGCTCCGGCCGGCCGCGTTCCACCAGCAGCGCCGCGGTCACGCCCGGCGCCTGCAGCGGGAGCAGCAGCACCAGCACCGCGGCGCTCACGAGCAGCGCGGGCAGGAAACCCTCCCGCCAGCTCGACGCGAGGGTGCGGAGCGCCGCCCACGCCGGGCGGCCCTCGAGCATCACGCGGGCGGCCACGTAGAAGAACGCCGCCTGCACGACGAGGGAGAGCGCCGCGAGGCCCAGCGGCGCGGCGCGGCCCACCAGCCCGCCCCGCCCACCGAGCAGCGCGCCCACGAGCGCGGGCAGCGCGAGCAACAGCAGGTTGAAGGGCAGCAGGGCCAGCACCAGGTCCGGCGCGCGGCGAAAGCCCTCGGCGAGCGAGGCGAGGGCGTGCACCGGCCGGCCGCGGAAGCGCGCGGCGAAGGCGGGCGTGGCGGCGCCGATCCCGATGGGGCCGAGCACCGCCACCAGCACCGCGTCCGCGCGCCGGAACAGCTCGGGCATGCGTTCGAAGACCCACGGATAGTGCAGCGCCGCCTCGCCCCCCGCGCGCTCCAGCAGCGGCGCCATGAACCACGAGACCGCCGGATGCGCCGCGTTCCACAGGAGCGCCACCACTCCCAGCTCGGCGGCCGCGAGCGGCAACACCCACGCCCACAGGCGCGGCCGCGCCAGCTGGGGCGCGGTGTGGCGCAGCGCCTGCCCCGCGAGCATGACCTGCTCGAGCGCCCTCATCCCGGCCCCCCACCGGCCGCCGAGGAGTCGGCGAACACGGCGGGCAGCGACTCGCTCACCCGCGTGCCGAATTCGGCGAGCCTCCGCGCCGCGCCCACCTCGTCGCCGTCCACGATCGGCGTCTCGATCCTGACGAACGCTCCCCACGACCGGTTGTCGAGCGCCCCGCGCACCGCCATCTGCCGCCGGAACGCCCACGGATCGGTGGTCTCGAGCCCGGCCGTGCTCCACCAGTAGGCCACCAGCCGCGAGCCGCGGCTGCGCGAGGCGACGAACCAGCGCGCGGGCACTCCCCCGCTCCTTCCGCCGAGGATGCGCGCTTCGCGCTCGCGCTCGATCAGGTAGCCCTGCGATTCGTAGCAGAGGCGCGGGTCGTGGGCCCCGTACCGGCGGTTCTGGTGGTACACGATGCAGAGCCACGCCACGTCCTCGCCCCGTTCGTAGCGGCGGATCAGGATGTCGTCGGCGCGCAGCTCCTCGATCACCGCGTCCTCGAACGAGAGATCCGTGCCGTTCCACGTTCCGAGGTGCTCGGGCACCCGGCCGAGCACGCCCTGCCCGAGCGCGAGATTCACCGGCGGGTGGAGCCGGCCGTAGGCCGCGGTGGCCGCGAGCAGCGCGAGGACGGCGACGTAGCGCGTCACCGGCCCATCGCCTCGAGCGCGGGGCGCGCGGGGGCGGCCCCGGCTTCCCGCGGGGTGAGCAGCCGCCGCACGCCGAGCAGCCCGGCCAGCGCCATGAGGTAGAGCACGTAGCCGGAGAGATCGTGGGCGAAGCCGCCGGCCTGCTCGACGCCGGCGTAGTGGCCGACCAGGATCAGCGCGGTGATCCGCAGGGCGTTCGCGGCCATCGCCACCGGGACCGCGGCGAGGAACAGCGCGAGCCGGCGCCACCACGCGCCGCGCTGGAGCGCCGCGAACAGCGCGCCGGTGGCGAGCAGCGCCAGCAGCGATCGCAGTCCGCTGCACGGGTTCTCGATCCGGAGCTCGCCCCCCGCCAGGTGCAGGGTCATGCCGTCGCGCAGCAGGTTCACGCCCAGGGCCTCCGCGGCGCGCCCGGCGAACACCACCGTGACCTCCTTCAGCGCGAAGCTCAGCTGGTTCACGATGACCGGGGGAAACGTGAGCATGAAGCCCAGGAACGCCACGGGGAAGGCCAGCAGCCGCGCCCACGCGAAGCCGAGCAGCGTCACGACCAGTCCGAAGATCAGCAGCGGGAAGGACCAGCCCTGCAGCGAGAAGATGTCGGACCGCAGTCCGACGACCTGCATCGCGCAGGCGACGGCGACCGGCACCAGCCCGAGCGCCGAACCCCGCACCGGGAGCGCCGCCAGCCGGCGGCGCCGCCCCCACACCAGCGCCGCGCTCACCAGCGGGACGAGGGGGCCGTGCGAGTAGTTGTCGTTGGTGGTCCAGGTGGTCCACAGGCCGCGCGCGAGTCCCGCGTAGATCGCGGCGACCAGCGCCGCCACCGGGAGCGCGGCGAGCACGGGCACGAACCGCGCGGATCCCGCGGCGGCCTCGGGCCGGGGCGGACCGGCGGGCGCCGGGGCGCTCAATAGACCCCCCGCGACGAGAACAGGGCCACCACGGTGCGCAGCAGGATCGAGAGGTCGAGCCCGAAGCTCGCGTGCTCGAGGTACCAGCGGTCGTGGCGGACCTTCTCCTCGACGGTCAGCTCGTCGCGGCCGTGGATCTGCGCCCAGCCCGTGATGCCGGGACGGAGCGCGTCCACGCCGGCCTCGCGGCGCAGGGCGATCAGGTCGTCCTGGTTGTGCAGCGCGGGCCGCGGGCCCACCAGGCTCATGTCGCCGGTCAGCACGTTCCAGAGCTGGGGCAATTCGTCCACGCTCGTGCGGCGCAGGAACCCGCCGAGGCGCGTCAGGCGCGAAGAGTTGGGACCCATGAGGTGCGACGCGAGGTCCGGCGTGCCGACCCGCATCGTGCGGAACTTGACGATCACGAACGGCCGCGAGCCGCGGCCGATCCGGCGCTGGCGGAACAGCGCCGGCCCCGGCGAATCGAGCCGGATCGCGACCGCGACGGCCAGCATCACCGGCGCCGCCACCAGCAGCCCCGCGAGCGCCCCGAGGACGTCGAGGGACCGCTTGGCCGCCGCGGTGGCGCCTCGCGGACGCGCGCCGGGCCGGTCCGGGGCGGGAGCGTGCGATTCCGCGGCTTCCAAGGCGGTCAGCCTCCGGCCGGCAGGTCGGCCCCGATTTGGGCGAGGCTCGCGAGCCCGGAGACCCCCGCCAGCATCCAGCTGCGGACCAGCCCGGCCCGGCGCCTCCAACGCGCGAGCGCCGGGCGCAGGCCGCGCAGCGCGGACTCGCTCGCCCGCCACACGCCGCTCCCGCCCCCGAGCCACGCGAACACGCGGATGCGGCGGCCGAGCCGGCCGCTGATCTCGCGCTTGAACGGCGTGTCGCCCCCGAAATTGAACCAGCGGTGCCTGAGATCCCGGCCGCGCTTCAGCTCCTCGAAGCCGAGCAGCACCGTGACCCCCTCGCGCCGCGCCTCGAGGCTGGCGGCCGCGGTGCGGCCCTGCATCGAGCCGCCGGCGTGGATTCCGTCCCCGACCCCGGCGACGACCCGTCCCCGGTGCCTCGCGAGCAGCAGCCACATCCACGGGAGTTCCCACTCGCGCCATCCCTCGCCCGACGCCGGCTCCTCCGGCGGAACCCGCACCCCGTCCATCCCGCGGCGCCGCTTGGACTCCTCCTGGAGATCGTAGAAGGCGCGAAAGTCCTCGGGCCGCGCGGCCACCTCGATGGACACGTCGTGGCGCCGGGCCCGTTTCACCAGCCGGCGCTTCGAGGGCTCCATGCTCTCGTAGAGATCCTCGTCGGACTCGGCGATGGCCTGGATCACGGTCGCCCCGGCGTTCCAGCCCCGGACCCCGCGCGGCTGCGGGTGCGGCAGGTAGTGGACCAGCCGTTCGCCGTTCGCGTGAAGCGTCACCTGCGCGTGCAGCCATGCCGCGTCGGCGGCGGTCATGCCCACCGGGGAACCGGGGTCGGCGCCGCACACCAGCGCCTGCCATCGCCACGGCCAGCCCGAGATCCACCGGTCCCCCTCCCGCCGCTGCACCATCAGGCCGCAGCGGCCCGCGTCCTCGACGAGCAGGGCCCGCGAGCGGTGGCCGCGGCCCGCGTCCCACTTCAGGTAGGCGAGGTCCAGCGCGAAGTGGGCGTGGCAGGAGATGGAAAGCGCGGCGGCCCACGACCGCGCGAACTCCTCGGGCAGCGGATCGCGCGTGTCCCACGCGCGCACGTCGGCGCGCGCCGTTCGCGGCCAGGGGTTCGCGATGTCGTGCTTGGAAGTCATGCCGCTTGTCCCCGGCCCGGGCCGATCGTGGCCCCCGGGCGATCCGCCCGCGGGCCGAGGATCGCACGATAAAGGGTCTCGGTCTCGCGCACCATCCGCTCGGCCGTGAAGCGCGCGGCCCACCGTTCGCGCCCCGCCCGGCCCCACGCCTCGCGCCGGGAAGGATCGGCGAGCAGCGCCCCGAGCGCCCGCGCCAGGCCGGGCGGGTCGCCCGCTTCCACCACCGTCCCGGTGGCGCCGTCGAGCACCGCTTCGGGGTTGCCGCCGACCCGCGTCACCACCGCCGGGCGGCCGGCCCGCATCGCCTCGAGCAGCGTGACCGAGAGCCCTTCGCGCACCGAGCACAGCGCGAACACGTCGCAGGCGGCGAGCAGGTCGTGCACGTCGTTCCGCGCCCCGAGGAACGCGACGCGCCCGCCGAGCCCGAGCGCCTCGCTCCGGCGGGCGAGGTCCCCGGCGAGCGGGCCCTCGCCCGCGATCCACAGCCGGGCGCCCGCGAGTTCCGGGAGCGCCAGCGCCTCGAGCAGCACGTGGTGCGCCTTCTGCGGGGTCAGGCTCCCGACCGCGAGCACGAGCGGCTCCGCCGCGCCGGCCCCGAGGTCGCGGCGGGTTTCGTCGCGCGGCCGCGCGGGCGGCGGGGGTCCGACCCCGTTGGGCAGCGTGACGAACCGCGCGGGGTCGCCCCCGAGCCGCGGGGCGTGGCTCGCCCGCACCGCCTCGCAGACGCAGATCACGCGGTCGGTGAGCGCGGTGCTCGCCCGCTCGAGCAGCGGGTAGGCCCGCGAGTGCCGCCCGGGAAAGTGGAAGCTGTGCTCGGTGCGCAGGACCGCCCGCACGCCGGCCAGCCGCGCCGCGAGCGCCCCGTAGAGCCCGCCCGTCGGGTTGTGCCCGTTCACGACGTCCACGCGCTCGCGCCGCATGAGGGCGGCCAGCGCCGCCACCCGGCCGAGCCCGCGGGCGCCCAGCACGCGCACCGAGGCGCCCGCGGCGCGGGCGGCCTCGAGCGCGGGGCCGCCCCGGTTGAGCGCGCACACCAGGGTCCGGACGCCGGGAGCCGCGAGGCGCGCGTGCTCCACCACCAGCGACTCGGCGCCGCCCTGGTGCATGGCCTCGATCACGTGCAGCACCCTCATCGCGCCACCTCCGCCCCGTCGCCGGGACGCCCGTCCCGCTGGAACAGGTCCCACAGCCGCTCGAAGTTCGCGTCGGCGTCGAACTCGCCGCGGATGCGGGCCCGGGCCGCCTCGCTCATGCGGTCGATCCGTTCGGGGTCGCGCAGCAGCGGCGCGATCGCCGCGGCGAGCGCGGCGGGATCGTCGGGCGGGGCGAGCACGCCGTTGCGCCCGTTCTCGATCGCCTCCTCGAGCCCGGCGGCCCGGGTGCCGGCGCACGGCAGCCCCATCGCCAGCGCCTCGACGATGACGTTGGGGATGCCGTCGCGGCGGCCGTTGGCGAGCACCCGGCTCGGCGCCAGCAGCAGCCACGCGCGGCGGTAGAGCGGCAGAAGCTCCGCCTGGTGGATCCAGCCCCGGAAGGCGACCTGTCCCTCGACGCCTTCCTCGCGGGCCAGCCGCGCGAGCGCGGCGCGGTCCGGCCCGTCCCCGACGATCTCGAGCCGCGGGGCGAGCCCGCCGCGGCGGAGTTCGCCGAGCGCGCGCAGCGCGGTGTCGAAGCCCTTGGTCTCGGCGAGCCGGCCGACGCACAGCAGCAGCGGCTCCGCGCCGCGCGCGCGGCCCTCGCCGTCGAAGCGGGCGCGGTCCACGCCGTGGTAGATCCACTCCACGCGGGCGCCGGGCCCCGCGAGATCCCGGAGCATGTCGCGGTTGGCGCGCACGCAGGTGGTCACGAAGTCGGCCGCCCGCGCCTTCTCGCGCAGGAACGCCTGCGTCCGGTAGAGATCGGACCCGGCGTGGCCCGCCATGCTGAAGCGTCTCCCGGTGAGCCGGGCCGCGAGGTAGGCCACGGTGGCCGGGAAGTGGGCCCACGCCCCGTGCACGCGCTCCAGCCCCTCGCGCTCCACCAGCGTCGCCACCCGCGCCGCCGCCGGCAGCCACGCCAGGTGACCGGCCAGCGCGTAGAGGCTGCGGCGCGAGGCCCACAGGACGCGCAGCGTCTCGGGGACCATCACGTGGGGACGGCGCAGGGTCCAGAGGGCGAGATCGGCCCACGCGCGCGGATCGAGCGGCGAGCCGACGAAGGTGGTCAGCGGCAGCAGCGGCTCGTGGTCGGGCTGGTAGTTCGACCGCAGCGGCCGCAGCGTGAAGACGCGCACCCGCGCGCCGCGCGCGTGCAGGCGCGCCACCTCGTTCTCGAGGAACGCCGCGAACGTCGGGAACGTGGTGGTGACGTAGGCGACCGGCTTCACGCGCGCGCCCCTCCCGCCGCGCGCGCGTAGAACGCCTCGTGGCCGCGCACCATCGCCTCGATGCTCATGCGCCCCACGGCCGCCGCCCGCGCCGCCGCGCCCCGCCGGGCGGCCTCCGCCGGGTCGCCGAGCACGCGCTCGAGCGCCCCGGCCAGGGCCTCCGGGTCGCCCGGAGGGACCAGCCATCCGGTCTCGCCGTCGGTCAGCACCTCGGGCGTGCCGCCCACCGCGGTCGCCACCGCCGGCCGCCCCGCGGCCATCGCCTCGAGCAGCGCGTTGGGAATGCCTTCCTCCCGCGAGGACAGGACGAACACGTCCATGGCCGGGAGCAGCCGCTCGACGTCGCCGCGCTCGCCGAGGAACGCCGTGCGCCCGGCGAGACCGAGCGCCGCGGCGCGCGCCTCGAGCGCGGCGCGCTCCGGACCGTCGCCCACCAGCGCCACGCGGAACGGGCGGCGCGGCGCGAGGCGGGCCAGCGCCTCGAGCAGCGTGCCGTAATCCTTGCGGGCCGCGAGGCAGCCCACGCTGCCGATCACGGGCTCCCCGTCGCGGGCCCCGAGCGAGGCGCGATCGGGAGCCGGGGCGTCGAAGCGCGAGACGTCCACGCCGTTCGGGATCACGGTGATCCGCGCGCGCGGGACTCCCATGGCGACGACCGTATCCGCGACCGCCTCGCTGACCGCCGTCACGTGCCCCGCGCGCCGATGCACCCAGCGCTGCACCCGGCGCTGGCGCGGGGTCTCGAAGGCGTCCACGTTGCGCTTGGCCACCGCCACCCCCGGCACGCGGCACGCGAGCCCGGCCAGCACCGCGAAGAGGTTCGGGCCGAACAGGTAGCCGTGGATCACGTCGGGCCGGAAGCGGCGCACGCGCCCGATCAGCCGGAACAGCCCGCGCACGCCGGTCCAGTCGTAGACGCGGCGCCCCACGGCCAGCTCGTGCACCGGCAGCCCGAGCGCGCGCACCTCGGGCCAGAACTGGCCCTCGGCCCGGAAGCAGGCGATCTCGACTTCGAAGCGCGCGCGGTCCATCCGCTTCCACAGCTCGAGCAGGTGGCGCTCGGCGCCGCCGGCGACGAAGTTGCCGACCACGAACATCACGCGCAGCCGCCGGGCGCTCACGCGGCCTCCCCGCCGGTGCCGCGCAGGCCGTCGAAGGCCCCGCGCAATTCGGCGAGCGCCATGCTCCGGGAAAAGCGTCCGCGCGGGCCGAGGCACGCGCCCTCCGAGAGGCCGCGGCGGGCCAGCGTCCACGGGTCCGCCCCCGGCGTCACGTCCCCGGCGCGCGTGGTCACGGCGTGCGACACCCTGGCCGCCCGCACCGCCGCGACGCTCGCCGGATCGTAGTCCCCGCCCGGGAACGCGAAGCCCGACGGCAGCGTCCCGAGGCGGTCCGCGACGAGCGCCACCGAGCCGTGGATCTCGAGGCGCTGCTCGGCGGGGGTGAGCAGCGAGAGGTGCGGGTGGGTGAGCGTGTGGGCCCCGACCTCCATGCCGGACTCGCGCAGGCGGGCGGCCTGCGACCAGCTCGCCAGCTCGCACGGCGCAGGCGCGCTCACGCCGGCCGCGGCGCGCAGCCGTTCGAGGGCGGCGTCGCGGTCGGCGGGACGCGCGCGCAGCGCGGGCAGCAGCGCCTTGAGGGCGGCGCGCCGGCCGGCGGGCGAGCCGGCCTCGAGCGCGACCCGCGTGCCGCCCGGGCCCTCCACCTCGAACGCGGGCCGCGTCGCGTGCTCGAGCGCGTGCGCCAGCACGTCCCACCACGGCGCCCGCCGCCGCTCCATCAGGCCGGCGGTCAGGTAGAACGTGGCGCGGGCCCCGGCCTTCCGGAGCAGGGGCAGCGCGCGCTCGACGTTGTCGGCGTAGCCGTCGTCGAAGGTCAGCGCCACCCAGTGCCCGCGCCCGCCCTCGCCGAGCCGGGCCAGCCCCTCGCTCACCGTGAGCGGCGAGAGCCCCGCCGCGCGCAGCGTGCCGAGCTGGGCCTCGAGCACGCGCTCCGAGACGCCGAGGCGGTACAGCGGACGCTCGCCTTCCGCGTACACGCGGTGGTGGCGCACGATGGTGAGCCTCGGCCCGCGCACCGGTCCGCGCGGGGCCAGGCTCAGCAGCCAGCGCGCGACGCGGCCGCTCACGACGCGGGACTCCGGGTCTCGTGCTCGAGGTCGGTGACCAGCGCCGCGAGCACCCAGAAGCTGCCGCCGATCGTGACCTGCGCGAAGCGGTCCCCGAACATGCACGAGATCGCCATGGCCACCGTGGCCGCGCCGAAGCCGAGCGCCATCTGCCGGTCGAAGGCGCGCCGCGCGGACCGCGCCGCGGACCGGCTCAGCCTCCAGCACGACCACAGCATCCACACGAAGCTGCCGAGCCCCACCAGCCCCATCTCCCCGAGGAAGCGCAGGTAGGTGTTGTGGGCGGTGTCCTTGATGTCGGTGGAGAGCGTGGAGCCGAGACCCGAGAGCACGTAGCTGAGTCCGCCGAACCCGACGCCCTCGATCGGGTGGTTGGCGACCAGGTTGCCGATCGTCCGCCAGGTCTCGACCCGGTCGGCGGAGGAACCCTCCAGCTCGACCTCGTCGCTCGAGGCGTCCGTCACCTGGGTGCCGACGATGCGGTCCTTGAGGAAGTCCGGGGCCCACGCCGGGCTCGCGAGCAGCGCCGCGAGCAGCACCAGGGTGAGCGCGCGCGAGGACTTCCAGGCCACGAAGCCCAGCGCCACGGCGAGGGCGAGAATCCCGCCGCGCGAAACCGAGAGCACCGCGCCGGCGCACCCGGCGATCGTGGCCGCCACGAGCAGCACGCGGGCCCACGCGTTCTTCACGCCGAAGAGCAGCGCCGCGCACAGCGGCGTGAACATCGCGAAGTAGGCGGCGAGGTCGTTGGGCTGCCCGATCGAGCCGGAGGCCCGGCCCCGGAAGTCCCGCCCCATCTGCAGCGTCGTGACCGCCTCGGCCAGCAGCCCGAGCACCACCGCCCAGGCGATCCAGCGTCGCTGGGTCTCGCCGCGGGTCATGGAGAGCGTGATGAAGAACGCGCTGAAGCTCATCGCGGTGCGGAACAGCGTGAGCCCGGCGGCGGCGGCGTCGTAGCCGTACTCGGTCGGGAAGGCGGACCCGCGGAAGATCCACACCGCGCACAGCAGCAGCATCACCAGCAGCTGGGTCCCGATCGCCCCGCTCCGCACGATGGGCTGGCGCTGCAGGATGCGCCCGACGGCGAAGCTGAAGAACACCGAGCCCACCAGCACGTTGAGCGTGTTGAGCCCCGGCACCGGCAGCTTCGGGAGCCACAGGATGAACGGGGCGAGGATCGGGAAGAGGAACAGCCCGACGCGCGGCCGCAGCAGGATGCCCGCGAGCAGCGCCGCCCCCAGGGTGATCTTGACGAGCCGGTGGGGATCCTGGTCGAAGCCGTAGTCGAGGACCGCGAAGAAGCCGACCCCGAGCACGGCCGCGGCGACGCCCAGCACCATGACCAGCCCGCCGGAGAGCGCCCGCGCCTGCCGACGGGCGCCGGCGCGCGCCCGCTCGACCGCCGGGGGCGCGGTCCGCGCGGGTTCGCGGCTCATGCGGCCTCCCCGGCGCGGGCGGGCCGGCGGCGCAGCGTGACGCGGCGCTGGCGCCCGAGCGGCGCCGTGACCGGCCGCGTGGCCCAGCGCTGGGTGCGCAGCCGCGCGATCCACGCCGGCGGCAGCAGGCTCGCGATCGCGAGGGGCGCGACCGCGAGGGCCCGCTCGGGGAAGAGCCACGCGCCGGGAAGCTGGCGGCGCGCGTCCGCGGGCCGGCCGTCGCGCAGCGCGGCCACCGCGAGCTTGTACCGAGAGAGCGCGGCGCGGACGCGCGCGCGGCGCCGGAGGCCGGCGGGCAGCGAGGCGTCCCCGGCCAGCCCCTCGAAGAGGCCGGCGTTCCCGGACAGCCGCGCCTCGACCTGCCGGGTCAGCCCGCCCGGGCGATGCTGGTAGCGCACCAGCGCCTCGCGCGAGGCGGCGGCCGGCGCGCGGCGCGCGAGCTCGATCCACAGCTTCAGGTCCTCGGCGTGGCTCATGCGCTCGTCGAAACCGCCGATCGCCTCCAGCAGGTCGCGGCGCGCCACCACCGACGAGGTGAGCACGAAGTTGGCCTCGAACAGCTCGGCGAGCGGCCGGCCGACGTAGGACTCCTCGAGGTCGGCCCACAGCGCGAGCCACGAGGGCTCGAGGCGTCCCTCGAGCGTGCGGAACGAGCCGTCGCTGAAGAACCAGCCGGCCTCCGGCGCGGCCGAGAGCCGGTCCGCCGCGGTCGCGAGCTTGGCCGGGAACCACAGGTCGTCGGCGTCGAGGAACGCGACCCACGGCGCCCGGCTGGCGCGCCACGCGGCGTTGCGCGCCGCGGCCGCGCCGCCGAACGGGCCGCGCAGCACGCGCACGCGCGCGCCGAAGCGGCGCTCGACGGCGGCGCCCGTGCCGTCGGTCGAGCCGTCGTCGGCCAGCACGATCTCCGCGGGCGGGCGCGACTGCTCGAGGGCCCCCTGCACGGCGTCCAGCACGTCGGGCAGCCCGTCCTTCGCCGGGATCGCGACCGCGAATTCGAACGCCGCGCTCACGGCGCCGCCCCCCCGCCGGCGGGGCCGGCCGGCCGCGGAGGCGGCTCCTGCAGCGCCAGGCGCGGGGGCACCGGCCGGGCGCGGGTCACCACGCGCCGCAGCAGGCCCGAGCCGAGCAGCGGCCGGAGCAGCGCCCCGGGCACGAGGCTCCCGCCCCACGCCAGGGCCCGCCGCCGCCACGGCCCGTGGCGGCGGGCGCGCACCATCCAGTCGCGGGCCTCGGACGCGCGGCCCGCCCGCAGCGCGTGGATCGCGAGGTCGAACGCGATGCCCGAGGCGCGCGAGGCGCCGCGGGCCTGCAGCGCCGGAGCGGTGCGGTAGCGGCCCTCGGCCACCTTCCGCAGCAGCGCGTAGTCGTCGCGGTGGCGGTCGTCGAAACGCCGCGAGAGCTGGCCCGGGCTCGACCAGTAGTGGACGAGGGGTTCGGCCAGCATCCCTCCCGGGTGCGCCGCCGCGAGCTTCATCCACAGGTCGTAGTCCTGCGAATAGGGAATGCCGAGGTCGTAGCCGCCGCACGCCTCGTAGGCGCGGCGTTCGATCAGCATGCTGCTCACCAGCGGGAAGCAGCGCTCGACGAGGTAGGGCAGCAGGTCCCCGGCGAGGTCCCGCACCGGGTGGAAGTACTCGGAAAACCACGACGGGCGGATCACGCCCTCCTCCCCCACGTACGCGCCGTCGGTTCCGCACCAGCGCACGTCGGGGTGCTCCGACAGGAAGGCCACCTGCCGCTCCAGCTTGCGCGGCTCCCACCAGTCGTCGGCGTCGAGCGGGGCGAGCCAGTCGCCCGCGGCCGCCTCGAACGACGCCCGCCGGCTCGGGGTGAGCCCGCGGTGCGGCAGGAGCAGGAGGCGCACCCGGTCCCCGTAGCGGCGCCGCACCCTCGCCACCGTGTCGTCGGTCGAGCCGTCGTCGGCCACCACGATCTCGTCGGCGGGCCGCGTCTGCGCGAGGACGCTGTCGAGGGAGCGCTCCACGCACCACGCCGCGTTGTAGACGGTGAGCAGCACGCTGATCCGCATCACGCCCCTCCCGCCGCCGGCGCGCGCCGCACCAGCCCGACCACCATGCGGCCCCAGCGCGCGCGCTCGTCGTCGTCCACCACGGTGCGCCACGCGACCAGCGCGAACACCGCCCAGCACCCGGCGCAGGCGAGCCCGAGCGGCACCCAGCCGACCGGCCGCCAGCCGGCGTTCACCAGCAGGGCCGGGCCGAGGAACGCGAGGCTCGCGAGCCCGGCCTTGCCCATGCCCTGCCAGAGGTAGGTCGCGAGCGGCATGCCCAGCACGCGGCACGCGAACACCGCCATCGCGACGCCTCCGAGCAGGGCGAGCGGCAGGGCCGTGGCCAGCGCCACCCCGGCGAGCCCGAGCGGCCGGGCCCACAGGATCGAGAGCCCGAGGTTGGCGAGCGCGTTGGCGAGCGAGATCACCACCACGCCCTTGTGGCGGCTCACGCCGAACAGGAGCGCCGAAGCGGTGGATTGCGGGAGCGACACCAGCGTGGGTGCGGCCAGCAGGGTGAGCACCTGCGCCGCGGAGGCCTGCGGCCCGCCCACCGCCAGCACCCGGCTCCACGGCTGGGCGGTCGCGTAGGCGGGACCCACCCACGTGACGAGGAAGTTATCGCCGAACACGATGAGGCCGAACAGCACCGGCCAGCTCAGCAGCACCGAGTACTTGGCGCCCGCGATCAGCATCGCGTGCAGCTTGCCGGTCTCCCCCCGCGTCTCGAGCTCGCTCGCGGTCGGGGACAGCACGAAGGTGGCGGAGTAGACCAGCGAGCGCACGGTCTCCACCAGTCCCGCCCCGAGCGCGAAGGGGGTGACGGCCGAGGCGGTGATCAGCGCGGTGATCACGAGCGCGTCGGTCTGGAACGCGAGGCTCGACGCCAGCGCCCCGACGAAGGCGATGCCGCCGTAGCTCCCGATCGCGCGCAGCGAGTCGGCGCGCACCCAGCGCGGACCGAACCGGAATTCGGGCAGGAGCCTCAGCACCAGCGCCAGCGTGAGGACGTGCCCGAGCACGCTCAGCGCGAGCGAGGCCCAGGCCAGCTCGAGGAGCCCGCCGCCCGTGCGCAGCAGCACGACGAACACCACCGCGCGCACCACGCCCACCGCGATGCCCACCGCGTTCCCGAGGTCGTAGCGCTGCAGGCCCGAAAGCGCGGCCCCGAACACGCCGAACGGGAACCCGATCGCCACCGACGCGCCCGCGATCCAGACCACGTCGCGCACCAGGTGCCGGTGCCCTTGCTCGACCGCGAACCAGTGCTCGAAGTTGCCGGCCACCACCGCCGTCACGCCCAGCGTCAGCAGCCCGGCCAGCGTGAAGAGCGCGAGCGCCCCGTTGAGGGTGCGGCGCAGGCCCTCGTGGTCCCCGAGCGCGTGGTCGCGCGAGACGTAGCGGACCAGCGAGGGGCGGATGCCCTGGTCGATGAGGCCGAAGTAGCCGGTGAGCGAGAACACCGTCACCCAGAGCCCGTAGTCGCCGTCCCCGAGGGCGTGCACCATGACCGGCGTGACGACCATGCCGAGCAGGCCGCCCGCGAAGAAGCGCAGGTAGTTGGTGACGACGTTTCGAAGGACTCGGACGCTTCGCAACCGCGACTCCTCCCGAGGTGCGGACCCGCCCGGACCCGCCGGGCTCCGCGGAGCCTGGGCTCCGTCCGGGAACGCCCCGCGCTCGCGCGGCGCTCCCCGACGAAGCCTAGCGGTCCGACCCGCCGGCGGCTTCGGAGGAATAGCCGTAGGTGTTGGCGCGGTAGCCGTAGTACTGGGGCAGGATCTCCCCCACGTCGTTGAGCAGCACGCCCAGCAGGTTGTCGCGCGCCTCGCGCTGGACCTTGACCCCGTACTCGGCCGCCTTGCGCACGGTGCTGCCGGCCTTGATCACGTAGAGCACGCCCTCGACGGCCCGGCCGAGGATCAGCGCGTCGGGCACCGCGAGGTTGGGCGCGGCGTCGAGGATCACGAGCGGGTAGCGTTTGGTCGCTTCCTCGAGGAACCACTCGACGCCGGCGGTGTCGATCAGCTCGGAGGCCGGGCGCTCGCTGCGCCCCGCGGGGAGGAAGTCGAGCGAGGATTCGACCGTGCGCCGCACGAAGCGCTCGTCGAACTGGCGCTGCTGGAGCATCTGCGAGAGCCCCCAGCTGGCCCCCGGCAGGCCCAGCGACCGGTGGAGCGCCGGGCTGCGCAGGTCGAAGTCCACCAGCAGCAGCTTCTCGCGCAGCTCGCGCGCCAGCGTGAGCGCGAGGCAGGCGGTGGTGGTGGTCTTGCCCTCGCCCCGCGTGGCGCTCGTGACCAGGAGGGTTCGCGGCATCGTGCGGCCGCGGGTGCGGGCCAGGTTGAGGTAGATGCGCCGGAACTCGAGCCCGAGCGGGCTCTCGACCTTGAGCCGGTGGAGCAGGCCGGCGTCCTTCGCGTCGGGGGCCGCGCCCGCCGGCCGGCCGCGCCGCGAAGCACGCTGCAGCTCCTCGACCCGCGGGACGGCGCCGAGCACCGGGAGCCCGACCAGGCTCTCCACCTCTTCCGCGTTCTTCATGGACTGGTCGTGCTGCTCCACGAACACGATGAGCCCCACGCCCACCAGGCCCCCGACCACCAGCGACAGCAGGATCAGGACCGGCCGGTTGGGCTTGCCGGGATGGCGCGGCAGGTTGGCCGGCTCCAGGACCTTGAAGCGCCCGCTGACCTTCGCGTTCTGGAACGCCTCGGTGATCTGGGCCGCCGCCGACTGCTGGAGGAACGAGTTGTAGAGCGCCCGGTCGTTGTCCACCTGCTGCTGGAGCCGGGCGAGCGTCATGTCCTGGTCGGGCGCCGACACCACGCGCCGCTCGTAGTTCGAGATTTCGTTCCTCAGGAAATCGAGCCGCGCCTTGCGGGCCTCGGCGTCGGCCTGCGCGAGACGGTAGCGGACCAGCAGGTCGCGGGTTTCCGGACGCATGGCGGGCAGGGCGCGCGCCGCGTTGCCGGAGAGCTCGGCCTCGAGTTCCGTCACCTTGCGCGAGAGATCGAGCCGGATCGCCGCGCCCCCGTCGCCTCCGGCCGTGACCAGCGCGGCGTGGGCCAGCTGGCGCTCGAGCCCGGCGATCTGGGCCGCGAGCCGCCCGGCCTGGGCGCTGGTGAGCTGCGACGGATCGTTCTCGCGGACCTCGGGCGGGAACTGGGATCGAATCCGGTTGACCCGCTGCCGCTGCTCCTCCACCTCGCTCTCGGCCTGGTCGGCGAGCGTCCGCGCCACGAGCAGGTTGGAGCCGCTGACCACGCCTCCGCTGAGGGCGGTGGCCGCCGAGGCGCGGCGCGCGGCCTCGAGCCGCGCCTCGCTCTCCTGCAGCCGGCGGCGGTAGATCTGCTGCTGCTCGATCGAGAACTCCTGGGTCGCGCGCACCGCCTCGAGCTGGGCCGCCTTGGAGAGCAGCACGAACTGGTCGGCCACGCTGCCGGCCACCCGGCGCGCGCGCGCCGGCGTGTAGTCGCCCACCGTCACCACGAAGATGTTGCCGCGCTGGCGGCGGATGCCGATCGCCTGCCGCAGGTGGTCCACCAGGAAGCTCTCGACCGATTCGTCCTCCTCGACCCCGGGGATCCGCCCGCCGGACTTGAGCGCCCATGCCCGGGTCTCCGGATCGTTCTTGAGGCCGGCCGCGGCGATCACGGTGCGGAGGAACAGGCTGCTCTGCACCTGGTCGCGCAGGATCTCGGCCTGCTGGTCGATGTTGTCGCTCCCGCCCACCATGCCGCCCAGCGGGCCCGAGAGCTGCTGCGGGCGCTCGAGGAACAGCGTGGTGGTGCTGAAGTAGACCGGCCGGAGCAGGAACGCCGCCGCGACCCCGCACGCCAGCGCCGCCAGCCACGGCCCGATCAGCAGCCAGCGGCGGCGCGCCACCATGCGCAGCAGTTCCTGCGGATCCACGGGGGGCGGCCCGGCGGGCCCGGCGGGCGCGTTCACGGTCAGCGGCCTTCCCGCTTGAGCACGTCCACGGCGAGCGCGATGTTGAGCAGGTCGCGCGAGATGGCGAGCGTCTGCGTGAAGACGGTCCAGGCCGCGCTCGAGCCGCTCGGGCTCACGAACACGACGTCCCCCGGCTTCACCACCAGCGGCTGGAACCCGCTCCGCTCGAAGGCGGCCTTCAGGTCCACCGTGCGCACCTCGGTGCCGCCCGGAGCGGGCGTCGCGATGCGCACCAGCCGCAGGTTGGCGCGCGTGGTGAACCCGCCGGCCTGCGCCATCAGCATGAACAGGTCGAGGCCGGATCCGACGGCGTAGAGGCCGGGCTTGAGCACCTCGCCCAGCACCGCGACGCCGTCGCCAGGGGCCCCCGCGTAGGCGCCGCCATCCTTGGTGTTGAGCACCACCGTGTCCCCGGGCCGGAGCGCGGGCAGGTCGGTGCCGATGCCGTCGCGCAGCGCCGAAGCGACGTCCGCGGTGAGCACGCGCCGGGCTTCGCCTTCCTTGCGGATCACCTGCACCCGCGACAGGTCGGCCGCCGTCTGCGCGCCGCCCGCCTGGCTGATCAGGTCCACGAGCCCGGGCAGCGTCTGGAAGCCGTAGCGCCCCGGGCGCCCGACCGCGCCCACCACGTAGACGCTGCGGCTCAGGTACTGGCTGACCGTGACCGTGACCGTGGTCGTCTGCCGGAGGTAGGTCGAGAGCCGCTCGCCCAGCCGGTCGGACAGCTGCCGGGTGGTGAGCCCCGCGGCCTGGATCTCGCCGGCCGGCGCGAACACCAGCTTGCCGTCGGCGCCGATCGCGATCGTCCGGTCGAGCTCGGGGTGGAGCCACACCGCGACCTGCACCACGTCCTCCGCGCCCAGCACGTAGTCCTCGGCCCACGCGCGCGGGGCGGCCAGCGCCCACAGCACGGCGGCGCCCAGCAGCGCGGGGACGCGGATGGCCTTGATTCGCATCATGGGGTCACTCCTTTGACCGGCGAGGCGAGCGGCACGTTCGGCGCCTCCATCCGGCGCGGCCGCAGCAGCACCACCCGGAACGTGCGCAGCAGCGTGCGCAGGTCGAGCAGCAGCGAACGGTGATCAATGTAATACAGGTCGTACTGGACCCGCCGGACCACCCCGTCGGCGTCCGAGTCGGAGCAGTCGGAAACCTGCGCCAGCCCGGTGAGCCCGGGGAGCACCGTGAAGCGCCGGGCGTAGCCCGGGATGAGGCCGGACCAGCGCAGCACGAGGCCCTCCTTTTCCGGCTTCGGCCCCACCAGGGCCATCTCCCCGCGCACCACGTTGAGCAGGAACGGCAGCTTGTCGAGGCGCCGCGACGCGGTCCAGCGTCCGACCGGCCCGAGATCGGCGCGGAAGCGCGCGCAGCGGATCGGCGAGCCCATCAGGTCCTGCGTGCGCCGCTCGATGCTGCGGCGGTCGATGGCGGCCTCGCGGCGCTTGCTGCGGCGGTGGAACCGCCGCCGCGTCATGCCGATCCGGGTCTCGTGGAGCAGGAACTCGCGGCTCCCGGCGCGCCGGGCCTCGAGAGCGACCAGCGCCCACAGGGGCGACGTCAGGGCGATGAGCAGAGAGGCGACCGCGGCCTCCGCCCAGCCGCGCACCACGTCCTGCCAGTCGCGGGCCTCCGGCAGCAGCGCCGGCGCCGGAGGGGCCGACGCCGGCAGCTCGATCACCGGTAGGGCCACCGGAGGCTCGGCCTGCGCGGAGAGCTCGGGCTCGAGGTACTCGGGGACCAGCCGGTGCAGCTGCCGCTTGATGGACTCGGCGTCGCCGTGACGCGCTTCGGCGATCAGGCCGTTGACCTCCTCGTGGAGGACGGACTCCTCCTTGGCGTCGAGGTCCCACACCAGGATGCGCTCGTGCCGCGTCATGCGCGTGCGCTCGGCGTCGGAGTGGAGCTCCTCGTAGAGCTTTTCGCCCGGGCGCAGGCCGGTGAAGCGGATCTCGATGTCGTCGCCCTCGCGCATGCCGGACATCCGGATCAGCTGGCGGGCCAGGTCCACGATGCGCACCTGCTCCCCCATGTCGAGCAGGAGCACCTCGCCGCCCTTGCCGATGACGGCCGACTGCAGCACGAGGCGGACGGCCTCGGGAATGGTCATGAAGTACCGGCGCGCCTCCGGGTGGGTGACGGTGATGGGGCCGCCGCGCGCGATCTGCTTCTGGAAGAGCGGGATGACCGAGCCGTCGCTGCCCAGCACGTTGCCGAAGCGCACCGCCACGAAGCCGGTGCGGCTCTGGCGCGAGCGGCTCTGCAGGATCATCTCGCACACCCGCTTCGAGGCCCCCATCACGCTGGTCGGGTTCACGGCCTTGTCGGTGGAGATCAGCACGAACTTGTCCACCCCGATGCGGTCCGAGGCCGCCACGAGGTTGCGGGTCCCGAGGATGTTGTTGAGCACCGCCTCGCGCGGGTTCGCCTCGAGCAGGGGCACGTGCTTGTGCGCCGCGGCGTGGAACACCAGGTGCGGGCGGAAGCGGTCGAAGGCGAGACTCACGCCCGCCTCGTCCTTGATGTCCGCCACCACCGGGTGGAGCACCAGGCCGGGCCGCTGCGCGGCGATTTCGTGGTGGAGGAAGTAGAGCCCGTTCTCGGCGTGATCGAGCAGCACCAGCTCGGCCGGCTCGAAGCCCGCGACCTGCCGCGCCAGTTCCGAACCGATCGAGCCGCCGGCGCCCGTGACCATCACGCGACGCCCGCGGAGGAACTCGGCCAGCTCGCCGAGGTTGAGCTGCACGGGCTGCCGCCCGAGCAGGTCCTCGATCCGCACGTCTCGCATCTGGGAGAGCGCGGTGCGCCCGTGGAGGAGATCGGAGAGCCCGGGCAGGGTCTTGATGCGGACGCCGGCCTCGGAGCAGAAGCGCGCGATCTCGCGCACCACCTTCGCCGGCATCTCGGAGTCGGAAACGATCACCATCTCGGCGCGCGCCTCGGCGATGACGCGCGGCAGGTCCGCGATCGTGCCGCGCACCTTGACGCCCTCGACGAGGCCGCCGGTCAGGCGCGGGTCGTCGTCGATGAAGCCGACCGGGACGAGGTTCTCGCTGCCCGCGAGCGTGCGGCGCATCTCCTGGATCAGGTGGACCCCGGTCGGGTCGGCGCCCACCACCAGCGTCCGAACCGCCCGGTGCGTGGACCCGGAGCCGAGCACCCGCTCGCGCGAAAGACGCCACGCGAATCGCATCGCGCCCAGCACCACCACCTGCCAGACCCACACCATCGGGATGATGCTGCGCGGGAACAGCGGCTGGGCGCTGAAGAAGTCCACGAGCAGCATCGCGCAGGCCGAGAGGGTCGCGCCCTTGAACACCTGGAACAGCGTCACGGTGCTCGCGTAGCGCCACAGGCCGGTGTAGAGCCCCGAGACCCGGTAGCCGAGCAACGAGAGCGCGAGGAACCACGGCGCGGCGCGCAGCGCCCCGTCCCAGAAGCGCGGCGGCACGTCGCCCTCGAACCGCAGGATCAGCGACAGGGCGAAGCACGCCGACAGCACGGCCGAGTAGCCGAGCGTCAGCAGCAGGAATCGCGGCGTGCGCTTGAGCCCCATGGAGTTGTTTCGCGCCGATCGGGTTTTTCGCGGCCGGGCCGCACCGGAGGACGGAGACTCCGTCATCGGGGGGAGGACCTCCCCCTCGGGGCGCTTCCGGAAGTGGCCTGGGCGTGCGAGTCCGTAGCCTCTCCTGCGAGGTTCGTGCCCGGGCGTCGATTTGGGAGCGCGGCTCTCCCGAGGCCACGCCGCGTCGGGCGCTGGCCCATCGGGCGTCGTGCGTTCGGCCCGATCGCCGGCCCCCGGAGCGCCTTCACGGGCGCGCGAGGGTCCTAGGGCGAAGTTGCAGCGGATTCTAGGGAGGCCGGGAAGAAGCTGTCAAGATTTGGGAAGATAACGCGTTAGGCGATCGCCACCATGCAGGTCGCGTACGCCTGTGGCAGATTGCACCGCGACGGAGTCCGGGTCTCGGACATCGCGCGCGCGACCCGCCGCGGAGCGAGGGATTTCAGCGACAGGCTGGGTGTCCCCACCCGACGGCGACGCGCGCCTCATCGCCTCCCAAGGAGACTTTCCATGAACGATTCCCAGGCCCCGCCCCCCGAGTGGAGCCGCCGGCTCGACGCGCTCGAGCGCCGCAACCGGAGGCTGTCCGGGCTCGTGACGCTGCTCGTGATCATGGCGTTCGTCCAGACCGCGTGGCACCTGATGCCGGCCCCGGAGATGGTGTCGGCCCGGCGCTTCGTGCTCAAGGAGCGCGGCCGGCCGAATCGCGGCGAATTCTCGATCTGGCAGGACGGGACCCCCGCGTTCCGGATCAACAACGCGAACGGGGAGGCGCGGGCGCTGTGGGCGCTCCGCAAGGACGGCACGCTGAGCCTGCGGATGAGCGACGCACGGTTCCAGACGCGCGCCGAACTGTTCGTGACGCCCGAGGGCCTGCCTCACCTCTCCCTCTACGGCGACGACGGCCGCAGCCGCGCGGTCCTGTGGGTGAACCGCGAGAACCTCCCGGAACTCAAGTACCCGGCGCGCTGAGGGGCGACCCGGCCGGCGCGGTCTAGCGAGGGGCGGGTGACGGATTCCGGGTCCAGATCCAGATCACCGGCGAGATCGGCAGCCCGCGCACCGGCTTCGACCACGGCGGGGGCGGCAGGTCGGCCGCGAGCCGGTAGTGGCCGTGCGGGTCCTCGAGCGCGCCGAGCCACGTGCGCCGGAGTTCCGGATCGCCCTCCAGCACGTAGCGGTCGAAGCTGGACAGCATCACCACGTCGGCGGTCGGCCCGCGCGCCACGCGGTCGAGCGTGTCCGCGGCGACCCGGGTGACGTCGTAGCCGGCCGGCACTCGGGCCTGGAAGCGGGGATTCCCGACGATCTCCACGGTCGGAGGGGTTCCGCCCCCCGCGGGACGATGCCGCTCGAGCCACGCGCTGGCCCGGTGGCGCGTGTCGCCGAGCTGGGCGACCCCCAGCAGCGGTCCGCCCGCCGCGGCGAGCGCCAGCAGCGACACCACCAGCGGGACTCGGGCGCGCGGCCAGCGGTCGAGCAGGTCGCTCCAGCCGCGCGCGGCGAGCGGCAACGCCAGCAGCAGGGCCGGAAGCAGGAAGCGCGGATAGACGTAGCCGATCACGGCGAGGAAGCCGATCGCGTAGGCGGCGAGCCCGAGCCCGCGGGCCCCGAGCCCGCGGAGGCCGGCGCCCCGCGCCAGCGCCCACAGCGCCCCGGCCAGGATGGGCCAGCCCAGCGCGAGCGGCAGCCACTCCGCGGCGCGCGCCGCGAGCGCGGCGAAGCCCGGGGCCGTGGCCGGAAAGTCGCGTGGGTAGCGCGCCTGCTCGAACAGGAACCGGTGGTGGGCGATCCAGCCGGAGAGATTGAAGGGAAGCCCCCACGCGACGACGTACGCGACCGCCGCGCCGCCGGCCGCCACGCCCGCGCCGCGCAGCCG
>CAZIVR010000010.1:0-56814 GCA_964542745.1 uncultured bacterium
GCGACGGCCGCCCCGGCCACGCCCGCGGGCCGGCGCGCGGCCGCGCCCGATCCCTACGGCGCCGCCGGCCTCGCGGGACTCGAGTGGCGGAACATCGGTCCCTATCGCGGCGGCCGGGTGGTCGCGGTCACCGGCGTCGTGGGCCAGCGCCACGTCTTCTACTTCGGCGGCACCGGCGGCGGCGTGTGGAAGAGCGAGGACAGCGGCGTGACGTGGCGCAACGTGAGCGACGGGTGGCTCGCGACCGGTTCGGTGGGCGCGATCGCGGTGGCCGAGTCGGACCCCAACGTGGTGTACGTCGGGATGGGCGAGGCCTGCGTGCGCGGCAACGTGTCGCACGGGGACGGCGTCTACCGCTCGGTGGACGCGGGCCGCACCTGGAAGCACGTGGGGCTCGCCGACTCGCGCCAGATCGGGCGCATCCGCGTGCACCCCGGGAACCCCGACCTCGTCTACGTGGCCGCCCTCGGCCACACCTTCGGCCCGAGCCGCGAGCGCGGCGTGTTCCGCTCGCGCGACGGCGGCGCCACGTGGCAGCGGGTGCTCGCGGTCAACGACAGCACCGGGGCGGTGGACCTGAGCATGGACCCGTCCAACCCGCGCGTGCTCTACGCGGCGACCTGGCAGGTGATGCGCACCCCGTGGAGCCTCGAGAGCGGCGGCGCGGGCAGCGGGCTCTGGAAGTCGGTGGACGGCGGCGACACGTGGAAGCGGCTCACGGGCGAGGGGCTGCCGAAGGGCCTGTGGGGCCGCGTCGGCGTGTCGGTCTCCCCCGCCGACCCGGATCGCGTCTACGCCGCGATCGAGGCCGAGGAGGGCGGCGTCTACAGTTCGAGCGACGCCGGGCGCACGTGGAAGCGCGTCAACGAGGATCGCAACCTGCGCCAGCGGGCCTGGTACTACACCCACATCCACGCCGACCCCGGCAACGCGGACGCCGTGTACGTGCAGAACGTCCAGTTCATGCGCTCGGTGGACGGCGGGCGCAGCTTCAAGCCGGTCGCCACCCCGCACGGCGACAACCACGACCTGTGGATCGATCCGCGCGATCCGGCCCGCATGATCGAAGGGAACGACGGCGGCGCCAACGTGAGCTTCGACGGCGGGCGCTCGTGGACGCGGCAGGACAACCAGCCCACCGCGCAGTTCTACCACGTGATCGCCGACGACGGGTTCCCCTACAAGGTCTACGGCGCGCAGCAGGACAACTCCACGGTCGCGATCGCGAGCCGCACCTCGGGCTTCGGCATCGGCGTGCGCGACTGGTACGAGGTGGGCGGCGGCGAGAGCGGCACGATCGCGCCCAAGCCGGGGGATCCGGAGATCGTGTACGCGGGCTCCTACGGCGGGCACCTCACGCGCTACGACCACCGCACCGGGCAGGAGCGGAACATCCACGTCCACCCGGACAACCCGATGGGCTGGGGCGCCGAGGGCATGAAGTACCGCTTCCAGTGGACCTTCCCGATCGTGGTGTCGCCGCACGATCCCAACACCGTCTACACCACCTCGAACGTCGTGCACCGCTCGCGCAACGAGGGCCAGACCTGGGAGGTGGTGAGCCCCGACCTCACGCGCAACGACCCGCGCAAGCTCGGTCCCTCGGGCGGCCCGATCACCAAGGACAACACCAGCGTCGAGTACTACTGCACGATCTTCGCGTTCGCCGAGTCGAAGCTCGCGAAGGGCGTGCTGTGGACGGGATCCGACGACGGCCTCGTGCACCTCTCCCGCAACGGCGGCGAGACCTGGGAGGACGTGACGCCGCCCGGCCTGCCGGCCTGGAGCCTGATCAGCCAGATCGAGCCGGGCCCCCATGCCGCTGGGACCGCGTACGTCGCCGCCAACCGCTACAAGCAGGACGACCACACGCCGCTGGCCTTCGTGACCCACGACTACGGCCGGAGCTGGAAGGCGATCGGCGCCGGCCTCCCGCGCGACGGCGGCTTCGTGCGCGTGGTGCGCGAGGACCCGGTGCGGAAGGGCCTGCTCTACGCGGGCACCGAGACCGGCCTCCACTTCTCGCTCGACGGCGGCGCCCGCTGGCGCCCGCTGCGCGTCAACGCCCCGGGGCAGGTGGCCGACCCCGGCGACCCCGAGGGCCCGGCGAAGGGCGCGCTGCCGGTGGTGCCGATCACCGACCTCGTGGTCGCGGGGCGCGATCTGGTGGCGAGCACGCAGGGGCGCGCCTTCTGGATCCTCGACGACGTGAGCCCGCTCCGGCAGGCCGGCGCCGAGTCCGACGCGGCCGCGGCGTGGCTCTTCCAGCCCGAGCCCGCGACCCTGTTCGGCGGACCGGTCGGCGGGCGCGGGGGGAACGGGGCCAACCCGCCGGCCGGCGCGTTCCTCTACTACCGGCTGGCGCGCGAGCCGGCCGAGGGCGAGGCCGTCACGCTCGAGATCCTCGACGCGAAGGGCGCGAAGATCCGCGAGTTCACGAGCCGCGAGAAGAAGAAGGACGACGCGGGCGACGACGGCCCCGCCCCGCCCAGGCTCCCGGCGCGCGCCGGGCTCAACCGCTTCGTGTGGGACCTGCGCTACCCCGAGGCGAGCCGCTTCAAGGGGCTGATCCTGTGGGGCGGCGACCTCGACGGCCCGCTCGCGACGCCCGGCACGTACCAGGCCCGGCTCACGGCCGGCGGCCGCACGCAGGTGCGCTCGTTCGAGGTGCGCAAGGACCCGCGGCTCGCCACCACCCCCGGCGACTACGCGGCGCGCTTCGAGCTCCGCAAGCAGATCCGCGACAAGCTCACCGAGACCCACGACGCGATCGTGCGGCTGCGCGACGTGCGCGAGCAGCTGAACGGCGTGGCCGCGCGCGCGAAGGGGGCGGGTGACGACTCGACGGTGGCGGTGGAGGCGAAGCGGCTCGCGAAGGAGCTCACCGCGGTGGAGGAGGCGCTCTACCAGACCAAGAACAAGAGCCGGCAGGACCCGCTCAACTACCCGATCCGGCTCAACGACAAGCTGAGCAGCCTCGCGGGCGTGGTCGAGAGCGCGGACGCCCGCCCCACCGACGCGAGCGTCGCCGTGTACGCCGACCTCGCCGGACGGATCGACGCGGAACTCGCGAAGCTCGCGGGACTGCTCGGGCCGGGGCTCGACGCCTTCAACCGGCTGGTCCGCGAGAAACAGGTGCCGGCGGTGATGGTGAAGGAGCGGAAGGAGAAGTAGCGAGGGCCGGCGAAGCCGGACCGGACGCCGCGGCGCGCCCCCGATCGGGGGCGCCCGCCACCCGCGGCCGGACGCCGCCGCCGTTCGCCATCGCGCGCGCCCACTCGAGCAGCCCCGCGACGTCGCGGAGGTCCTCGAGCAGCAGGTCGGGGGCGTGGGCGGCGAGCTGCGCCGCGGACTGCGTGCCGGTCGCGACCGCCACCACGCGGGCCCCGGCCGCGCGCGCGCAGGCCACGTCGTGCTCGGTGTCCCCCACCACCACGCAGGCCTCGGGAGGCACGCCGTAGCGCTCGCGGGCGCGCGCCACCGCCACGCGGGCGAGCGCGTTGCGATCCTCGGCCTCCTCGCCGAACGCGCCGAAGGCGAACCTTCCGGCGAGCCCGTAGTGCCCGAGCTTGATCGCGGCCATCTGGGTCATGTTGCCGGTGAGGAGCGCGCTCACCCACTGGGGCTCGCCCTCGACCGCCCGCAGCAGCTCGGGCACGCCGGGCAGCACGCGGCCGCGGCCGGGCGCGAGCCCCTCGCGCAGGTGGGCGAACACGGTGTTCCAGAAGCGCGCCTCGTCCTCGGCCTCGAACTCCGCGCCGTGCCGCTCGAGGATGTCGCGCAGGATGAGCGGGTCCACGCGCCCGGCGAAGGGCACGTCGCGCAGCGGGTCGGGGCCGGGGAAGCGCGCCCCGACCGCGCGCGCGAAGGCCTGCCGGGCCGCGCCGTCGGTGTGGATCAGGGTGCCGTCGATGTCGAACAGCCAGACGAGGCGCATGGAGGGCCGGAGGAATTGACCGGGAGATGGCGTGGGAACCGCGCGGGCCATGCTAGCATGCGTGGCGCTCCCGCCACGCCGCTCGCTCCCGCCACGCGAACCGAGGAGGAACCGCACCTGCGCACCCGACCGCCGCTCGCCGCGCGATTCGCCTGCCTCGCCGCCCTCCTGCTGCCGGCCGCGGCGCCCGCCGGAGCCTCGGCCGGCCTTCGGCTCGATCTCGAGCCGGCGGAAGTCGCCGCCTCCGAGCAGCTGTCGTGGAACTTCACCCTCAAGCTGGTGAACGGCCCGGAGGCCGGTTTCTACTCCGACAGCCTCACCTGCCGCCTGGAGGACACCGGCCCCGGCGCCCGCGGCGGCGCGCGCATGCGCGTGGTCCCGATGCCGGCGGTGGCCCAGTCCATCGGCACGCTGTCGGCCGGCGACTCGGCCGAGTACCAGCAGGCCTTCCCGGCCGCGTTCGAGCACGGCACGATCTCGTTCGTGCTGCACGGGCATCGCAGCGACGGCTCGGTGGTGTCGGTGGAGAGCCCGGCGCTCCGCCTGATCCCGGGCCCGGTCTCCGCGGCGCACCCGTCCGAGTTCCTCACCGTGGGCGGCCGGAAGGTGGAGATCGTGACGTTCCCTTCGGCGCGCGAGGGGCCCGCTCCCGGCCTGCTCTTCGTCCACGGCGACGGCGAGCACGCGCGGGCGCTGCTCGCGACCGGCCTGCAGCTCGCGGCGCGCGGCTTCACGGCGGTGTTCGTGAGCATGCCGGGCCACGGGCTCTCGGAGGGCGAACCCGACCGGGGCGGGGCCGCCTCGGTGGCCGCACTCGGCGCGGCGCTCGACCGGCTGAAGCGCACGCCCGGCGTGGACGCGTCACGCCTCGGCGCGTGGGGCGTCTCGCGCGGGGCCTCGGCGGTGGCGGCGCTCGCCGCGCGCCGCGGCGATCTCGCCGCGGTGGTGCTCCAGTCGGGCTACTACGACGCGACCGGCCCGCTCAAGCCGCGCGCGGCGACCCTGGTGCTGCACGGCGAGGCCGACGCCGAAGCCCCGGTGGCGAACGCGCGGTCGCTCGCCGCCTCCCTCGAGAAGGCCGGCGTCGCCGTGGAGTCGCGCTTCGTCCCGAACGCGGGGCACGCGCTGCCGCGCGCCGACGTGCAGCGCGCGGCGCACGCCTACCTCGACGCCCGGCTCCGCCGCTAGGCCGCGCCGCGCGCGAAGCACGGCCCGCGCGGTCGTGGGCGGCCGCACTTCGCGTGCTAGACTCGTCGCCGCGACTTTCCCTCGTTTCGACCCTGGATCCGGCCCGCCCCCCATGTCCCGAACGCGCCCCGCCGCCCGCCCGCCGCTTCGCCCGCGCCCCCGGGGCCCTTCCGGCCGCCGCCCGCCGCGGCTTCCCTTCTCCACCGTGGCCGCGATCGTGTGCCTGGTGGCTTCGCTCGCGGTGCCCTCGCCCGCCCGGGCCGGCGACCTTCCGAATCCTGCGCGGGTGCGCGTGGCCCTCGGAGGCGAGGTCACGCCCGAAGCCCTGCTGCGCGCGGGGCTCGACATCGTGGAGCTTCGTGCCGGTCGCGAGGCGATCGTCTTCGCGTGGCCCGGCGACGCCGAGACGATCGCGCGCCTCGGCGGCCGCGCCGAGCTGCTCGACCCGGACCCGGGCGCCACGGCCGCGGCACGCGCGGCGCGCGAGATGGCCTCCCGCCCGCGCCCGCGCGGCACGCCGGTTCGCAGCGCCGTCCGGCCCGACGGCCGCTACCGGATCGAGTCGCTGCCGCCCTTCGGCTCGGGCTCGATGGGCGGCTACTGGACGCTCGACGAAGTGAAGATGAAGCTCGACTCGCTGGTCGCCTCCGACGTGAACGACGTGGTGGCCGACAAGCTCGACACGCTCGGCACCACGCATTACGGGCGGAAGGTGTGGGGTCTCGAGCTCGGCAAGCGCGTCACCGGTCCCGACCCGCGGCCGGTCGTGCTCTTCAACTCGCTGACCCACGCTCGCGAGCCGATCGGCATGCAGGCGCTCTTCCACTTCGTGGACGACCTGCTCGCGGGCTACGGCAGCGATCCGTGGAAGACCTATCTCCTCGATCACCGCCGCATCGTCCTCTGCCCGGTGGTGAATCCCGACGGCTACCAGGCCAACGTCAACACCTACGTGTCGAGCGGCGGCACGACCTTCGGAAACTGGCGCAAGAACGCGCGCGACAACAACGGCAGCGGCACCTTCAACACCGGTGACGGCGTGGACCTGAACCGCAACTTCGGCTACCAGTGGGGCCTGAACAGCGTGGGCTCGAGCGGCACCCCCTCGAGCGACCTCTACCGCGGGCCCTCCGCCTTCTCGGAGCCCGAGTCGCGGGCGCAGCGCGACCTGGTGGTGGCGCTCCAGCCGAAGACCGCGATGTCGTTCCACACCTACAGCGACCTGTGGCTCCACCCGTGGGGCTACCAGGTCGCGGCCACGCCCGACTCGGCCCTCTTCTACGAGTGGAACGACGAGGCCATGGCCGGGATCGGCTACTCGGCCGGGCAGGCCCCGCGGGTGCTCTACGAGGTGAACGGCGAGTTCAACGACTGGTGCTATGGCGAGACCGCGCTCAAGCCGCGCCTCTACAGCTGGACGCCCGAGGTCGGCAGCGACGCGGACGGCTTCTGGCCCCCGCCCTCGCGCATCCTGCCGCTCTCGCGGGAGAGCCTGCGGGGCTGCTACACGGTGGCCGCGATCGCCGGCGCCTTCGTGCGCGCCGAGCGCGCCGACTGGGCGGGAGGCGCGCTCCCGATCGGAGCGGTGGGGAGCGTGCAGGTGACCGCGCGCAACCTGGGGCGCGCGGCGACCTCGACCGGGCTCCATGCCACGCTCGTCTCGCTCGATCCGGGCGCCGAGGTGATCACCGGCCCGGTCGCCTACCCGGCGCTCGCCTCGCGGACCTCGGCCACGCCGATCGGGAACGCGCCGTTCGGCGTGGCCACGGTGGACACCCTCACCCCCGGCCGGCTGCTCCGCTTCCGCGTCGAATTCCGCGACGACGCCGGGCTCTATTGCCGCGACACGCTCGAGATCCCGGCCGGAGTGCCGACCGTGCTGCTCGACGAACCGGCCAACGACCTCGCGAACTGGGTGGCGGGCGGGGCATGGGGCGTCGTGTCCAACCAGCCCTCCCACCCGAGCCGCTACCTGACCGATTCCCCCGCCGGAAAGTACGCGTCGAATTCCAACGCCCCGCTCGCGATGAAGGGCCGGCTCGACCTGAGCGGCGTGCTCCACGCGTGGGCCAGCTTCGAGGCGCGCTGGAGCTTCGAGGGCGACTACGACGCCTGCGTGGTCGAGGCCAGCCTCGACAGCGTGACCTGGACGCCGCTCGCCGGGCGCACCAGCACGCCGGGGCAGTTCTCGCCCCAGCCCGCCGGCAAACCGGTCTTCGAGGGCCACCGCTTCAACTGGCGCCCGGAACGCGTGGACCTCTCGCCCTTCTGCGGCCCCGCCGCAAGCGCGGTGCGCTTCCGGTTCCGCTCGCTCTCGGACGGCGGCGTGAACTTCGACGGCATGAGCTTCGACTCGCTGCGCATCCTCGCCTACGACCCCGCCGCGCAGCCGGCGCCGGTGGCGGTGGCCGAGGCCGCCGGCCCCGGCCTCGAGCTGGCCCCGCCCGCCCCCAACCCGGCGCGCCGCGGCGCCAGCTTCGCCTGGTCGCTGCCCCGCGCGGGGCGGGCGACGCTCGAGATCGTGGACCTCGCCGGCCGCCGCGTGCGCACGCTCGCCTCGGGCGAGTTCGCCGCGCGGCGCTACGCGATGGCGTGGGACCTCAGGAGCGACGCGGGCGGCCGGGTGCCGCCGGGCGTCTACTTCGCGAGGCTCTCGGCCGGGGACCGCTCGCTCACGCTCCGGGTCGCCGTGGTCGAGTGAGCGGCACGCGAACCTTGGGATCGGGGTAGGAACGGGCATGGAGGCGCGCTGGCCGGACTGAGCTGGAAGATCCGCCGCCTCGGCGCGATGTCCGCGGCCGAGATCGCCCACCGCGCGCGCGCGGCGCTGCGCGACCGGCTGCTGCCCCCGGCGTGGTCGCGCTGGAGCGCGGCCGAGGCCGGAACCCGGCTCTTCCCGGTCCACGGCGCTCCGCTCGACACGGGGCGCTTCGCGCGCGTCGCCCATCTTCCGCCCGCCCACACGCTGACCGGAACGCTCGCCGCCGCGCGGAATCTCGCCGCCGGGCGCTGGAGCCGCTTCGGCGCCGAGGTCGCGCTGGAGGATCCGCCGCGCTGGAACGTGAACCCGGCCACGGGCGCCGCGTGGCCCGAGGGCCCGAGCGCGCGGCTCGACTACCGCCGCACCGATCTCGCGGGCGGGGCCAAGGGCGTGTGGGAGACCGGGCGCCTCACGATGCTGCCAACGCTCGCGCTCGCCGACCGCCTCGAGCCCGGGGCTGGGCACGGCGCGCGCGCGCTGCGCTGGCTGTCGAGCTTCGCCACGCGGAACCCGCTCGGCCACGGCATCCACCACGCGAGCGGGATCGAGATGGCGATCCGCAACCTCACCATTTCCTGGTCGCTCGCGCTGCTCGACGCGCCGAACGCGCGCCCCGCCTCGGGGCTCGTGGCGCAGCAGGCGTTGTGGTGCCGCGACCACCTGAGCCTCGGCTCGAGCGCCAACAACCACCTGCTCGCCGAGTACGCCGCGATGGTGGTGGCGGGCGCGGGGTTCCCGCGGCTCGCCGGGGCCGAGCGGCTGCTCGACCAGGGCCTCGAAGGCCTCGCGCGCGAACTCCCGCTCCAGATCCATGCCGACGGCGTGACCGCCGAGCAGGCGCTCCGCTACCTGCCGTTCGTGTGGGAGCTGGTGCTCCCGGCGCTCGCGCTCGCCGAGGCGGCCGGGCGGAGCGCGCCGGACGATGCGCGCGCGCGGCTCGCCGCTTCGCTGGAGTTCGCGCGCGCGCTCCGGCGTTCCGACGGGACGCTGCCGCCCATCGGCGACGAGGACGACGCGCGCGTGCTGCTGGCCGACGAGGCGGGCTCCCGGCTGGACCTCGCCGGGAACGCGCTCGCCGCGTGGCTTGGGGGACCGGGACTCTCGGACGACGCCCAGGCCCTCGCCCACCTCCTCACCGGGCGCGCCGCGGCGGCGGCACGCGTGGCCGAGGAGGGCGTGCGCACGTTCGAGGCCGGCGGCTGCACCGTGTGGCGCTCGGGCGCCGCGTTCGCCACGTTCGACCACGGGCCCCTGGGGCTCGGGAGCCTGGCCGCCCACGGCCATGCCGACGCGCTCTCGATCACGCTGCGCCTTGGGCCCGACGACCTGATCGTGGACCCGGGAACCCTCGCCTACCACGAGGACGAACCGCGGCGCGCCGCCACGCGCGCCACGCCCTCCCACAGCACCGTCCACTTCGGCGGCCGGAGCCAGAGCGAGATGCTGGGGCCGTTCCTGTGGGGCCGCCGCGCGCAGGTGGCGCGCGAGGGCGAGGGCCGGGCGTGCCGCTGGTGGAGCGGCGAGGCGCACGTGCGCACGGTGCGATTCGCCGCGGGCGCGATCGAGATCGAGGACCGGCTCGAGGGCCCCGCGCCCGAACTCGTGTTCGCGCTCGCCCCCGCGGCGGAGGTCCGGATCGAAGGCGCGCGCGCCGTCGTGACCTCCGGAGCCTCGCGGATGACGCTCGAGTCGGATGGAATCGAGCCATGGCGACTCGAGCCGTGCGAGAATGCGCCGTCCTTCGGCGTGCGCCGGAAAGCGAGCCGGCTGGCCGCTGCGTGCCGGGAACGAACGGTGCCGACGCGGCTTTCGTTCGGGCCGCGCTAGGACCTCACGGCAATCCCGTTTCGGGTCCCTACCGGAACGCCCGGTTCGGCTCGCCGCGCTCCCACGGTCGGTACTCGAGCGCGAAGCGGATGCGCTCCCCGAGCGGCGGGTGCTCGTAGAGCCAGAGGCGCACCAGCGGATCGGGCTCGGGGTCGTTGCGGTTCTGGGCGCCGAGCTTGAGGAACGCCCGGGCGCCGGCGTCGTTGTCGCGCGTCACCTCGAGCGCGAAGACGTCGGCCTCGTGCTCGATGCTTCGCGAGTAGGCCGCGGTCGCGGGCCGCACCGCGAGCGACAGCACCGTGAGCACGATCACGAACAGCGGCAGGGTCGCCACGTCGTGGAGATCCGCGACGTGCCAGCGCGCGCCGAAGCGCCGCAGCGCGGCCGCGGCGCCGAGCCGCAGCAGGAAGAACAGCGCCACGCTCAGGAGCGAGAAGAACGCGATCCCCTTCCAGATGTGGTGGAGCCGGTAGTGCCCCATCTCGTGGCCCATCACGAACAGGATCTCGTCGCGCTCCATGCCCTTGAGCATCGTGTCCCAGAGCACGATGCGCTGCGAGGCGCCGAAGCCGCTCACGTAGGCGTTGTACTTGACGGTCTGCTCGCTGCGGTTGATCTCGAACACGTTGCGTCCGGGAATGCCCGCGCGCGCGGCGAGCTCGAGGATCTCGCCCCGGAGCGCCGGGTCGGAGAGCGGCCGCACCTTGTTGAACGAGGGCTCGTAGACCAGCGGCCCGAACAGCGTGGCGGCCAGGATCACCGGCAGCGTTCCGCCCGCGAGCCACAGCCACCAGGTGCGCGGGTGCTTTTCGATGGCCCGGTAGGCCAGCGCCACGAGCGGCACCACGCCGATGAAGAGCACCGAGAAGCCCACGTCCTTGAGCTGGTCGGCGAACCAGTCGCCGAAACCCTGCGTCGAGAGCCCGTACTGGTGCTCGAGCGCGAAGCCGCGGTACCAGGCGAGCGGCAGCGTCAGCAGGAAGGTGACGACCGAGAACAGCGTGAAGTAGACGAGCACGCGCACGTAGCGGCGGTGGCCCATGGCGTGCGCGATGTCGCGCAGGCGCGCCGAGGCGCCCGAGAACAGGAGCAGCAGCATCAGCAGCACCACCAGCACCGGCTCCACGCACTCGAGCAGCACGCGCGTGCCGGCGTAGGCGCGGTTCTCGGCGGTGAAGTTGGCGCGCACCTCGGCGAGGTAGTCGCGCGGCACGGCCGACGTCGCGAGGAGCGACTCGGCGTGGAGGGCCGCGAACGCCGAGGCCGCCGAGTCGCCCCGCGCGGAGTCGGGGCCCGCGAACGCCACGACGCCCCGGGCGGAGTCCGGGCCCCCGGCGGCCGGGCGCGCGATCACCGCGCCACGAGCACCCGCCGCGTGAAGACCTGGTCGCCGAGCTGCGCGCGCGCCAGGTACACGCCGACCGGAACGCGCTGTCCCTGCAGGTCGCGCAGGTCCCAGGTGATGAGCCGGAAGCCGGCCGGCTCGTGGCCGTCGGCGAGGCGCCGGACCAGCCGGCCCTGCACGTCGAACAGCTCCACCTGCACGCGCGCCGGGGCGGCGAGCGAATAGGAGAACCCGGCGGAGGAACGGGCGGGATTCGGGATGGGCGAGCGGAACTCGAACGGCGGCGAGTCGGGATCCACCCCCACCGCGCGTTCGGCGAAGGCCACGATGTTCGAGACTTTCGACCAGTTGAGCCGCTCGTCGGCGGTCTTGAGCGCGAAGTAATAGCGCAGCCCGGGCAGCAGGCCGTACACCGTGAAGCGCTGAACCGTCCCCGGCGCGGCCGGGCGCGGCAGGCCGCCCGGTCCCGAGCAATAGACGAAGTTCAGCTCGTTGATCGGGAACAGCGAGTAGCGAATGTCGTAACGAGAAGCGGTGCCGGTCAGGCTGTCGTCGCCGGGCGCCGTCCACTGAAGCGTGACGGACCCGGTCGGCTCCTGCGCGAACGCGTTCGCGCCGAAGCCCCCCACGAGCATCCCTGCGAGCACCGGCCAGAGCCGGGTAAGGCGCATCACTCCTCCGGTGCGACCTGGAGGTCGTCCGCCGGGGCCTCATGGCCCGGAGGCGGTACGAAGCTGTCGGGCTGGGAGCACGTCGCCGGTGCGCCGCCGCGACCCTCCCTGGCGCGGACCGCCCGCGCGAGTCGAGCGCGAAGGCAGGGCCGCGACTCCTGTCGCGACGACCATGGGGAATTTCGCGGAAGGCCGTCCCGAGGGGGCGGACCCGGACTCACGCGAAGCGCATCGCTCACCGGCGGTCCGCGCGTGGGGTCGCGAACTCCTGCGATGGCGCGGGCAAGCTATCCGACGGAGCGGGCGGACGCAAGGGATTCCTGCGAAAAATGCCGACGAAGTGAAGGCGCCGCGCGTCGCGGCCGACAACGGGGAACCGGGTGGCCCTCCGCGGCGCCGGCTTGGTCGGGTCCCGCGCGCGCGTGCTAGCATGCGCGGCCGTCGCGCGGCGGCGTCCCGTCCCGGGGCCCGGTCCCGCCGCCGGAGCGCCCCCTCGCCACTTCGAGGATGTTGTGAAGCAAATCCGCCAATACTTGAAAAACGGCCAGTTGGAGCTGGGGGACGTGCCGCTGCCCGCGGTCGGATCGGGCGACGTGCTGGTGCGCAGCGCCTTCTCGTTCGTGAGCGTCGGGACCGAGAAGATGAAGGTCACGCAGGCCCGCATGAACCTCGCCGAGAAGGCCCGCGAGCGCCCCGACCAGGTGAAGCAGGTGCTCCAGACCCTGAAGGAGCAGGGCGTCCTCCCCACCCTCCGCAAGGTCCAGGAGCGCCTCAAGGCCCCCACCACGCTCGGCTACAGCTGCGCCGGGACCGTGGTCGAGGTGGGCTCGCAGGTGGACGAGTTCCGCGCCGGCGACCGGGTGGCGTGCATCGGCGAGGGGCTCGCGACGCATGCCGAGTTCAACGCGGTCCCGCGCAACCTCGTGGTGCCGGTGCCCGCGGGCGTGAGCCTCGAGGCGGCCAGCTCGAGCGCGATCGGCGCGATCGCGCTGCAGTCGGTCCGGCAGGCGAAGCTCGAGCTGGGTGAGACCGTGGCGGTGATCGGCCTCGGCCTGCTCGGGCAGTTCCTCGTCCAGCTGTGCCGCGCCAACGGCTGCCGCGTGGTCGGCGTGGACCTCGACGAGGGCAAGTGCGCGCTCGCGGTCGCGAACGGCGCGGAGGCGGCGTGCGCCCCCGACGTGACCGAGGCGCTGCACCACGCGCTCGCGATCAGCGGCGGCCAGGGCGTGGACGCGGTGCTGCTCACGGTTTCGACCAAGGACCTCGGGCCGATCGAGCTGTCGGGCGCGCTGGTGCGCGACCGCGGCCGCGTGGTCTGCCTCGGCAACACGGCGATCGAGCTGGACTGGCGCACCTGGTTCGGCAAGGAGATCGACTTCCTGTTCAGCCGCGCCATGGGCGCGGGCATGTTCGACCCCGACTACCTGATGCGCGGCAAGGACTATCCGGTCGGCTACGTGCGCTGGACCGCGAACCGCAACATGCAGGCCTTCCTCGACCTGATCGCGCAGGGCCGCCTCGACCTGTCGAGGCTCATCACCCACCGCTTCCCGTTCGGCGAGGCCATCTCGGTCTTCGACCGCATCGCCGACGGCTCGCTGGCTTCGGCCGTGGGCATCGTCTTCGAGTACCCCGACGCGGAGCGCGGCTCGGCGGGGATCCACCCGCGCACCATGGTGTTCGCGGGCGACAAGCCGCGCGGCCCGGTGCGCCTCGGGCAGATCGGCGCCGGGAACTACGCCAAGTCCATGCTGATGCCGTGCTACGCCTCGCTCCCGGGGCTCAGCCTCGAGGCGATCTGCACCACCAAGGGCCCGAACGCCGAGGCGCTGGCCAGGCGCTACGGGTTCCGCAAGGCCACGACCGACGCGCACGCGGTGCTCGGCGACCCGGAGGTGAACGCGCTGCTGGTGGCGACCCGCCACGACTCGCACGCGAAGTTCACGCTCGCGGGGCTCGCCGCCGGCAAGCACGTCTACGTCGAGAAGCCGCTCGCGCTGACCGACGAGCAACTCGAGCCGATCGTGGCGCGGCTCGCCGAGACCCGCGAGGCGCGGGCCGCCGCGCGCGCCCCGGCCCCCGCCGGCACGGCCGCTCCCCCGGCTCCCGCCGGGGCGGCGCCGACCCTGTGGGTCGGCCACAACCGCCGCTTCGCGCCGCTGGTGCAGCGCGCGCTGGTCCATTTCAAGGACATCGCGGTGCGGCAGGTGGTGTGCACCGTGCGCTCGGCCGGGATCCCCGCCGACAGCTGGTACCAGGACCCTTCCGAGGGCGGCGGCATCCTGTTCGGGGACGTCTGCCACTTCGTGGACCTCGCCATCCACCTCGCGGGGAGCGTTCCCACCGAGGTTCACGCGCTGGCCACCCCCGATCCCGGCCGACGCGAGGAGAGCTGGGCGATCCAGATCCGCTTCGAGAGCGGCGGGCTCGCGCAGGTGAACTACGTGTGCGGCTCGCAGCAGGGCTGGGAGCGCGAGGCGGTGGACATCCTGGGGGGCGGCCGCTCGGCGCGCATCATCGGCTTCCGCAAGCTGGTGCTGAACGGCGGCCCGGGCGGCGGCAACCGCCTCGCGCTGCAGCCCGACCTCGGGCAGAAGCCGATGCTCGAGGCGATGGTCGCCCAGTTCGCGGGGAAGCCCGGCGCGGTGGACCACACCGAGAGCTTCCTGCTCTCGGCGCGCGCGCTGCTCGCCGCGCACCGCTCGATCCGGGAGCGCCGGGTCGTGACCATCGAGCCGCGCTTCCCCTTCGCGCTCGGCTGAGGCGCGGGCGCGCGATGGCCGGCCCCGCCCGCGCCGCCACTCCCCCGGCGGTTCCCCCGGCGCCGCGGCCCCGCGTCCTGATCGTGGGCCCGCTCCCGCCGCCGATGGGCGGCGTCCAGCTCATGATGGAGATGCAAATGGGTTCGAGCCTCGCGCGCGAGTTCGAGCTGCGCGCGGTGGACACGTCCAAACGGCAGCTGCGCTGGGCGGTCGAGAGCCCGACCTGGAAGACGCCGCTCTACTTCCTGCGCGACTTCGCGCGGCTGCTCGCCGCGCTCGCCGGCTTCCGGCCCCGGGTGGTGCTGGTGCACGCGGCGCCGAGCCCGTCGCTGCTGCGCGACTGGGTGTTCATGGTCGCCGCCCGCCTGGCCGGAGCGAAGGTCGCGTGCCACTACCACGGCACGATGCACACGAAGTTCCCCTCGGGCCTCACCCCGCGCGGGCGCGCGATCGGCCGCTTCCTGATGTCGGCCGCGCACCAGGTGATCGTGCTCGGTCCCACCTACCGCCGCGAGATGGGCGAGGCGTGGAAGCGCTCGCTCGCGTGGGCGCCCAACGTCTGCGACGTGGAGCTGTTCCGCTCCATCCCGCCCGGCGAACCCGCGCCATGGCTCGACCCCGGCGACCTCCCGGTGCTTTTCATCGGCCGGCTTTCCGCGCCCAAAGGAATCTTCGACCTGTTCGACGCCGTGCCCCGGGTGCTCGCGCGGCACCCGAACGCGCGCTTCGTGCTGGTCGGGGTGGCCGAGAACGACGCGCGCGAGCCCGTGGTGCGCGCCGAGGCGGCGAAGCGCGGCATCGCGCATCGGCTGGTGTTCCGCGGCAACCTCGAGGGCCGCGACAAGGCCGCCGCCTACGCCACCTCGCGGATGATCGTGGTGCCCTCCTGGACCGAGGCCTTCCCGCTGGTGATCCCGGAGGCGATGGCCGCCGGGCTCCCGGTGGTTTCGAGCGCCGTGGGCGCGATCCCCGACTTCGTGAAGGACGGGGAAGACGGGCTGCTCGTGCCGCCGCGCGATCCCGAGGCGCTGGCCGCGGCGGTCACCCGGCTGCTCGACGACGAGCCGCTGCGCGCGCGCATGAGCGCGCGGGTGCGCGAGCGCGCCCCGCGCGAGTTCGCGATCGAGGTGGGCTGCGGCGAGGTCGCGAAGGTGATCCGCTCGCTGGCCGCTCCCGCCCGGGGCTGACCGCGCGGCGCGGGCCGCCGCGGTCCGGGCCACGCAACTTCCGGAATTCCCGTCGCGCTCCCGTCCGCCCCGCCGCCGTTCATCCCCTCCCCGGCCCCCCGGGCGAGCCGGCGTCCCGCCCGCGGACCCCGGCCCCCGGGCGAAGCGTCCGGTGCGAAGCTCGCGAGCGAGCCGCATCCCGCCGCCCGCCCCGGAGGTCCCGCATGCCGCACGCCCCGCGAACGCCGCTCGCCGCCGCACTCCTCTCGCTGGCCCTCGCCGCACCCCTCCACGCCCAGTCCTCGTGCCCGCGCATCATGGCGCAGGACTCGACGCTCGATCACCTCGTGGACCCGCCCGGCACGCGCACGGTCCCGCTCGGCACGCTCGGCGAGGTGGTGCGCTCGGGGAACGGCACGCGGCCGATGATCCTGGTCCCCGGGTTCGGCTTCGGCGCCCGCGTGTTCGAAGAGTTCACGAAGGAGCTGGGCGGCGACTATCGCTTCCTCGCGGTCACGCTGCCGGGCTTCGCGGGCACCGCGCCGCCACCCTCGCCTCCGCGCGGCACGAGCTTCGGCGCCGAGACCTGGACGAACGGCGCCCTTGAGGGGATCGAACGGTTGATGGAGGCCGAGGACCTGCGCGACGTGGTGGTGGTCGGGCACTGGATCGGCGGCACCCAGATCGCGCTCCGGCTCGCGATGCGGCGCCCGGAGCGGGTGCGGGCGGTGGTGCTGCTCGCGGGCGCGGCGAAGATGCTGCTCACCGACTCGGCCTACACCGTCTACTACGGCACCCCGGAGCGCCGCGTGCGCTCGGTGGACCAGTGGCTCGCGCCGCGCTGGTTCGCCACGGTGACGCGCGAGACGTGGGACGACAACAACTTCATGCCCCACGACTACGCCGTGCACCCGGTGCGCGGGCTGCGCCTGTGGCGCGAGGCGGCGCGGCCGGCGCTCCACGTGTGGGTGCGCTACCTGAACGAATTCAACGCGCAGGACGTCACGGCGGAGCTTCCGAAGCTCGCGAGGCCGGTGCTGCTGCTCCGTCCCGGGCTGGACGGCCTGTGGCACGAGCCCGGGCAGGACTACCTCGCCAACTACACCGGCCGCAGCTGGCGCGGCGCGATCGAAAGCCACCGATGGATCACCGCGCGCACGATCCCCGACTCGCGCGTGTGCCTGTGGTTCGACCAGCCGCACGCGGTGGCGGGGGCGGTGCGGGAGTTCCTCGCGTCCGCCGGATCCGGGGGCGGCGACGCTCCGCGGCGGCGGCGCTAACCGATCACGATCTCGCCGGACTCCCCGAGATCGAAGCGCTCGGCGAGCGGCTCCTTCGGGAGTCCCGGCATGCGCATGATCTCGCCGGTGATCGGCACCAGGTACCCGGCGCCCGCCGCGAGCTGGATCTCGCGCACCGTGACGAGGAAGTCCTTGGGCCGCCCGAGCAGCGCCGGATTGTCGGAGAGCGACTGCTGGGTCTTGGCGATGCACACCGGGAGGCCGGCGAAGCCGAGCTTCTCGAGCTGCGCCTTGTCGCGGCGGGCGCGCGGCTGGTAGTCCACCGCCTCCGCACCGTACATCTCGCTCGCGATCTTCAGGATCTTGGCCTCGATCGGCTCGCTCCAGTCGTAGAGGGGCTTGAAATGGGGCTCGCTGCGCTGCGCCAGCGCCCACGCCACCTCGGCCAGCTCGCGCGCCCCCTCGCCGCCTTCGGCGAACCCGCGGCTCACCACCGCCTGCAGCCCGAGGATGTCGCAGTGGCGGCGCGCCACCTCGATCTCTTCGGCGGTGTCGCTCGGGAAGTGGTTGATCGCGACCACGCAGCGCTGCTCGAACTTGCGGATGTTCTCGATGTGCTTCTCGAGGTTGGCGAGCCCGCGGTCCACCGCCGCGGGGTCGGGCTCGGCCACCTTCGCGAGCGGCACCCCCCCGTGCATCTTGAGCGCGCGCAGCGTCACCACCAGCACCGTGAGCGAGGGCGCGAAGCCGCCGTAGCGGCAGTTGATGTCGAAGAACTTCTCGGCCCCGAGCTCGAAGGCGAAGCCCGCCTCGGTCACCACCGCGTCGGCGTAGGCGAGCGCGAGCCGCGTGGCGTTGATGCTGTTGGTGCCGTGCGCGATGTTGGCGAACGGCCCGCCGTGGACCAGGGCGGGCACGCCCTCGGCGGTCTGCACCAGGTTGGGCTTGATCGCGTCCCGGAGCAGCGCGGCCATCGCGCCCACCGCGCGCAGGTCGGCGGCGTGGACCGGCGTCCCGTCGGTCCGGAACCCCAGCACGATCCGGCCGAGACGCTCCTTGAGGTCGGCGACGTCCTTCGCGAGGCACAGGATCGCCATCACCTCGCTGGCCGCGGTGATGTCGAAGCCGGTCTCGCGCGGAACCCCCTCGCTCCGGCCGCCGAGCCCGATCCCGATGTCGCGCAGGGCCCGGTCGTTCATGTCGAGCACGCGGCGCCACAGGATGCGGCGCGAGTCGAGGCCCAGCGCGTTGCCGTGGTGCAGGTGGTTGTCGAGCATCGCCGCCAGCAGGTTGTGCGCGCTGGTCACGGCGTGCATGTCGCCGTTGAAGTGCAGGTTGATGTCGCCCGCCGGCGCCAGCTCGGCGCGCCCGCCTCCGGTGCCGCCGCCCTTCATGCCGAGGAACGGCCCGAGCGAGGGCTCGCGCAGCGCCGCGCAGGCGCGCACCCCGTTCTTCGCGAGCCCCTGCGCGAGCGCGATGCTGGTGGTGGTCTTGCCCTCGCCCGCGGGCGTGGGCGTGATGGCGGAGACCAGGATGAGCCGCCCGCGCGGGGCGCGCCCGTCGAGCGCCGCGAGTGAGACCTTGCCCTTGTAGTGCCCGTAGGGCTCGAGATGCGCCGGGTCGAGGCCCAGCGCGCCCGCGACCTCGTGGATGGGTTTCATGGGCGCAATCTACCCCGGACCGCGGAGCCGGCACCACGCGGGCGGATTCGGCGCCGCGAGGTCACCACGCGGGCGCCGGTCCCGCCCGCGCGGCCGCGGGGCTCAGCGGGCGACCACGATCCTCCGGCTCTCCACCTCGCCGCCCCGCGCCGCCCGCACCAGGTAGAGCCCGGCCGCGACCGGCCGCCCGTCGTCGTCGCACAGGTCCCACGCCAGCTCGCGCGGCCCCCCGGCGCGCGCCTCGCGCAGCAGCGTCCGCACGCGCCGCCCCAGCGGATCGAAGATCTCGACCCGCACCCCCGCGCCCGGGCCCGCCGAGAGCGCGAAGCGGACGGATCGCGCCGCCGGATTGGGCGTGGGCGCGGAGAGGAACGCGGCGGCCGTCGGGCCGGGCACCGCCAGCACCTGCTCGCTCGGGGCGTCGAAGGTCACGCTGTTCGGCGGGAGACCGGTGTCGAGAGGTCCGGCGAGGTGCGCACCGGTTCCCGCCGCGAAGACGTGCAACCCCGGATTCAGCAGGCTGCCGTTGCACACGTAGAGCTCGCCGCGGTCGTTCTGCGCGGCGTCGGTGAGGCTGAACCCGCCCGGCGCGTACACGGTGCCGAGGTTCTGGCCGGCGGCGTTCCACGCCACCAGCAGGGTGTTGAACGACGCGTCGCTCACGATCGCGTGCGAGCGCGAGGCGCTCCCCCACACCACGTCGCCGACGTCGCCGCCCAGCGTCGCCTCGGTGACGGCCCAGCCGAGGGTGCGGAAGTTCACCGGATCGAGCCACTCGATCCCGCCGTCCGCCACGCCGAACGCCCCGGCGCAGCCGATCAGGAGCCGCGAGGTGGCGCGGTCGAACTCGAAGGTCGTGACCGGGTTCTTGCCGGTGAGCCGGATCGCCTGCGTGCCCGGCGCCGCCGGATCCACGTCCACCACCGTGTCACTCCACGTGTCGATCACGGCCACCAGGCTCGCGTCGGTCGGCGAGAAGTAGTTGTTCCGGTCGAGGCGTTGCAGCGCCACGAACACGTAGCGGTCCACGCGCACCATGCGCGCCATCTCGGGGATCCCGTCGGCGTCGGCGAACGCCGCGAGCGGGATCGTGCCGAGCGAGGCGCCGGTGGCCGGGTTGACGACGAGGAGCGTGCCCAGCTCGTAGCGCGTCACGTAGGCCTTGGTCGGAGACACGAAGCAGATGTCCTGCGGGTTCGAGCCGTTGCCCGTGGAAAACTGGTGGGTGGTGTTGAGGGTCGTGCCGTCCACCACCTGGACGTTGTCGCCGCCGAAGCGGTTCACGATGTAGAGCTTGCCGCCGTACCAGCGCATCACGGCGTCGGACCCGGCGGGCTCCACGTCCTGCGCCACCGCGCGGGTGTCGAGGTTCACGGTCGAGAGGCTGCCGGTCGAGAAGTCGGTGGTGAGCGCGAAGGCGCGCGTCTGCGCCGCGGCCGCGAGGCCCGGACCCGTGAGCGATGCGAGGAGCAGGAGCGTGAACGGTGCGAAGCGGGATGTCATGGACGGGCTCCGTGGGAACCGGGCCCCGGCGGACCGAGGCGCCATTCGAGGGTGAGGTAGACCATGCGGCCGGGGAGCGGGAAGCCCCCGAGATCCGACGCGCGGTCGTCGGTGAGATTGCGGACGTCGAGCGAAGCGGCGACCGGCGAGCGCGCCGGGGACAGCGTGACCCCGGCCCCCACCAGCGTGCGCCGCGGAATCAGGGTCTGGTTGCGGCGGTCGGTGTAGTTGGGATCCACGTCGTGCACGTCGAAGGCGAGGCCCAGGGCGCCGCGGCGGAGGCTCGCGTCGAGGTGGAGCTCGCGGTCGGGCCGGAGCGGGATCTTGCGGTTCCGCCACGCGGACACCGGGCCGCGGTCGCGGGCCGCCTGCCACGTGCCGGCCCCGCCCAGCCGGAGCCCTCCCGGGAGCGCGAGCGCGGCGCTCAACTCGGTGCCGCGGTTCTCCATGCGCGAAACGTTGGCGGGCTTGAGCGTGCTCTGGGAGTTGCGCACGAGCAGGATCAGGTCCTCGGCCTCGTTGGAGAAGCGCCAGCCTTCGGCCTCGACGCGCGCCGGGCCGATCCGGCCGCTCCAGCCGAGCCCCGCGTCGCGCGAGATCACCGCCTCGGGCCGGAGCCCGGGATTGCCCTGCACCGCCCCCTGGTTACCGAACAGCTCGAGGTAGTCGGGCGCGCGCTCGGACTCCGACCAGTTGGCGCGCGCCGTGAACCCGAGGCCGAGCGCGGCGCGCGCGCCGAGCTGCGGCGTCACGATCTCGCGGGTGAGGTCGCTGGCCCGGACCGTTCCGGCGATCCCGCCGGAGCGCAGGTGGTCCTCGTAGCGTTCCCAGCGCTTCGCGGCGTGCAGCAGCAGCCGCTCCCCGAGCGGACGCAGCTCGAAGTCGAGGGTCGCGCCGCGGGTCCAGCGGCGGCTCTCGGGGACGAGGCGCGCGCCCGCCACCTCGTTCCGCAGCCGGGCGCGGTCGCGGCGCAACGACGCCTGCGCCTGCGCCACGAGCCACCCGGGCCGCGCCGGGCGCTCGAGCGCGGCGGCGAAGGTCTCGGCCAGCAGCCGGTCGTCGGTTCGGAACGGCGACCCGGCGAGCTGGCCGCGCGTGTCGCGGAAACGCAGGCGGCGCGTCTCGGACGCCGCCGAGAGGATCGCCCCCGGCCACGCGCCGCGCGCCGGGCGCGCCACCTCGAGCATCGGCCGCGACCACTCCTCCACCATCCGCGGGTTGGCGGCCGGCACCGCGCCGGTTCCCGGCACGCCCATCGCGCGCCGGTGCTGCAGGTGGCGCGCGCTGGCGCGCCAGCCGCCGCCGCGCCAGCGCAGCGCGGCGAGCCCGGTCCACGCGTCGCGCCGGTTGTTCACGCGCAGGCTGTCGCCGTCGTCGGAAGGATCGAGCTCGGTGCCGTTGCGGTCGTGGTACGTGAAGTTGCCGCGGGTGGTGAACCCGCTGCCGAGCAGCTGCGCCGCGAACGGCCCGCGCTCGAAGCCGAGGGCGGCACGCGCGTCCCACGTCTGGTACGCGCCGCGCTCGAGGCGGAGCGCCTGCACGTGCGGCGCGGCCAGCGTCACGAGGTTGAGCGCGCCGGCCGGGGCGGAGACGCCGAGCAGCAGCGGCCCCTGGCCGCGGTAGGCCTCGACCCGTTCCACGGCGCTCGCGGGAACCGAGGCGAGGTCGAAGCCGCCCGCGGCGCCGCCGAGCGGCACGCCGTCGAGCATCACGGCCACGTGGTTCGAGGGCAGCCCGCGCATCGAGACGGTGCTGAAGCCGCCGAGGCCGCCGTAGTCGGTCACGTGCAGGCCGGCGATCGAGCCGAGCGCCTCGGGAAGCGCGCGGTGGGCGCCCGCCTCGGGCGTGAGCGAACGGGTCGCAGTGGCCGCGGTGGGTGCGGCGCGGTCCGGACCCGCGGGCCGCTCGCCCCGCACCACCACCTCGGGGAGCGTGAGCACCGGCACGGCGCGCGCCGGGGCCTGCGCGCGCGGCGGATCCGGCGGGCGCGCCACGGCCGCCGCGGAATCGGGACCCGCGGCGGAGAGCTGCAGCAGCATGAGCAGGGAAACGATCACGGCGTCTCGCGCGCCTCAATCGGTGGGCTCCCGACCCCGCCGGAGCGGGACCCGCGCGACACGCGGGGAAGGGGAGGCCGAAGGCCACGAAACGCCGCTTCCGCACGCGCGTCCTCTCGCGGGACGTCGTGAGCGAATGGCTCCCGGGCAGGTTCCTGACTCGTGGCCGCCTCCCGGCGCGAGCGCGCCGGCCGGCGGAACCCTTCACAGTGGCGGGACCGTGGGGGCTTCTCACCCCTCTTCCCTTTTCAGCCGCGTCGCGCGGGCACCACGGGAGATGTGCGGGTCACCATGGGCCCGCGCCCGGTCCGGCGTCAAGCCCGGAATGCGCGCGCGCCTCGCGCCGCGGGTGAGGAGCATCCCGGAACCCCGCGGGGCTGCGCGCGTTCCCGCGCCGCGGTGCGTTTGCGCGCGGATTCCCGGCGGCCCATGCTGCCGGCGGAGGATCGGGCATGGACGAAGTCACACTGCGGGTCATCGGAACGGTCCGGAACGGACGGACCACGCTGGACGACCGGGACTGGGGCGCGACCGAGTCCACGATCACGCTGCGGGCGGAATTCGCTCCCGCGCTCTCCGGCCTCGACGCGTTCAGCCACGTGCTGGTCGTGTTCTTCATGCACGTGGACCCGCTCGACGAGAAGCCCGCGCTGCTGCGGCGCCCGCGCGGCCGCGAGGACATGCCGCTGCTCGGCGTGTTCGCCCAGCGTGGCCGCATGCGCCCGAACCCGGTCGGGGTCACGGCCGCCGAAATCGTCTCGATCGGGCCCGGCACGCTGGTGGTGCGCGGCCTCGACGCGATCTCGGGCACGCCGGTGCTCGACCTCAAGCCCTACGCCCCGGCCTTCGACCGCCGCGACGCCCGCGTGCCCGAGTGGATCGAGCGGCTGATGGAAGGGTACTTCTAGGCACGCGAGCCGCCCCGCGGCCCGTCGGTCCCCAGGACAACCATTGAAGCGGGTGGCGATGTGCGGGATTCTCCTTGGCCTCCCCTCGCGAGTCTCAGGTCCGGCTCGCGGGATCTCATCGGAGGTCGCATGAAACCCAGCCGTCAGCACGGGTCCCTTCCGCGATGGGCGGAATTCGCGTTGCTCGCGGCGGTGTCGGCCCTCCTGCTCGCGGGACTCCCGACTCCGGTCCGGGCGCAGGTTTACGGTCATTGGAGCCGGCTCGACTCCGATGTCCTCCCGCCAGGTCGCCGGGCGGCGGGCGCCGCGTACGACTCCCAGCGCCGCAGACTGATCGTGTTCGGCGGGTATCCGACGTTCCTGAACGACGTGTGGGCCCTCGACCTCGGGACGGAAATCTGGCAGGCCATCGTGCCCGCGGGAGCGCCGCCCAGCCCACGGTACGGAGCCTCCGCGATCTACGACAGCGCGGGCGACCGCCTGATCGTGTTCGGCGGTTTCGACGGCGCGGTCCAGCGCCAGGACGTCTGGCAACTCACGCTCGCGGGATCTCCGACCTGGACCCTCCTCGCACCGACTGGCACGCCTCCCCCGGGTCGAAGTTTCCACATGGCGGCCTACGACGCTCCCCGCCGGCGGATGATCCTGTTCGGCGGATTCGACGGCTCGGGCTTCCTCGGAGACACCTGGGAACTTTCGCTCGCCGGGGCCCCCGCATGGAGCGCGATGTCATTCGCGCATCCCACCCCGGCACCACGCAACATCGCGGGAATCGCGGTCGACACGGACACGGACCGGCTCGTGCTGTTCGGCGGTTGGAGCGGCAGCTATCGAAACGACACGTGGACCCTGTCGCTCTCGGGCGCGCCGGTCTGGTCGAACCTCGTCACGGCGACTCGGCCCGCGCCGCGCCGGGAAATTTCGATGACCCACGACCCGGCTCACCGGCGCATCGTCCTGTTTGGAGGCAACGACGGGGCCCTGCGCTCGGATACCTGGGCGCTCGACCTGGCCGGAGTTCCGGACTGGCTCGCCGTGTCTCCGGGCGCCGCGCCCGATGCGCGCTACGGGCACAACACGATCTACGACCCGGTCGGGGACCGCGTGGTGATCTTCGGCGGCCTCGAACTCGGCGGCCACTCGCCCCGGGCGTGGGCCCTCGACGCGGGCCACTCGCGCTGGAGCGAGGTCGCCTTCATGCTGCCGAACCTGCGCAACTACAGCCTGGCCCGGGATCCGGTCGCGAATCGGGTCCTGATCTTCGGCGGAGAATCGCCCTCCCCCTACCGCCTGCGAAACGACCTGTTCGCCATGGATCTGGGCGCGGACCGCTGGTCCAGGGTCGAGCCGGCCAACACCGCGCCGAGTCCCCGCTACGCTCCGAGGGCCGTCTGGGACCCCGTGCGGGATCGCATGCTGGTGTTCGGCGGGTATGACGGTGCCTACCTCAACGACCTCTGGGAATACCGGCCGCGCCCGACCCCCACGTGGATACAACTGTTTCCCGCCGGGATCCCGCCCGCGCCCAGGTTCGCCGGCGGGCTCGTCTTCGACGCCGCGCGGGACCGGTTGGTGGCGTTCGGCGGTTATCGAACCGAGCCCCATCCGATCGCCCTCGAGAGCCACCTGCCGATCGCGATGAACGACCTCTGGATCCTGCCGCTCAGCGGTCCGGGCGCGATGACATGGGCGGAGGAAACCCCCCTCGGGGGACCTCCGAGTGCCCGATGGGGGCAGGTGATGCTGATGGACGAGGCTCGCGACCGCGCCCTCGTGTTCGGCGGGGGTGCGAGCGCGGAGAGCGGGACGGCGGAACTCTTCGCGCTCGATCTCGCGGCAGCCCCGCCTGCATGGAGCCCGATCTCGCTCCCCCCCGGACCACCCGGGAGAATCCTCCACGCCGGAGTCCTCGACCCCCAGGAGAACCTGCTGGTGGTGTTTGGCGGCTACACCAACGACCCGCCGGGAGCGCGTTTCCTCGGCGACCTCTGGACGATTCCGCTCTCGGCCGGTGCTTCGGGATGGTGGGAAGTGCCCACGTCGCCGCCCGCCCCGGTCCCGCGAAATTCGAGCGGGGCGATCCACGATCCGGTCGGCCGGAGGATCATCGTGCCGGCCGGGTTTGGCGGATCGCAGGGATACCGGCACGACACCTGGGCGCTCTCCTGGGACCATCCGGTTCCCACCCTGGCGTCGCTGGTCCAACTCCACGCGGAGCCCGGCCGCGTCCGGCTCGAGTGGCTCGTGCGGGATGCGGGTTCGGTGCGGGGAGTGATCGAACGCCGGCTCAGGGGCGGGGCCTGGGAGCCCCTCGGCGCGGCGCGGCCATCGGGAGCGGACCGGCTCGCGTACGAGGATCTGAGCGTGTCGGCGGGTGCACGATACGGATACCGCCTGGACCTTCGCTCCTCGGGCGGAGCGTTGGTCACCGATGAAGTGCTCGTCGAGGTTCCGGCGAGTCCTCGCCTCGAGCTCTCGGGATCGTGGCCGAATCCAGGCACGGGAGATCCCCTCACGATTTCCTTCGGCCTCGCCCGGAGCGGAGACGTGCGGCTCGAGATCGTGGACCTCGCGGGCAGGCGGATCGCGAGCCGCGACCTCGGCACCCTCGAACCCGGCGGTCACCGCATCCGCATGGACGGCATCCGGCTCGAGCCAGGTCTGTATTTGGTCCGGCTCGCGGCGGAGGGACGGATGCTCACGGCGAGGGCGATCGTGCTTCGCTGAGGCCCCGACCGGACCGGGCCACGTCGGGGAATTACCGGGTGTCCACGCTCGGCGCCACCCAGTCCATGCGCTCCACCTCGTCGGCGGCCGCGAACGCCGCGGCCAGCGCGTTCTCGATCGCCGGCACGCCGTAGCGGTCCTGGTGGGCGAACGCGAGGCGCCCGAGCGGCCGGGAGAGCCGCTCGAGACCGCCGCCCGCGAGCTGCCCGGGCAGCGCCTGCACCAGCGGGTGGCCCCAGCGCGCGAGGTTGATGTCCACCACGTCGCGCGCCTCGAGCCCCATCGCCGCGAGCCACGGTTCGAGGTCGCGCCGCACCGCCTCCCGCATCGGGGCGAACGATTCGTCGGCGTAGAGCAGCGGCCGCCCGGCGTCGAAGGGCAGCGCGCGGTAGGCGGTGAGCACGCCGTAGCCGCGCTTCTCGGCCGCGACGTAGTCGGCCACCACCAGGTCGGTCCATCCCGCGGTTTCGCGCTCGAGCGGCTCGATGCGGTAGGCGTCGTACCACTCGAGCTTCGGGCGCCGCGCGAGCAGCACGTTGGCGACCACGTAGGCGCGCCACTTCATGCCCGCCACGATCGCCCGCCGGGGCTCGGGGAAGCCGGCGACGATGCGGGCGGCCATGAAGCGCGGCACCGCGAGCACCGCGGCGCGCGCGGGGTAGCGGCGCACGCCGTCGCGATGGAGGGCCGCGACCTCGACCCTCCCGCGCTCCTCCGTCACGCGACCGGCTGCGGCGCCGGTCACGATCCGCACCGCGCGGCGGCCGGCCAGGCCCTCGAGCGCCCGCGCGACGCCCGCGTTCCCGCCCGGCAGCGCCAGCACGTCGCCGAACTCGGCGGTGAGGAAGTTGAGCCCCGCGTAGCTCGAGATTTCGTCGGGCGTCGCCCCGAACGAGGACCAGCAGTAGTACTCGCAGAACGCCCGGACGTCGGGCGGAAGTTTCATGGCGTCGAGGTGCGCGGCGAAGGTCGTGCGGTCGGCGCGCTCGAACTCGCGGCGCGACCAGCCCGGCGTTCCGGGCGCCCACGGGATCGCGGGGTAGCGGTCCTCGAGCATGGCGTGGAACGCCGCGGCGGCGCGGCGCGTGGCCTCGGCCGCCTCGCCCGCCGCCGTCGAACCCGCCCAGAAGTCGCGGACCAGCGCGCCCCCGTGCAGCACGTCGCCGTGGCCCACCTTCACGGCGCGTTCGAGCACGCCCAGCTCGCGGTAGAGGCCCTCGAGCCGGGAGCCCGCGTCGGGCCGGGTGAAGTAGGCGGCGCCGATCGCGTACTCGACGTCGCCCCAGCGCGCCGACTTCGCGTTGCCGCCGGTCGCGGCCGCCTGCTCGAGCAGCGTGACCGTGCGTCCCGCGCGCGCCAGCTCGCAGGCGGCGGCGAGCCCGCTGATCCCGCCGCCCACCACGATCACGTCGGTCGCGGGCTCGAGCGCGCCCGTGGACCACTCCGGGTGGAGGCCGTCGCGGATCCGGTGGCCGAGCTCGAAGCTCTCCCCCATCCATTCGCCGCCGTGCGGGTTCCGGGGCAGCGCCGCCGCCGCGCCCGCGGGCGGACCCTCGCGGCGGCCGCACGAGAGCGACCAGGCGGCGGCCTGGAGGGCGAGCAGGCGCAGGAATCGGCGTCGGTCGAGACGGGGCATGGGAGCGCGCCGGCCGGAAGGCGGCGCGCCCCCGGCCGGCGCGCGGGACTCTACCCGAGATAGAAACGGGTTGCGGTGGGCAGGTGGTCGCTCACGCTTTCCTTCACCTGCTTGAGCACGTCGGCCACCTCCTTGGCGGTCAGGCTGCCCGCCCGGGCGATCACCTCCTGGATCGGATTCCATCGCACCACCTTGCCCGCGATCTGGGGTGGCGGCGTTTCCGACGCCAGCGAAACGGCGGTGAGGTCGATGCGCGAGACGTACTTGGCGCTGCGGTTCGCGAGCCACAGGTAGGAGAAGTCGCTCGCGTCGTTGATGTCGGTGAAGCGCACGCGCGAACCGGGCTTGCGTTCCAGGTCGTGGAACGGCTTCCAGCAGTCGTCGCCGGGGGGCGCGTTCCAGTCGCCCATGATCAGCGCGTCGTGATCGGTCTTGGGCGCCTCCTTCTCGAGCCACTCGGCGAGCACCTTCGCCGACTCGAGCCGTTGCGCCGCCCCTTCCGTCATCGCCTTGAGGTGGACGCCCAGCACCTGGAAGTCGAACTTGTCCGAGCCCTCCCCCGGCGCGTCTCCGGCGGCGCCGGGCAGCCGGGCGGAGAAGTAGCCGCGCAGCGGCGTGCGCCCCGCGAAGGCGTCCTTGCCGTCGTCGGTGAGGTGGGTGCCGCGTTCGAAGAGGTCGTGCGCCTCCCGCTTGGCGCGGATCCAGTCCTGGTCCCACATCATCGCGACCCGCTGCTCGCCTCCGGCCTCCGTGTAGTAGACGACGTAGTGGCCGAGCCCCTTCTGGGTCAGCTCCTCGGCGACCGCGTCCAGGACGCCCGGGTACCTCCCGTCGCTCGAGGGGCCGGCGATCTCCTGGAAGACGAACAGGTCCGCGTTCAGGGCGCCGAGGATCTCGACGACGGCCCCGAAGCGCTCCTTGTCCTTTTCGACCGACTTGCGGGCGCCGAACCATTCGATGTTCCACTGGAGGATGTTCAGGTAGCCCGGCGTGTCCCTGAACTCATCGGGGACGAGGCTCTCGAATCCCCTCGAGAAGTTGTCGTTCTCCGTGGTCACCACGCCGTAGCGCGCGCGGGTGTTCGAGCCCGTGGACCCCGACGCGGACTTGCGGCGGCTCGGAGCTTTCTTCGCGGCCTTCTTTCGTGCGGCACACATGCGACCTCCTCCGCGATTGCGGCCGCGACCGGAGTGGCGGCGGCCTCGTGAGGGCACAGGCTAGCGGGGGGCACGTCCGCGTGCCATAGGAAGTTTCGGTACGGGTTACCGGCGACAACATGGGAATTTGGAATCTGTCCCGGCCCGCGACCCGCCCGCAGCCGGGGAGCGATCCGCCCCGCGCTCGCCGCACCGGCGCTTCGGGGCGCTCCCCCCCCGCGCGCGCGCGGCCGCCCCGCCTCGTTGCCGAGTCCGTGCGGCACGCGCTAGCGTGCGGCAGCCCCGAGCCTTCCCCCCCATCCCCACGAGGACCCGCCCGTGAACGGCGAACCGCTCCTGTCCTGGCCCCAGCCCCTCCACGAACTGCTGGGTTTCGTCGCCGCGTTCCTGGTCACGGGCGCGGTCGGGTTCCGCTTCGCCGCCCTCGGCGGCCTGCTGGGCCCGGGCGCGTCCGCCGAGGAAGACTTCGCGCGCGCCGCCGCGCGCCGGGTGGCCCTGTTCGGCGTGCTCGGCGCGGTCATCGGCGGCGCGCGCTTCCTCTCGAACCTCCCGGCCGCCGCCGCGCGCCAGAAGCTCGAGGTCGGCGCCCTGCTCGCGACCCAGTTCCCGGTGCAGCTCCAGGCGGCGCTGCTCGCCGCGGCGCTCGCGGGGTTCGTGCTCGCGGCCACCGGGCGCGGCGCCGGCTGGCCGCTCGCGGGGCTCGCGGTGGTGCTGCTGCCGCTGCGCGGCGCGATGCTCGGGCAGATGCCGCGCGTGGTGAACCCGGTGCACGAGTACGCCGCGGGCTTCTGGATCGGCACCCTGTTCCTGCTCACCGCCTTCGGCCTCTCGCCGACGTTCCGCGGCGCCCTCTCCCCCGAGCGGCACGCCGCGCTCGCGAAGCGCATGGTGAACGGCTTCTCGCGGCTCGCGCTCGGATCGGTCGCGGTGCTCGTGGTCTTCGGCGTGATCACCGCCGTGCGGCACCTCAAGCGGATCGAGAACCTGTGGAGCACTCCCTACGGCATCACCTACATGGTGAAGCTCGCGATCGTGGCCGGCGTGCTCGGGCTCGGGGCATGGAACTGGAGGCGCCAGAAGGCCCGGCTCGGCACGGCGGAGGGCACCGCGGCGCTCCGCCGGACGGCGCTCGCCGAGCTGTCGCTGGCGGGCGTGGTGCTGCTCGTCACCGCGGTGCTGGTGAGCCTGCCCTCGCCCGAGTAGATCCTCGCTCGCGGCGCCCGGCGCGCGTCGACGCCGAAGGGCCTCGAAACACGCCGGGGCGATCCCCCGCGGCGCGAAGAGCGCCGGGGCGCGGGCGTTCAGTCCGGGGCGCGCGGTGCTCCGTCCACCCTCGCCCGCGCCCGCGCGAACACCGAGTGCCACATGTCGCGCGTGAGCCGGCCGGTGTTGGTGTTCTGGCGGCTCGGGTGATACGAGGCCAGCAGCACGGTGCCGTCGGGGAGCACGCTCTCCGCGCCGTGGCCGAACGCGGGCCGCTCGCGCGGGGCGAGCCGGGCGTGCCAGCCCGAGGCCCGCAGCCACGCCTCGTGGCCGATGCGGCCGAGCGCCAGCACCACCCGCACCTCGCCGAGCAGGCGGATCTCGGCGGCGAGGTACGGGCGGCAGCGTTCGAGCTCGGCGGGCTCGGGCCGGTTGGCGGGCGGCGCGCAGCGGCCCGCCGAACAGATCCAGCATCCGTCGAGCCGCATGCCGTCGTCGCGGGACCTGGAGTGCGGCTGGCTCGCGAAGCCGAACCGGTGGAGCGCGGCGTAGAGCCAGTCGCCGCTCGAGTCCCCGGTGAACACGCGCCCGGTGCGGTTGGCGCCGTGCGCGGCCGGCGCGAGCCCCACCACCAGCAGGCGCGCGGCCGGGTCGCCGAAACCGGGCACCGGCCGCCCCCAGTACGCCTGCCCCGCGAACTCGCGCTTCCCCTTCGCCGCCACCGCCTCGCAGTGGCGGCGGAGCCGCGGGCAGTGGTCGCACGCGACGATGGCGCGCTCGAGGGCCGCGAGCGAGCGGAAGGCGGCGGGCTTCGGCATGCGGGCGATCCTAGCCGAGCGCGCCGTCCCGCGTGGTAGCGTGCGCGCCATGAACATGCTCGCCACGCCGCTCCGCCGGCGCGTGCTGTTCGCGGCGCTCTACCTGAGCGAGGGCGCGCCGATCGGGTTCCTGTGGTGGCACCTGCCCACGCGCCTGCGCGCGGCGGGCGTGCCGATCGAGAACATCACCGGCCTCACCGCGCTGCTGGTGCTGCCGTGGACGCTCAAGTTCCTGTGGGCTCCGCTGATCGACGCGCGCCGCGCCCGGGGCGGCACGGCACGATCGTGGATCGTGACCTGCCAGGTCGCGATGGGGCTCTCGCTGCTGCCCCTGCTGTGGCTCGACCTCTCGGCCGACCTCGGGTGGGTGACCGTGGCGCTGCTCGCGCACGCGGTGGCCGCGGCCACGCAGGACGTCGCGATCGACACGCTCACCATCGCCGTCACGCCGCCCCGCGAGCGCGGCACGATCAACGGTTGGATGCAGGCGGGCATGCTGCTCGGCCGCTCGGCCTTCGGCGGCGTGGCGCTGATCGTCGGGGCGCGCGCCGGGATGACGCCCGTGATCCTGGCGCTGGTCGCCGCGGTGTGGGGCTCGCTGGCGCTGGTGCTGTTCGCCGACGAGCGCGGGGCCACGGCGGACGCGCCCGAGGCGCGGCCCGGGGCGGAGGCCGCGCCGGCCCGCGACGCCGGCCCGAAGACCTTCGGCGCCACGCTGATCGAGGCGTTCCGAGCGAGGAACACGTGGCTCGGGCTCGCCTTCGCGCTGGTCGCGGGCGCGGGCTTCGAGGCGGTGGGTGCGGTGGCCGGGCCCTTCCTCATCGATCGCGGCCTGCGTCCGGAGGAGGTCGGCGCGTTCCTCGCGTTGCCGGTCGTGTCGGCGATGCTGGTGGGCGGGCTGGTGGGCGGGCCGCTCAGCGATCGCGGGCGGCGCGGCGTCGTGGCCGGGTTCCTGGTCCTGATGGCGGCGGCGATCCTCGGGCTCGCGGCGGTGGCCGGCGGGTCGCGCCCCGCGCTGCTCGCCCTGCTCACGGTCGTCTACTTCGGCATCGGCCTGCTGGTGGCCGCCTCCTACGCCCTCTTCATGGACCTGACCCACCCGCGGCTCGGCGCCACGCAGTTCAGCGCCTTCATGGCCGCCACCAACGCCTGCGAGTCGTGGGCGGGCTTCACGATCGGCAGGCTGGTCCCGGGGCTCGGCTACCCGGGAGCCTTCGTCGCGATGGCGGCGCTCTCGCTGCTGGCCCTGCCGGCCCTGCTCGCGATCCGGCTGCCGGCGCGCGGCGGCCCGCGAACCGGCGCGGATCCGGCGGCGCCCCGCACTTGATTCGGTCCTCGCGCAGACCCTAGAGTCCCGCCCGTGCTCGAACGATTGCGGGGTCTCCTGCTCGGGGGTCCGAAGAACCTCCTCGACCCGCGCATCCACCACAGCCTCGCGCTGATCGCGTTCTTCGCCTGGGTCGGCCTCGGCTCGGACGGGCTGTCGTCCTCGAGCTACGGTCCCGAGGAGGCCTTCCTCGAGCTGGGCCGGCACCGGCACCTCGCGCTGCTCCTCGCGCTCGCCACCATCGGCACGGTGTTCCTGATCTCGGCCTCCTACTCCCAGATCGTGGAGCTGTTCCCGAGCGGCGGCGGCGGCTACCTGGTGGCGACCAAGCTGCTGGGCGTCACGCCCGGCGTGGTGGCCGGAGGCGCGCTGGTGGTGGACTACATCCTCACCATCGCGATCTCCGTGGCCTCGGGCTGCGACGCGGTGTTCTCGTTCCTGCCGGAGGAGTGGCGCGGCTACAAGCTGGTGGTCGGGGTCACGGTGATCTCGCTCCTCACCATGCTCAACGCGCGCGGGGTCAAGGAGTCGGTGGGCGTGCTGATCCCGATCTTCCTGACCTTCATCGTGAGCCACGTGGTGCTGATCCTGACCGGCATCCTCTCGCACGGCGGCGACCTCGTGCCGCTGGCGCAGGGAACGGTGACGGCCACCCGCGAGTCGGCGGACGCGATCGGCGTGTTCGGCGTGCTGCTGGTGTTCCTGCGCGCCTATTCGCTGGGCGGCGGCACCTACACCGGGATCGAGGCCGTGAGCAACAGCACGGAGATCCTGCGCGAGCCGCGCGCCGAGACCGGCAAGAAGACGATGCTCTACATGTCCATCTCGCTGGCCTTCACGGCCGGGGGCATCCTCCTCTGCTACCTGCTCAACGACGTCCAGCACGAGCCCGGCAAGACCCTGAACGCGTCGCTGTGGGAAATCGTCACCCAGGGCTGGCGCGTGGGCGGATTCGAGGTCGGCCCGGCGCTGGTGTGGGTGACGCTCCTCTCCGAGGGCGCGCTGCTGTTCGTGGCCGCGCAGACCGGCTTCGTGGCCGGCCCCCGCACCCTCGCTTCGATGGCGGTGGACCAGTGGGTGCCCAAGCGCTTCGCCCATCTCTCGGAGCGGCTGGTGACCCAGAACGGCATCGTGTTCATGGGGCTCGCCGCCGCCGCGGTGATGCTCTACACCGGCGGCGTGGTGAAGCTGCTGGTGGTCATGTACTCGATCAACGTGTTCATCGCCTTCACGCTCACGCAGGCGGGCATGGTGCGGCACTGGTGGGACACGCGGCGGGAGCAGGCGCACTGGCGCCGCCGCCTGATCGTCGCGCTCACCGGCACGATCCTGACCGGCGGCATGCTGGTGGTGACCTCGGTGCTCAAGTTCCGCGAGGGCGTGTGGGTGTCGCTGGTGGTGACCGCGGCGCTGATCGGCTTCTGCTACCTGGTGCGCGGGCACTACCGGCGGGTGCGCCACATGCTTTCCTCGCTCGACGAGGTGCTCACCAACCTGCCGCTCCCCGAGCCCAAGACCCAGCCCGAGCTGGCCCCCGACGGTCCCACCGCCATCGTGCTGGTCGAGTCCTACGCCGGGCTCGGCATCCACACCCTGCTCTCGGTGCAGCGCATGTTCCCGCGGCACTTCAAGAACTTCGTGTTCTGCTCGGTCGGGCTGGTGGACTCGGGACAGTTCAAGGGCGCCGCCGACGTGCACGCCCTCGAGGCCAAGACCCGCGCCGACCTCGAGAAGTACGTGAACCTCGCCCAGCGCATGGGCTTCTACGCCGAATACCGCTACACGCTCGGGACCGACCTGATCGAGGAGCTGGACGGCATGTGCCTCGACCTGATCAAGGAGTTCCGGCGCTCGGTGGTGTTCGCCGGCCAGCTGGTGTTCCAGAAGGAGAACCTGTTCACCCGCTCCCTGCACCACGAGACCGCGTTCTCGATCCAGCGGCGGCTCCAGTTCGCCGGGGTGCAGGTGATCATCCTGCCGATCCGCGTCTGGGTGAAGCAGCGCGCCGCCTGAGGCGCGCCCGCGAATCATGCTGGAGCGATGGCGGAGCATGCTGCTGGGCGGGCCGAAGAACTTCTTCGACCCCCGCATCCACCACAACCTCGCGCTGATCGCCTTCTTCGCCTGGGTCGGGCTCGGCTCGGACGGGCTCTCCTCCTCGAGCTACGGCCCGGAGGAGGCCTTCCTCGCGCTCGGCCACCACACGCACCTCGCCGTCTACCTGATGGTGGCGACGGTGGCGACCGTGTTCCTGATCTCGGCCTCCTACTCGCAGATCATCGAGCTGTTCCCGAGCGGGGGCGGCGGGTACCTGGTCGCCACCAAGCTCCTCGGGCCCTCGGCGGGGCTGCTCTCGGGCTGCGCGCTGGTGGTGGACTACGTGCTCACCATCGCCATCTCGGTGGCGTCGGGCTGCGACGCGATCTTCTCCTTCCTGCCGCCCGAGTGGGCCGGGCTCAAGCTGGGCGCCGAGGTCGCGATCGTCGCCGCGCTCACCGCGATGAACCTGCGCGGACTCAAGGAGTCGGTGATCGTGCTCACGCCGATCTTCCTCACCTTCGTGGCCTGCCACGCGGGCCTGATCGGGTTCGGCCTGTTCCGGCACGCGGCGGATTTCGGCACGCTCGGCGCCGAGACCCTGCGCGACACGCACGGCGCGGTCGCCGAGCTCGGGCTCCTCGCCGTGGTCGTGCTGTTCCTCAAGGCCTTCTCGCTCGGCGGCGGCACCTTCACGGGCATCGAGGCGATCAGCAACTCGACCGACATCCTCCGCGAGCCGCGGGTCGAAACCGGCAAGCGCACCATGCTGTACATGGCCGCGTCGCTCGCGATCACCGCGGGCGGGATCCTGCTCTGCTACCTGCTCTACGCCGTCCGGCACGAGCCGGGGCGCACGCTCAACGCGACGCTGTGGACCGCGATCGGCGGGTCGTGGCGCCTGGGCGGGATCGAACTCGGGCCCGCGCTGGTGATCCTCACCCTGCTCTCGGAGGGGCTGCTGCTGTTCGTGGCCGCCCAGACCGGCTTCGTGGCGGGCCCGCGCACGCTCGCGGCCATGGGCGTGGACCAGTGGGTGCCGAAGCGCTTCGCCCACCTCTCGGAGCGCCTCGTCACGCAGAACGGCATCCTGTCCATGGGCATCGCCGCGGTGCTGGTGCTCGCCTACACCGGGGGGCTCGTGAAGATCCTGGTGGTCATGTACTCGGTGAACGTGTTCCTCACCTTCACGCTCAGCCAGCTCGGCATGGTCCGCCACTGGTGGAACGAGCGCGGGGGCCTCGCCCACTGGCGCCGCCGGCTGATCGTCGCCGGGATCGGCACGCTGGTGACCGCCGGGATCCTCGTGGTGACCGCCTCGGTCAAGTTCCGCGAGGGCGGCTGGATCACGCTGCTCGTGACCGGGGCGCTGGTGGGATTCTGCCTGCTGGTGCGCTGGCACTACCGGCGGGTGCGTCGGATGCTCTCCTCGCTCGACGACGCGCTCACGAATCTCCCGCTTCCCGAAGCGGCGCTCCAGCCCGAGATGGCCCCCGACGGGCCCACGGCGATCGTGCTGGTCGAGTCCTTCGCCGGGCTCGGCATCCACACCCTGCTCTCGATCCAGCGCCTGTTCCCCCGGCACTTCAGGAACTTCGTGTTCTGCTCGGTCGGGCTCGTGGACTCGGGCCGGTTCAAGGGGGCCGCGGATCTCCAGGCCCTCGAGGCCAGCGTGAAGGCCGACCTCGAGAAGTACGTGGACCTCGCGCAGCGCATGGGCTTCTACGCCGAGTACCGCTTTACCCTCGGCACCGACCTGATCGAGGAACTGGACGGCATGTGCCTCGACCTGATCAAGGAGTTCCGGCGATCCATCGTGTTCGCCGGCCAGCTGGTGTTCCAGAAGGAGAACCTGTTCACTCGATCGCTGCACCACGAGACCGCGTTCTCGATCCAGCGGCGCCTGCAGTTCGCCGGGGTGCAGCTCGTCATTCTGCCGATCCGGGTCTGGGAGAAACGGCGGGCCGCCTGAGGCCTCCCGCTCCCGGCTCCACCGCGCGGCGCCCGCGCCGGCCCCGCGCTTCCGAGGAGGACTCATGTACGCCGTGGACCTGAGCGGGCGACACGCCCTGGTGATGGGCGTCGCCAACCATCGCAGCCTCTCCTGGGCCATCGCGCAGGCGCTGGCCCGCGCCGGCGCGAGCCTGTGCCTCACCTACGCCGGCGACCGGCTCAAGCCGCTGGTCGAAGAGCTGGCCGCAACGGTGCCGGGCACGCTCACCCTGCCCTGCGACGTCACGAAGGACGGCGAGATCGACGCGGTGGCGAAGGCGCTGGGCGAGCGCTGGGGCTCGGTCGAGATGTTCGTCCACGGAATGGCCTTCGCCCGCAAGGAGGACCTCGAGGGCAGCTTCGTCGCGACCCCGCGCGAGGGCTTCCAGGTGGCGCTCGAGGTGAGCGCGTACTCGCTCCTCAACGTGACGAACCGCATCCTGCCGCTGCTCGAGAAGAACGGCGGCAGCATCGTGTCGCTCTCCTACCTCGCGGCGGTGCGGGCGGTGAAGAACTACAACGTCATGGGCTCGGCCAAGGCGGTGCTCGAGCACGCCACCCGGCAGATGGCCCTCGAGCTGGGGCCGAAGCGCATCCGGGTCAACTGCGTCTCGGCGGGTCCGGTCAGCACGCTGGCGGCGCGCGGCGTGCGCGGCTTCACCGAGATGCTGAAGGAGCACGAAGCCGGCTCCCCCCTCCAGCGCGGCATCACGAAGGACGAGGTGGGCGCCGCCGCCCTGTTCCTGCTCTCGGACATGGGAAGCGGCATCACGGGCACCACGCTCTACGTGGACGCGGGCTGGCACACCCTCGGTCTCTGAGCCGGGCCGGGAAATCGGGGCTTCTCCCGCGGCCCCGCCGGATCTATGCTCGGCGGCGCCGCGGTGGGGTCCCCGCCGGACCGCGGCCCGATGCCCACACGCTGGAGGCGGTCATGCGAACTCCCGACGCCCGCCACTCGGGTCCCTGGACGCCAAGCCTTCGGGTCCCGGCGGTCCTCGCGGCCCTCGTCCTGCTCTCGACTCCGGTCCTGTCCCGCGCCGCGAATCCCGGCGACTGGGCGGGATCCCGGCCCATCGTGCCGGCGGAACTCGCGCTCCCCGACGTCGAGTCCGCGCGGATGGGACCGGCGGCCCTCGAAGCCCCGGGCGGCGGAACCCTCGCCACCGACCCGCTGCACGGGCGCTGGTACCGCATCGCGCCGCCGCTCGGAGTCGGGACCTTCAACGCCACCATGATTCACGACCCGCCGGGCGGGCGCATGATCGTCTTCGGCGGCCTCGACGACGAGCACCACTACTCCAACGAGGTTTCCGCCTTCGAGATCTCGACCGGCACGTGGAGCACGCTCTCGCCCACGGGCGAGCGCCCGGCGGGGCGGAGCTACCATGCCGCCGTCTTCGACCCGGTCCAGCGGCGCATGATCGTCTTCGGCGGCTGGGCGAGCGGAATCCTCGACGACGTCTGGCAGCTGTCGCTCTCGGGAACGCCCGCATGGACGCGGCTCGACCCCGGCCCCGGCCCCTCGCCCCGGGCGGGCTGCGGCGCGATCTACGACGCCGCGAACCAGCGCATGATCGTCCTCGGCGGCCTCGACCTGGACCCGTACACCGGCAAGTTGTCGGGCGAGGTCTGGGCGCTCTCGCTCTCGGGAACGCCGAGCTGGTCGCGGCTCGAGCCGGAAGGCGAGACGCCCGCCCCGCGCTTCGCGCCGAGCGTGGCCTACGATCCCGCCGGACCCTCCCTGCTGCTGGTCGGAGCGGACGACGGATCCGCGGGCGAACTGTGGCGCCTGTCCCTCGGCGGCGTCCCGGCCTGGTCGCGCGTCGCCATCTCCGGGGGCCCGGGCACGTTGCGGAACGAACCCGCGGCCGGGTTCGATCCGGCCTCGCGCCGGCTGCTCGCCTTCGGCGGCTACACCGACTGGGGCATGGAGAGCGAGCTCTGGATCCTCAATCTCTCGGGCGCCTCGCCCGCATGGACGCTCGCGACGCCCAAGCCGTCCATCCCGGCGCGCTGGGGGGCCGCCTCGGCGATGGCCTCGGACGGCCGTTTCTTCGTCTACGGCGGCATGGGCCGGTACCGGAAGCCGCTCGCGGACGTCTGGGCGATCCCCGCGGCCTCCCCCGCCGCGTGGCAGACGTGGCAGGTGCTGCTGCCCCCGCGGCTGCAGGAAGTGATGGTGCACGACACCGCGCGCGACCGGCTCGTGGTGTTCGGCGGCACCGACGGCGCCTACCGGAACGATTCGTACGTGCACTCCATGGTGAGCGGGCGCGGCTGGGAGCCGCTGGCCACGGCCGGGGTCCCGCCGCCCGCACGACGACTGCACACCGGGGTCAACGACCCTGAAGGCGACCGGCTCATCGTGTTCGGGGGCTACGACGACCACCTGCTCGGCGACCTGTGGCAGCTGACGTTTTCCGGGACCCCGACCTGGAGTCCTCTCGCGGCTTCGGGCGCCGGGCCGTCGCCACGCGGGGGTCACGTGGCGATCTACGATCCCGTGGGCCGCAGGATGATCGTGTACGGCGGCTACGATGGCGTGTCGGCGCCCGCTTATCGCATCGGCGACGTCTGGGCGCTCTCGCTCGCGGGCACACCGGCCTGGTCCCCGATCGCCACCACGGGACCCCGGCCTTCCGCGCGCTCGAGCGCGACGGCGGTCTACGACGCGACGCGCCACGCCATGATCGTCTTCGGCGGGACGGATCCGAACTTCCGCGACGACGCCTGGAGCCTCTCGCTCGGGAGCACCCCGTCCTGGAGCCTGGTGGGTGCCGGCACCCCGAAACCCGGCGCACGCGAGGAGCAGAGCGCCGTCTTCGACACGAAACGCGACCGCATGGTGATCTTCGGCGGCTACGACGCCGCGATCCGGAACTACGGCGACCTGTGGGCCCTGGGCCCCGGCTCCGCGCCGGCGTGGACGCCGCAGTCGCCCGAGGGAACGGCGCCCTCGGCGCGCTGGGGAATGAAGGCCGTCGCCGACCCGGGTCGCGACGGCATGTGGCTCTACGGCGGCTGGGGCTCGACCTACCTGCGCGACCTCTGGTTCCTGCAGTGGGTGGATCCCCCGACCACGGCGCCCGTCGCGCTGGCCGGCGCCGGCGTGTCCGACGAGGCGGTCCACCTGGATTGGGTGGTGCCCGGGGACGCGCGCGTGCCGCTGCAGGTGGAGCGGAGCACGGACGGTTCCGCGTGGACCCGGCTCGGCCTGGCGCTGCCCGAAGCGAACGGACACGTCCGGTTCCGCGAGTCCGGCGTCCCGAACGGAGTGCCGCACGCCTGGCGGGTGCGGGCGGATGTCGCCGGCGTCTCGCTGGTCTCCGAGCCGGCGTGGGTGACGATCGGCGGCACCGTGGGAGTGGAGAACCGGTCCCCGTCGCTCGCCCTGCGACCCGCGGGCCGCGCCTCGGGACCCGGCGCGGTGGCCCTGGTCTGCGCGCTGCCGGGCGGGGAGCGGGCGCGCGTGGACCTCTTCGACCTGGCGGGCCGCGTGCTGGACTCGCGCGATCTCTCCGGGTCCGGCGGCGGGATCCAGCGCGTCGAACTGGGCCGGGGCCTCCCGAGCGGCCTCTACTTCGCGCGGCTGCGGAGCGGCAACGCCGCGGTTTCGCTTCGCGTGATCCACACCCGCTGACGTCTCGTCCGTATCGACCGGGCGGCTCGGGCCCCTCCCCGGGGCTCAAGCCGCCCGCTCCCGCGGCCGATACCTCCCGGGCCACGCCCAACAGGGAGGTTTCCGTGAACGCGCTGTCCGGGGCACTCGCCCACTTCCTGCCCATCCATGTCCTGCGCCTGCTGCAGATGTCGGGCGCCACCGGCCGTCTCGAGATCCGCCACGGCGACGAGCGGGCCGACCTGTTCCTGATCGGGGGCCGTTCGGCCTTCGCCTTCACCAACGCGGTGCACCTGCGCGTCGGCGACGTGCTGGTGAACGGCGGCGACATCCGCCCCGAGGCCATCGAGCTGACCGCGGCGGTCCAGCAGGACCAGCCCGGATCGCGCCTCGGCGCGATGCTGGTGGAGAGCGGCGTCGTCGAGCCCGAGCGCCTGCGCGCCGCGGTCCTCGAGGTCCAGCGCCGCATCATCTGCCGCGTGCTGCTCTGGCAGGACGGGGAATTCGAATTTCACCCCGGCGAGCGAGCGCGCGACGAGGACATCACGCTCGACCTCGACCTGGACCGCCTGATGGTGGACGCCATGCGCGTCGCGGCGGCCGAGGACGAAGCCCGGCGCGGCGAACTGGCCGCCTGAACGGCCGCCTCCGGGCGCGCCGGCGCGGCGTCCGCCCGCGGGAACTCAGTAGCGCGTGCTGAGCCGGAGCTCGGCGCCCCTGAAGTCCTGCACCTCGTAGCAGGTGCCCGCGGTGCAGGCCCGCCCGCCGCGGCGCTCCCCCACCAGCAGCGTGGCCGAGTGCCGCTCCCCGAGGCGCGCCGTGAGGGTGGTGGCGAAGAACTCCCGGTCGGCGCGCGGGCGCTTGCCGCTGCGCAGGGTGGGATCGCTGCTGCGCTCGCCGATCACCCCGACGCTTCCCCACGCCGCCCGCGCCACGCCGAGCGTCACGCGCTGGTCGGTGAACGACTCGGGGCGCCGCCGGGCCGAGGGCGCGAAGAAGCGGGTCGCGTCCGAGCGCTCGAGGTCGAGGGTCGCGGACCAGTCGGCGCGCGCGCGGACCGTGCCGCTCCCGCCCCACGACGCCCGCTCGGAGATCCGCGAGAAGGTGTCCTGCTGGCGGTCGAAGAACACGGTCATCTCGGCGGCGGGCCAGCGCGCCGGGGCCGCCCGCACTTCGAAGTAGCTCTCGAAGTAGCGGCGCGCCACCGACGAGACGATGCCGTCGGCGCGGCTGTGGTTGGCGGTCACCGTGCCCCAGCCGGGCGCGGCCCACGAGCCCTCCAGCTGGAAGCCGTGCTCGTCGTCGGCCAGCAGCACGTGGGTGGCCCGGTTGAGCAGCGCGAACGCGTGCTCGCGCACCAGCGAGGGCGGGTCGTTGGTGCCGAGGCGGAAGCGCCGGTAGTCCTTCCACTCCGCCGAAAGCGCGACGGGACCGGCCAGCAGGTTGGTCGCGACGTAGAGCGCGTGCGGCACGCGGCCCCCGCGCTCGAAGCGCCACCACTCGGTGAACGACCGCTTGAGCTGCGCGTACTCGGCGTAAACCGGGAGCGACACCGCCGACACGCCGGCCATCGCGAGCGGGTCGGCCTCCACGAAGCCGGTCCCGAGCTCGTCCTGCCGGCTGAGTCCCGAGAACGGCTCCACGTGGCTCGTGCGCACGTAGCCCGCCCCGACGCGCGACCCGCGCCACACCTCGAGCGCCCCCTGGGCGCCCGACACCTGCCCGACGTAACGGGGAAACGATTCGTCCCGCGACGGCGAGACCGTGCCGTCGTTGGGCTCGCCGGTGAAGGCGTGCGCCGAGAACGGGCCCGCGCCGCCCTCCACGATCACGCCGTCCAGGTCGCGCGAGAAGGCGAACTCGGAGCGCGTCCCGGGCTGGTCGATGATGACCCCCGGCAGCTCCCACGAGCGGTGGATGAGCCCCCGCCCCACCAGCGTGTAGAAGTGGCCGACGCGGCCCCGCAGGCGGTCCCCGCTCCACTCGGCGTAGCGCTGGGTGACCTCGCGGTAGGTGAGGACTCGCTCGCTGTTTTCGCGCACCTCGTAGCGGGCGCCGAGACGCAGCCCGCCCAGCACCGCGTCGAGCCGGGCCTGGTCGTGGAGGTCGGTCCGGTTCGACGGGTCGGTGTAGGGCACGTTGCCGGCCTGGGCCTGCGCGAGGTTGGTGAAGGTGACCTGGGCGCGCGCGGGCGGCGCCGCGGCGAGCAGCCCCGCGGCCACGAGGGCGTGAGCCGCTCCCCGCGGGAGGCGGCGGATCGCGGGGCTCAAGGCCGCGGGGCCCCGCTCGCCGGCCCGAGCAGGCCCTCGAGGAGCCGCTCGACGTTGCGGGTTTCGCCCGGGAACCAGCCCTCGCCGACGTGGACGATCGCCCCGGACGTGTCCACCACCACCGTGGTCGGGATCGCCCGCACCTGGTAGTCGCGCTGCAGCGAGCCGTCGGCGTCGAACAGGATCGGGAAGCCGAGCCCGAGCTTGGCCGCGAACGGCCGCACCCGGGCCTGGTTGCGCGGGCCGTCCACCGAGACGCCGATCACCGTGACGCCGCGCGCCGAGAGCCGGCGGTGCACCGCGTCCATCTCGGGGAGCGACTGGGTGCACGGCTGGCACCACGTGGCCCAGAAATCGAGCACCACCGGGCCGCGCGCGCGAAGGGCGGCCAGGTCGAGCGCCGTGCCGTCCACCGCCCGCGCCCGGAACGCCGGGGCGGGCGCACGCTCGATCCGGGGAGACTCGGCCGCCGCGCTCCACGCGGCGAGCCACGCCGCGCCCGCCACGACCACGGCGAGGGAGACCGCCCGGGGAGACCTCCTCACCGCAGGCCCACGAGCCTGCGCTGGAACCGGCGTCCGTCCACGTCGGCGATCACGAGGTAGAGACCGGGCGGCACCGCCGCCCCGTCCGCGGCGCGGCCGTCCCAGGCGAGACGCGTGACGCCGGCGGCGAGCGGGCCCTCGTGCAGCACGGCGACCCGGCGGCCGGACACGTCCACCACCGCGACGCGCGCCGAGGAGGCTGCGCGCGGAAGCGCCAGTTCGACGCCCGCGCTCGAGCGGAACGGGTTGGGCGCGACCGCGAGCGCGGGGGCGCCGCCGCCCGGGAGCGCGGGCTCCACGTCCACGGTCGCGGTCACCAGCGAGTCCACCGTCGCGCGAATCTCGTTCAGGTGGTAGCGGTTCCCGTGCGGCCAGCTCAGCGCCGCGTGGTAGCGCACCACGCCCTGCTTGTTCATCACCACGTAGTTGTCGTACGGGCCGTAGAGCGTGGCCAGGTTCCCTCCCGTCGCGAGCGAGCCGTTGCGCAGCAGGGGGAAGGTGGCGCCGGTGGCGTCGCGGAACGCGGTGAGCGCGCCGGCGGTCCCGTTCCAGAGGTCCACGCCGAGCGCCTGCACCTGTCCCGGATGGCTCTGGGCGTAGGCCTGCCAGATGTCGGCTTCGAACGACGGACCGTCGTTCATGCAGAAGTCTCAGGCATAGCCGAGCAGGAACAGCACGACCACCTTGCCGGAGTAGTCGCTCAGGGAAACCGGGGCGCCGGTCAGGGCGGTCTTGGTGAAATTGGGGCCGGTCTGACCGGGCTGGATCTGGGCCGCCGCGGGGCCCGCGAGCGCCAGGGCGAACAGCGCGGAAATCACGATGCGTCGCATGGTGTCCTCCACAGCGGGAATGTAGCGCAGGCGCGAGCGGGACTGGACGGGTTACGCGCCCGACAAGGCCCGAGTGACCGGCGAAGTTCCCGTCCGTCGCGGCCTTGCGACGCCCTGTCGTGGGGTCGCCGCCGCACCCGGGAGGCGCTCCACAACTCCGTGATCTTCGGGCCCTAAGTCGTTGCCCCGTGGCGGCCCAGCGGACCGGGAATAGCCCTCCCGCACCGGCGTACTTCCTGCCAGTAGTCCCGGTGTCGAACGGTCCCGCAGCACGCAGCGCAAGGAGGAACGCCATGAACTCGATTCTCGCGAAGGTGCTCCAGGCTCTCGAATCCTGCCGTCTCCCGGTTCCCGTCCCGATCCCCGTCCCGGTCCGCCGCCCCGGCAACCCGCGCGTGATCCTCGGCGCGCTCACCATGGCCGCGACCGTCTCGGCCCTCTCGTCCGGCCCGGCTTCGGCCCGGCACGACGCGGTGCGCGACGAGGTGGACGGCCGCATCGTGGACGTCCAGGTGCTGGTGGACGGCTGGCCCGCGCCGCTCTACGTGCGTCCCGGCGCGTGGGACAAGACCTACTTCCAGGCGTTCCGCGGCAAGAACTACTCGCTGGTGGTCCGCAACACGAGCCCCGAGCGGGTGGGCGTGCTGATCGCCGTGGACGGGCTCAACGTGGTGAACGGCGAGCGCACGGGCCTCTCGAATCGCGAGGCGATGTACGTGCTCGACCCGTACGAGAGCGCCACCATCCAGGGCTGGCGGACGTCGCTCAAGAACGTCCGGCGCTTCGTGTTCGTGGACGAGGAGCGCTCCTACGCGACGCGCACCGGCCAGGACAACGGCGACATGGGCTGGATCCGCGTGCTGTCGTTCCGCGAGAAGCAGGAGCGCGTGACGTGGCGCGACGACCGGCCCCGGGTGCGCGACCGCTCGAACCTCGACGACCGCGGCGGCCGCGCCGAGGGCGGCGAGACGCGCGAGCGCGCGGCGGAGCCGCGGTCGAACGCCGCGCCCGCTCCCTCGATGGGCGAGTCGTCGCGCGGCGACCTGCGCGCGCAGAAGGCTCCGGGCGCGAACTACCTCGCGCCGCCCTCGGACGCCGCGCCCGGCACGGGCTGGGGCGACTCCCGCTGGGACCCGGTGAGCCGGACCCACTTCACGGCCATGCCGGCCGCGACCGACCACCTGGTGCTGCGCTACGAGTACGCGGCCGGCCTGCGGGCGCTCGGGATCTTCCCCCGCGAGCGGCGGGTCTTCGAGCGCGAGCGCGGCGAGCTCGGGTTCGCGCAGCCCCCGCGCTGGTAGGGAACGCCGGGAGCGGGCGCCGCGAGGCCCCGCTTCCGGCACGAGGTCCGGCCGGGCCACCTCCTCCCGGTCCGGGCGAGCGGGCCCGCCGTCGCGAGACGGCGGGCCCGGCTGTCGGAGGTCAGCCCCCGCCCTTCTTCTTCCGCCCGCCACGGCGGCCTTTCGCGGGACCCGCGCCGGCGGCGGGCGCGTCGTCCGCGCGCGGTTCCGGCTCGGCACCCGCGGGTTCGGGCGCGGGCCCCTCGCCCGCGATCGCGGCCTCGACCTCGGCCCACTCGGCGGCGCTCAGCTGGACCTCGAGGCACTTCAAGTTTTCCTCGAGCTGTTCGACGCGAGTGGCTCCGATGATGGCGCTCGACACCTGCGGCTCCCTCAGCACCCACGCCAGCGCCACCTGCGCCGGGGCGACGCCGCCGCGGCGTTCGCACCACGCGGCGAGCCGCTCGGCGGCGGCGATGTTCTCGGGGGTCAGCGCCTTCTCGTTGGTGAGGAAGTGCGCGAACGAGGTGGTGCCCCGGCTCCCGGGCGGCGTGGCGCCGCCGGCGTACTTGTTGGTGAGCACCCCCTGGGCCAGCGGCGAGTACACGATCATCCCGATGCCGTGCTCGCGGCAGAAGGCGACGTGGCCGTCCTCCACGTGCCGGTCCACGAGGCTGTAGCGCGGCTGGCTCGAGATCATGCGGTCCCAGCCCCGCTCCTTCTGGATCGCCACCACCCGCTCGGCCAGCGCCGGCTCGCGGTCGAAGTTCGAGAATCCGACGTAGCGGGTCTTGCCCATCCGCACCAGGTCCTCGAAGGCGCGCAGCGTCTCCTCGATCGGCGTGCCGGCGTCGGGCGCGTGCGCCTGGTAGAGATCCACGTAGTCCACGCCGAGCCGGCGCAGGCTCTGGTCCATGGCGTCGAAGATGTGCTTGCGCGAGAGCCCCGCCCCGAGCGGGCCGTCCCACACGCGGCCCATGCACTTGGTCGCGATCACGAGCTGCTCGCGCGGCAGCCCGGCGAGCGCCTGCCCGAGCGCGATCTCGGCCGCGCCGCGCACGTACACGTCGGCGGTGTCGAACAGGTTGACGCCGAGCTCGAAGGCGCGGCGCACGATCTTGACGGCGTCCCCGGTGGCGACGGAGCCGCCGTAGGTGGTCCACGAGCCGAGCGAGATCTCGGAGACCTTGAGGCCGGTGTGGCCGAGGGTGCGGTAGTTCATGGAACGCTCCCGGGAAGGATCGGAACGGATTCGGAGCGCGCAGTCTAGCGGGAAGCCGGCCGGCCGGTCATGCCGCGGACCCGGGCTCCCGGAAATCGCCGGTCCGGTTCCGGGCCGGGGCGGCCGATAACCCGACCGCCCGGCCGGCGCCCCGGCCGGGATTCGCGCCGTCCCCCTCGTGGTCCCCGAGGAGCGATCCCTTGCCCAACGAGCCGGTTCCCTCCGAGCGCAGGCCCAACGTCGTCCCGCTCCGGCTGGTGCGCGGAGCGGCGGGGCGCGACCCCGCGGCCCGCGGCGAAACCCCCGCGTCGCCGCCTGCCGACCTCGCGCGGACGGCGACGGAGTCGCGCGCGGAAAACGCCGCCGCGGTGCCGCTCCCGTTCCTCGCGCGCCTCGCCGACCCGCGCGAGCCGTTCCTCGTCCCGCTCGCCGCCCTCCTCGTGGCCCACGCCGCGCTCTGGTACTTCCTCCCCTACGCGGGCGAGGACGCTTACATCACGTACCGCTACGCGCGAAACCTCGTGCTCGGCTACGGGCTGGTCTTCAATCCCGGCGAGCACGTGATGGGCTTCACGTCGCCGCTCTGGACCGTGTGGAACGCGCTCGGCTACGCCCTGATCCACAACCCGCCGATCTGGTCGCGGGCCACCAGCGTCGTCGCCAACGCCGCCACCCTGCTGATCGTCGCCTCGCTCCTGCGCGCCCACTCGCGGGCGGCCGCCTGGGTGTTCGCCGCCCTGTTCGCCGGCTGGACCTACTTCCCGAGCCTCGCCGCTTCGGGAATGGAGACCGGCGTGATGGTGACGCTGATCGCGGCGGGCGCGGCGCTCGCGGCGCGGCGGCATCCCGCCGCGGGGCCCGCGCTCGCGGCGCTCGCGCTGCTGCGCCCCGAGGGCGCGGTGGCGGCGGCGGTGCTGGCGATCGGGGCCTCGTGGCGCGACCGCCTCGTGGCGCTCGCGATCGCGCTCGCCGGCTACGGCGCGCTCGCCGCGACCTACGGCTCGCCGCTCCCGCAGAGCGTGATGGCCAAGGCCCAGCTCTACGGCACGCCCGGCCTGCTCGCCGGCCGGCACTGGTGGGAGTGGGCGCTGCCGCTCTCGTTCGGCCGCTGGCCGGTGACCTCCGAGGGCCAGTTCCTGTTCCTGATGAGCGTGGTCGCGGCACCCGCCGCCGTGCTCGGGGCCGCGGAGCTGTGGACGCGGCGCGGCTCGGCGCTCTCGTGGATGGCGCTCGCCGGGCTCTCGGTCTGGGCCCTCTACGCGGCGAGCGGCGCCGCCTATTTCTGGTGGTACCTCGCGGCCCCGATCACCACGTTCTTCCTGCTCGCGGCGCTCGGCCTGCCGCGCCTCGCGCGCGGGCCCGCGCTCTACGTGGCTGGGGCGCTGTTCATCCTCGGCACGTGGACCGTCGTGTTCCACTTCTACGCGGGCCGGGCGCGGGCCGAGCGGAACTTCGCCGAGGCCGGGCGGATCCTCGCGGAGCGTTCGACGCCGTGGCAGAGCGTGCTGCTGGAACCGATCGGGCTGGTGGGCTACCTGTGCAAGCTGCGCGTGGTGGACGAGGTCGGGCTGGTAACGCCGGCGGTCGCGCGGCGGCGCGCGAGCGGCGCGCCCGGGTGGTACGCCGACGTGGTGCGCGAGGCGAGGCCCGACTGGCTCGTGGTCCGGCGCGGCGTGGTGACGAGCGCGCAGGCGTTCGCCGGCAAGGGCCAGCCGTTCCGCTCCGCCGCCGAGCGCGACGCCGTGTTCGCGGGCTACCGCGCGGTCGCGTGGGTGGACGAGGCCTCGGCGGACGGGGCGCTCGGAATCTACGAGCGGGTCGCGGCGCGGGCCGGGGCCGCCACGATTCCATGACCCTCGTGTTGACAGCCGCGCTGCGCCCGGGCCAGTCTTTCCGCGTGACTTCCCTCCCGCGCCGAGCGCGTGCCGTGGCCGTGAGCCTGCTCTTTTCGCTCACGGCGCTCCTGCCGCCGTCCGGCTGGGCGCTCTGCGTCGGCGCCGACGGCCACTTCGAGCTCGAACCGGCCGGCCGCGGCGAGCCGAGCTGTTGCGAAGACGCCGCGCCGGGCGGACCCGCCGAGGCGATCGCCCCCGACGACTGCGGCGCCTGCCTCGACCTGGCGCTCGCGCCGGGACTCGCCCTGCGAACCAAGCCCGACGGCGGCATGATCGAGCCGGTCGTCGCCGCGCCCGCGGCGGTTTCCGGTTTCTCCGATCCATCCCCCGCGCACGCCGCGGATCCCACCGCGCATTCACCCGCCCGCCCGGGCGGAGCCGGGACGCGTCCCACCGTCCTTCGCTGCTGATCGACCTTCGAGCCTGAGCCGTACGGGCGGACCGCGTTCCGGTCCGTCCGCCACCCGCCCGCTCGAACCCATGCCGGAGTCCGCTCCGGAAGGAGGTCGGTCTTGTTCCTGTTCCTGCTTGCCTGCGCGTGGATCGCCGCGCCGGCGCTGTCGCCCGTCTCCGCGTACGCGAGCCCGCTCACCCTCCGGGGCGCCCTGGAACTCGCCGAAGCGGGAAACCCGTCCTTGCGCGCGGACCGCTTCCGGGCCGCCGCCGCCGGCGCCCGGGCGGGCGACGCGTCCCGGCGTCCCAATCCCGTCCTCGGCCTCACGGCCGAAAATCTGGGCGGCGCCCTCGGCACGGATCGCGCCGAGACCACGCTCCTGCTCGAGCAGTCCCTCGAGCTGGGAGGCGACCGCCCGGCGCGCGCCGGGCTCGCCCGCTCGCTGGCCTCGGTGGCCGAGGCCGAACGGGCGGCCACGCGCCGGAACGTGCTGGCGTCCACGGCGGAGCGCTTCCTCGACGCGTGGGCGCTCCAGGAGCGCGTCGCGCGCCTGCGCGACGCCGAGCGCGCGGGAGCCGAAGCCGTGCGGGCGGCCGACGAACGCCACCGGGCCGGAGGCACGCCGCGCTACGAGGTGGTTCGTGCCCGGAACTTCCTCGCGCTGCTCGAAGTGTCGCGGCGCCGGGCCGCCGCCGAGCTGGCCGTGACCCGCCGGCGGCTGGCGCTCCAGTGGGGCGCCGACAGCCTCGGCAGCGACTCGCTCGCCCTCGGGTCCCCGCCCGATCCCGCCGCGGCGAACCTCGCCGGCCTCGCGGACGACGCGAAACTCACGGAAGCCGACCCCGAATGGCGCCTCGCCGCCGCGGAGGCCGATGCCGAGGCGTGGAGGCTGCGCGCCGCCCGGGCGGCCCGCGTGCCCGATCTCTCGCTGAGCGCGGGCGCGCGTCACCTCGCCGAGGCCGGCGGCACCGGCGCCCTGGTCGGCGTGTCCGTGCCGCTGCCCTTCTGGAATCCCGGCCACGGCCCGGTCGAGGCCGCGCGGCTGGAACGCGCGGCCGCGGAACAGCGCGCGGCAGGGGCGGCGCATCGCGCTCGCGAGGCGCTGCGCGGCGCCACCGATCGCTACCTCGCCGCGTGGGACGCGTGGGAGCGGATCAGCCGCGCGATCCGTCCCGCCGCGGAGGAGGCGCTGGAGCTGGTCGTGGCCGCCTACCGCGCCGGCCGCGTCGGCTACGTGGACATCCAGGACGCGCAACGCGGGCTCACCGAGAGCGCGCTGCTCGAGGTGGAAGCGGCCACGGAGGTGTGGAAGGCCCGCAAGGGGCTGGAACTCATCGCGGGAGTAACGCTCGACGAAATCGAATCGCGGAGGGACGACCGATGACCACGAGACTCTTTCGGTGCGCGGGTCGTCCCCTCGCTCCGGGTTCGATCGGCGTGCTGGCACTCGCGACGGCGCTGCTCGCAGGTTGCGGCCGCGGCGGCTCCGGCGACCCATCCCACGACCACGCCGGCGGCGACCGCGCCCAGGGCGAGGAACACGCGGAAGCCGCGCCTCGCGGTCCGCGCGGCGGCCGCCTGTTCACGAGCGGCGACGTGCAGCTCGAGCTTCTGATCGAGGAGACCGGGATTCCTCCCGAGTTCCGCGCCTACCTCTACGACGGCGGCGGCAGGCCGGTGTCGCCCGAGGGCGCGCGCCTGTCCGTGGTGCTCGAGCGCTTCCCGGGCCGGCGCGACTCGATTCCCTTCCGGCAGGTCGGCGACCGCTTCCAGAGCCTCCGCTCCGTGGAAGAACCGCACTCGTTCGACGCGCGCGTCGCGCTCGAGCGCCCCGCGGGGCGAAGCGAGTGGACCTACCGGCAACGCGAGGGCCGGGTGGAACTGCTGGCCGACGCGGTGACCGCATCGGGAATCCAGACCGGCTCCGCCGGCCCGCGGGCCATCGAGGTTCGCATCGAGGCGCCCGGGGAAGTCCACCTGAACGCCGAGCGCGTGGTGCAAGTCCGGCCGCGCTTCCCGGGGGTGATCCGGGCGCTCGAGCGCAGCCAGGGCGACCGGGTGAGGGCCGGCGACCGGCTCGCGGTGGTCCACAGCAACGAGAGCCTCGCCGACTACGACGTCTTCGCCCCGATCTCGGGCACGGTGGTCGCTCGCGACGTGGCCCCGGGCCAGACGGTGACCCCGGAGTCCCCGATCTACACGCTCGCCGACCTCTCGACGGTCTGGGTGGACGTGGCGCTCTACCCCCAGGTGGCGGGGCGCGTGCGGACCGGGCAGGCGGCGACCGTCCGGTCGCTGGCCGGCGAGCCGATCGAGGCGCGCGGGGCCATCGCGTACGTCGGCCCGCTGCTGGAGCAGGACACCCGCACGGCCTACGGCCGCGTGGTGCTCCCCAACCCGGGGAACCGATGGCAGCCCGGGCTCTTCGTGACCGCGGCGATCACGGTGGACCGGTTCACGGCGCGCGTCGCCGTTCCGGAGGAGGCGATCGTGCGGCTGAGCCGCGGGCCCGCGGTGTTCCGCGCGGAGGGAACGACGTTCGAGGCGCAGCCCGTCACGCCCGGCCGCAGCGACGGGACCTGGACCGAGATCCTCGAGGGCCTCGAGCCGGGCGCCCGCGTGGTGGTGCGAAACGCGTTCCTGCTCAAGGCCGAGCTCGGCCGTTCGGAGGCCACCCATGACCACTGACCGCGCGCCCCGCGCCGGCCTCCGGAGGCGCTCCCATGCTTGAGCGCCTGCTCCGCTTCTCGATCCGGCAGCGATGGATGGTGGTGCTGGGCGCCACCGCCATCGCCGTGCTGGGGTGCTTCAACTTCCTGCGGCTCCCGATCGACGCGGTTCCCGACATCACCAACGTCCAGGTGCAGATCAACACCGTGGTCGAGGGGCTCTCCCCCGTCGAGGTCGAGCAGCGGATCACGTTCCCGATCGAGACCGCGATGGCGGGCATTCCGGGGCTGACCGACACCCGCTCGATTTCGAGGTACGGGCTGTCGCAGGTCACCGTGGTGTTCCGCGACGGAACCAGCATCTACTTCGCGCGGCAGCTCGTGAACGAGCGGCTCCAGGAAGCGCGCGCCGCGCTGCCGCAGGGGCTGGCCGACCCGCAGATGGGCCCGATCGCCACCGGGCTCGGCGAGATCTTCATGTGGACGGTGGAGTCGGACACCACCGCGCGGCGACCGGACGGCGGGCGGATCACGCCGACCGACCTGCGCGAGATCCAGGACTGGGTCATCAAGCCGCAATTGCGCACGGTCGAAGGCATCACCGACATCAACACGATCGGCGGGTATCGCAAGCAGTATCACGTGACGCCGGACCCGAACCGGCTGATGGCCTTCGGTCTCTCCTTCCACGACCTGCAGTTCGCGCTCGAGCAAAACAACAGCGGCGCGGGCGGCGGCTACATCTCGCACAAGGGCGAGCAGTACCTCGTGAGCACCACCGGCCGGATCCGGAGCGAGGCCGAGATCCGCGAGATCGTGGTGGCGACCCGCAAGGGCGTCCCGATCCGCGTGCACGACGTGGCCGACGTCGGGCGCGGGCGCGAGCTTCGCACCGGCGCCGCCACCGAGAACGGCGAGGAGGTGGTGCTGGGCACGGCGTTCATGCTGGTCGGGCAGAACAGCCGGACCGTCGCGCGGCGGGTGGCGGCACGCCTCGAGGCGGTGAACCGGAGCCTGCCGCCCGGCGTGGTCGCGCGGCCGGTTTACGACCGGACCCGGCTCGTGGACGCGACGCTCGAGACCGTGCGCACCAACCTGGTCGAGGGCGCGGTGCTGGTGGTGGCGGTGCTCTTCCTGCTGCTCGGCAATTTCGTCGCGGCGCTGATCGTCGCGCTCATCATTCCGCTCTCGATGCTGTTCACCGCCACGGGCATGGTGCACGGAAAGATCAGCGCCAATCTCCTCAGCCTCGGCGCGATCGACTTCGGGATCATCGTGGACGGCGCGGTGGTGATGGTCGAGAACATGCTGCGCCGGTTCGCGCATCGCCAGCAGGAGCTGAATCGCGGGCTCAACCTGCAGGAGCGGCTCCACGAGACCTGGGTCGGCGGCATGGAGATCGCGCGGCCGACCCTGTTCGGGGTGGGCATCATCATGATCGTCTACCTGCCGATCCTGACCCTCACCGGCATCGAGGGAAAGATGTTCCGGCCGATGGCGCAGGTGGTCCTGCTGGCGCTGGCGGGGGCGCTGCTGTTCGCCTTCACCGTCGTGCCGGCGCTGGTGGCGCTGCTGCTCCGGGGCCGCGTTTCGGAGCGGGAGAGCGTGGCGATCCGGGGCGCGCGGCGGCTCTACCTGCCCTCGCTGCGCTGGGCGCTGGCCCGCAGGCGCCGGGTGGTGGCGGGCGCGCTGCTGGTGCTGGCCGCGTGCGGCCTCGCGGCCACGCGCCTCGGCAGCGAGTTCGTGCCCCAGCTCGACGAGCGCGACATCGCGATCCACGCCCTGCGCATCCCGGGCACCAGCCTCGAGCAGGCCATCTCGATGCAGGGCGACGTCGAGAAGGCGCTGCGGGGTTTCCCGGAAGTCGAGCGCGTCTTTTCGAAGATCGGCACCGCCGAAATCGCCACCGACCCGATGCCCCCGAGCGTTTCGGACATCTTCGTGATCATGAAACCGAGAAAGTCCTGGCCCGACCCCGGGCGCCCCAAGGCGGACCTGGTGCGCGCCATGGAGCGCCGCCTCGGGCTGCTACCGGGGAACGTCTACGAGTACACGCAGCCGATCCAGATGCGCTTCAACGAGCTGATCGCCGGGATCCGGGCCGACGTCGCCGTGAAGGTGTTCGGCGACGATCTCGACGTGCTCGCCGGGACGGCGGAGCGGATCGCGGAGGAGCTGGGCAGGATCCCGGGGGCCGCCGACGTGAAGATCGAGCAGGTGACCGGGCTGCCGATCCTCACCGTGGACATCGATCGTGCCGCGGTGGCGCGCTACGGACTCCACGTGGCCGACGTGCAGGGCGTGGTGCGCACCGCTCTCGCGGGCAGCTCCGCCGGGGAGATCTTCGAGGGCGACCGCCGCTTCGAGGTGGTGATCCGCTTCCCCGAATCGGTGCGCAGCGACATTCATGCCCTCGAGTTGCTGCCGGTTCCGGTCCGGGCCGCGCCCCGGTCCATGCTGCCCGGCGCGCTGCCCACCACCCACGCCGAATCCCGCACCGAGTTCGTCCCGCTCGGGGCGGTGGCGCGCATCGCGCTCGCGGAGGGGCCGAACCAGGTGAGCCGCGAGGACGGCAAGCGCCGGGTGGTCGCTCAGGCCAACGTGCGCGGCCGGGACATCGGCGGCTTCGTGGCGGAGGCCCAGCGGAGGATCGAGCGAACGGTCCCGATCCCCGCGGGCTACTGGATCACCTGGGGCGGGCAGTTCGAGAACCTGATCGCGGCCCGCACCCGCCTCGCGATCGTCGTGCCGATCGCGCTGCTGCTGATCTTCCTCCTGCTGTTCGGGGCGTTTTCCTCGGTGAAGGACGCCCTGCTGGTCTTCAGCGGCGTTCCCCTCGCCCTCACCGGGGGCATCCTCGGCCTGCTGATCCGCGGCATGCCGTTCTCGATCACCGCGGGCGTCGGCTTCATCGCGCTGTCGGGCGTGGCGGTGCTGAACGGCGTGGTGATGCTGTCGTTCGTGCGCAAGCTCCGGGAAGACGGCGTACCGCTCGACCGGGCCATCCTCGAGGGCTGTTCGACCCGCCTTCGCCCGGTGCTCATGACCGCGCTGGTGGCGTCGCTCGGGTTCGTGCCCATGGCGCTCGCGACCGGCACCGGCGCGGAGGTCCAGCGCCCGCTGGCCACGGTCGTGATCGGGGGCATCCTGTCGTCGACCCTGCTCACGCTGATCGTGCTGCCGGTCCTCTACCGGATGGCGCACCGCGACCGGGAGGAGGAGCCGCTTCCCTAGGCTTCGCGCGGGGACGCCGCCGGGCTCCGGCCCAGGCGGCGTTCCCCGCGGAGACTCGCGAGTCCCCCTACCGCAGCACGGTCAGCTTCCGCGCCTCGGTGATCCCGCGGCCCACGGAGCGGACCTGAGTGAAGTAGACGCCCCGCGCCAGCGGGCGGCCGGAGTCGTCCGCGCCGTCCCACGTGAGCCGGTGCTCGCCGGCCGCGAAGTCGCGCCGCGCGAGCGTGCGCACCAGCCGCCCGCTCACGTCGAAGACGCGAACCTCCACCCGGTCGCCCTGCGCGAGGCCGAATTCGACCGTGGAGGCTCCCGTGACCAGCGGGTTGTTGCGCAGCCGCATGAAGTCCACGAGTTCCGGGCCGTATCCGCCCGGGACGTCCCCGTACGGGCCGGGGAAGACGATCTGGCAGATCTTCCCGAACAGGTTGATGAGGGCGCTCCCGCTGTAGAACGCGCGACCCGACGAGTTCGCGCAGAAGCGCGCCAGCAGGTTCTCGATGTCCCAGCCGTCCACCAGCGATTGCCAGTACTCCCCGGTCACCGGGTCCACGTCGTGGAACACGCCGGCCACGACCGGCGGCGCCGCGCTCCCCGCGGGGGCATAGTGGGCGGTCGCGACGGAGCGGAGGCCGGGCTGGAGCACGTCGTTCGCGAACAGGCACCCGTTCCGGACGCCGAGCGTGCTCCCGTCCGAGTTGAGCGGCGCCTGGAGCGCCAGATCGAGGCAGCCCGCGGCGTTTCCGGTGAGCATCAGGTACGACGGATCGCGGAGCGACACGTAGAAGTAGTTGTTGAGCAGCGACGCGTTGGAAATCGTCGAAGTCATGGCGTCCACCGCGCCGTCTCCCTGGACCCAGACCCCGCGGTGGTTCTCCTCTTCCGCGAGACCTCCGAGCATGAAGTCCTGGAGCATTTTCACGTCGTCGGAGCCGTAGTTCGTGAACGGGCCGAACAGGCTCGAGTTCAGGTCCCCGGTGAGGATCACGATCACCTTGTAGAACGCCTCGAGCATCGCGAGCGAAGGGCCCTGGAACGACCACTTGTTGTCGATCTGGAACGCGCTGGCGTGGTTCGAGAGATCCACCCCCAGTCCCGCCACCCTCGAGTTCAGCGACTCGGAGGCCTTGATCCCGAACATGTCCCACGTGGTGCCGGGCTGCTGGTTGAGGTGGCGCACGAAACGCGCGGGGTCGTTCGGGTCCTGGTCGGGAAGCCCCTGCCAGCCGTTGTGCGCGCCGCGCTTGTCGGCGCGCGTTCCGCCCAGCTGGTCCATCAGGGTGACCCACGCGCGCTCGTTGCCGCGCCGGTCGTTCAGGTCCACGTAGAGGGCGCACGCCTGCCCGAGACCGCCGTAGGCCGTCTTCTTCCATGCGTCCGGCAGCACCGCGAACTGCTGCCAGCGGTGGGCGTCGGTCGAGCCCTCGGAGATCTGCGGAACCACGGTGCTGGTGTCGGGCGACAGGTAGGGGCCCGCGCCGACCGGCGTGTCCTCGCGCCGGATCACGTACTGCACGTGAGTTCCGGGCGTGAACTGCCCGTCCGGAAGAATCTTGGTGTACTCGTAGGTCTGGCCCGCCGGGAGCCCGTTCTCCGCCACGTAGCCCGCGGTGACCGGCCAGCCGTCGGTGAGCGCCAGGTTGCACACCGTGTTGGCCTGGCTGACCGTCGCCGCGGCGTTCACGAGGAAACAGCGGTTCTTGGCGATCCCGAGCGGCACGAACTTGGGATCGGCCTCGTGGTACATGGTCGCGAAGGCGCCGAGCACGGGTCCCCCGAGGCCCCGCCCGTCGATCGGCCAAAAGTTGGTTTCCGAGGAGTCGCAGCGCGCGCTGTTCCACACCAGCTCGCTCCAGTCACGCCCGCCGTTGGCGGCCCCTGCCGGGTGCCCGCCGGGAGTGCCCTTCGCGCCGTTGTCGGCGAGGTACCGCGCCCAGAAGTTGCGCTCGAAGGCCTGGCCCGCGCCGGTCTGGGCGAAGTCGAGCGCGGTCGAGGGATCGGTCGGGACGGCGCGAAGCCCGCTCGAGCGGATCCCGAGCGACCGGTAGTTGCCGGGCCCGGGCGAAATGCGGAACACCAGGTCCACCCTCACCTCGTTCCCGAGCGCGGTGATCACCGTGGTGTCCCCCGGGACCTGGTACCGGGTCGAGTTGCCGGGACTCTGCGCGATGTTGAGCCCGGTCTTGACGAGCGCGGATGTGGTGTCGAACTCGGCGCTGAGCAGCGGATTCGCCGCGCGGTTGAGGCCGTTGACGGTGAAGGTGTCCTGGATCCAGTCCCACAGGTTCACGGCGATCGGGGGCGAACTTCCGTCCACGAAGCCGATCGAGAGGTTGTCGAAGTAGTTGCCTCCCGTGGACGCGCAGCCGGTGGAGACCCCGAAGCGGTAGCAGTGCGTGAACTTGCCGAGGTATGCGCGTAACGAGTCGGGATAGACGGTCCCACCTTCGGCAAGGGAAGTATTCCAGCGAAGCAGCCCGAAGGCGAAGCTCGGCTGGAAGTCCCGGAAGCACTGCTTGTCCGGGTTGAAGATGATGAAGGGGACCACCTGCCAGTCGGACCAGCAGGGGCTTCCGTCGGACTGGCTCCCCGGGTAGGCCGAGAACGCGAAGTACCAGGATCCCCCGTCGTTGAAGAGGTCCATGGCGCCCGTGTAGACCTCGTAGCTGAGGTAGATATCCTCGGTCGCCGTGGCGATCGCGGCGTTGATCCCCATCTCGTTCGTGCCGCCGCCGTTCCTGAGATTGATCGTGGGCGAGAAGAAGCCGTCGATGCGCTCGCGCTCCACGGTTCCCGCGATCGGCGAGTTGGAGGCCTCGGAGAGGTCGTGGTCGCCCATCGAGATCACGTTGCCGCTCAGGTCGCAGATGCGCAGCGCGCCCCCCACCGGCCCGCACAGGTCCTCGTAGACGAGGTCGGACACGTCGTGGAC
>CAZIVR010000011.1:0-56498 GCA_964542745.1 uncultured bacterium
CTTGCGGGGAGTTGCTCCTAGTACGAGAGGACCGGAGCGAACGAACCTCTAGTGTGCCGGCTGTTCTGCCAAGGGCATTGCCGGGTAGCTATGTTCGGACGTGATAAGCGCTGAAAGCCTCTAAGCGCGAAACACACCCTAAGATGAGGAATCCCGTGGCGCATGCCACCTGAAGGCTCGTCGGAGATTACGACGTCGATAGGCGGAAGGTGTAAGGCCTGCAAAGGTTTGAGCCGATCCGTACTAATCAGCCGAGAGGCTTGGCCGGTAATTCTTAGGTGCTTCAACCACCCAGCGTCTCATATTCGATTGTCGAACATTTTGGGGTGGCGTTGGCGGAGGGGAAACACCTCTTCCCATTCCGAACAGAGAAGTTAAGCCCTCCAGCGCCGATGGTACTGCCCGGGAGACCGGGTGGGAGAGTAGGTCGCCGCCCCTTTTGCTTGACGAAGGCGCTTCGCCCGCGAGGGCGGGGCGCCTTTCGTTCTTGGGGTCGGAGGGTTCCCCCGGGTGCCGAGGCCCGGGCCGGGCGGCCCAGGCCGTTCGGACCGGGCCCTTTTCGGGCGTGGGGTGTCCCGATTCGTTCAGCGCAGGCTGCAGGGGAGGCTCGCCTCCAGCGAGGGCAAGTTCCCCAACTGGCTGTGGGAGCGTCGGTTGTGATTCCGGCCGGCCGGGCGCCCCGGCGGCACGCCGGATGCGTTGAGACGGCTCAGGTTCCCGCCGGCCGAATGCCGGATGCCCTGGGAACTGAGGAGGCTTCCGAAATGCGCACGCACATCCCCCTCGCGTCCGTCGTGACCCTGCTGGCGCTGGTGTTCGCCTCGCCCGCGCTGGCGCAGGATCCGACTCGCGTTCAAGCCGAAATCTCCAGGACCGACGAGCGGATCGAAGCCGCGCAGTCGGTCGTTTCGGGTTCGAGCAACGAGCGGGCCCGGCTCTCGCTGTCCACCGCGGTGAGCCTGCAGGCCGCGGCCAAGCGCAACTACAGCTCCTCCAACTTCGCCCTCGCGCTGCGGGCGACCCTGGACGCGCGGCTGCGCGCCGACGCCGCCATCGCGATCGTCCGGGGCGAGCCGGATCCGGAGCGCGTGCTGGCGCAGGTCGAACGCACCCGTGAGTTGATCGAGCGCGCACGGCCGCGAGTCGAGGAATGTTCCGACGAGCGAGCCCGGCACGCCCTGCGGGGCGCGGTCGAGATGCAGGCGCGCGCCGAGCTCGCGCTTCAGGGCCAGCGGTACCTCGCGGCGCTCCGGCTGACCCTCAACGCCCGGGAGCGGGCCTGGCGGGCGCTGCGGCTCTGCCAGCTCCAGGACGATCCGGCCGAAAGCGTCGAGCGGGCCCTGCAGCGCACCGACGAGCTGATCGAGCGCGCCACGCACGAAGTGAGCGAGAGCGGGTCCCCGAGGGCGGAACTGGCCCTGCGGCAGGCCGTCGAGCTGCAGGGGCGCGCCTGGGCCGAGTTCCGGGCGGATCGCCCGGCCGTCGCGCTCCGGCTCACGCGGTCGGCGCGATCGGCGGCGCATCGAGCGGTGCGGCTGGCCGGTGACACCGAGTAGCCGGCGACGCGACTGCCGGAGGGACGCGTGACTCGCACGGAGCGGCCGCGCTCGATCCCGGGCGCGGCCGCGGCGATCCTCGGCGCGGCGCTGCTCGCCGGGGCCGCCTCCGGCGAGCCCGCCCGCCCGGCCGACAGCCTGCGCCTGCGCTGGGAAGTGGGCGGCAGCTCCGACTACACCAACGAGATCTACTACCTCGACTCGCTCGCCACCCCCACGCTCGTGGAGCGGCAGCGCTTCGAGATTCCCGAAGCGCGCTACGCGGGGGTTGCGCTCGCCTCGATCGAGGGCACCCGGTCGGGGGGGAGAACGCATTTTTCCCTGAGCCAGGAGCTCTCGATCGGCGATCGGCTGAGCCGCGCCGCGCTTGCCGGCCTGTGGCGGGGCGCGGTCGCTCCGGAGTGGCGGCTGCTGCTGACGCCGCGCATGCAGTATCGCCGCGACCGGACGCTGGGGCGGGACTTCGAGGAGTTCCAGGGCACGGGCTCGGCGCGGCTTCGCCGTTCGTTCGCGAGCGGGACTTCGGCGGCCGAGCTCGGACTGCTCGGGGACGGTCTCCGAACGACCGGCACCGGCACCGGCCTGCTCCCGGATCGCTGGACGGCGGGCGCGACGGCCATGCTCGAGCAGGGCGACTTCCGCGGGCTCGACTGGCGCCTCGACTACACGCTTCGGGCCCGCGGATTTCCCGATTCGACGGTCCGCGACCACTTCGAGCACGAAACCCAGGGGCGGGGCCGGGTGGGCTGGGGGCTCGCCAACTTCCTCGTGTTCGACGCCCGGCTGGTGCGTCGCGTGACGGCACGGCTGGCCCCGACGAGCCGCGACAACTTCTGGGAGGAGTCGGGCTCGCTCGATCTCGTGACGGGCGCCGCGGGGCCGGTCGGCTGGCCTGCGCGGCTCGAGCTCGAGGCCGCCCAGTTCGACGTCGAGGACGAGGTGCTCTACTTCAACCACAGGACCCTCCGGGCGCAAACGGGGGTGCGTTACCAGCCGCCGCGCTCCTGGACGCTCGAGGTCGGCCCCCTCGCCGAATGGCTCTCGGCTCCCCGCGCGACCGACGAGGACTACCTCGAGTTCGGTGGATTCGCCGACTTCGAAACCGTGTCGTCCGGAACGCTGTGGAACGTGACGCCCTCCGGCGGGCGCCGCTCCTATCGCGGCGCCGGGGCGTCTTCGACCGCGGATCTCTACGCGGGCGGCCGGTCGAGCTACCGCTACGTTCAGCTCGACGCCCTGGGGGACCAGTCGCTTCCCGGCGCCTGGCGGGTCCGGGTGGCGGGCAGCGCCCGCTGGGAATTTCACGACGATTCGTCCCAGAACGCCGGGAGCCTTTACTTCTCCCTCGACGTGCGTAGACTCTTCTGACTTTCGCTCGGGAGAGGTCGGGGGAATCCATGTCGTCACGCCGGGGTGTCCTGCTGCTGGTGATCGGTCTCATCGCCACCGGCGTGATTCTCATGCTCGCCGCACGCGGATGGCGCGGGGGTGGATCGGATCTCGCCTCGCGGATCGTGCTCACGCTCGACGCCCCCACCTCGCTCGAGGAGGACGATCCGGACGTCAACGTCTTCTCCCCGGGCTCGTGGCGCCGGTCGCGCCTCGACCTGTACGAGCTGGTCGAGGCGCTGCGGGCCGCCTCCCGCGACGACCGCGTGCGCGCCCTGGTGCTGCACGTCCGCGATCTCGACTGGGGCTGGGGGAAGCTGGCGGAGGTCCGGGACGCCCTCGCGGAGCTTCGCCGCGCGCGCAAGCCGGTGTTCGTGGCGCTGGAGGGAGGGGGCGAGGCCGAGCTGTTCCTCGCCAGCGCGGGAACGATGGTCGCGCTGCCGCCGGCTTCCGGCGTGCAGCTCGACGGGCTCGCGGCCAGCGCGATGTTCCTGCGCGGCACCTTCGACAAGATCGGGGTGAGGCCGAACTTCCTCCACGTCGGCCGCTACAAGTCGGCGGTCGAGGGCTACACGCGGACCGGACTGTCGGATCCGGCGCGGGAGGCGCTCGCGGCGCTGCTCGCCGACACCCACGCGATGCTCGCCGAGAGTCTCGCCTCGGCCCGCGGAACCCACCCGGACACGATCCGCGCGTGGATGGACCGCGGCCCCTATTCCGCCCCCGAGGCCGCGCGCCTCGGGCTGGTGGACACGCTGCTCGACCGTGCGGACCTGGACTCGCTGGCGATACGACGAGCCGGGCGCGGCGTGCGGACGGTCAAGCTGGCGGACTACGCCGGTCGGGTTCCCGCGGCACGCTCGCTCGGACGCATCGCCCTCGTGCACGCCAGCGGGACGATCGCCTCGGGCCGGAGCCGGGTGACGCCGGGAGGGGAGCGCATCGTCGGCGCGGAGACGCTGATCGACGCCCTGCGCCGCGCGCGCACGCGAGGCTCGATTCGGGCGGTGGTGCTGCGCATCGACAGCCCGGGCGGCGAGGCGGCGGCGTCCGACGAGATCTGGCGCGAGGTGGCGAACTGCTCGCGCGTCAAGCCGGTGATCGTGAGCATGTCCGATCTCGCGGCCTCGGGCGGCTACTACATCGCCGCCGCGGCCGACACCATCGTGGCCGGACCGGGCACGCTCACCGGTTCGATCGGGATCTACGGCGGCAAGTTCAATGTCCTGGGGCTGTACGAGAAGCTCGGGATCAACGTGGAGACCGTCGTGACCGGCCCGCGGGCGCAGATGTATTCCCCGTTCAGCGACTTCACGCGGGAGGAAGCCGACGTCTACGGATCCCACCTCCGGGAATCCTACGAGCGGTTCCTTCGGCTGGTGGCCGACGGTCGCGGCCGGAGCGTCGAGTGGGCCGATTCGGTGGGACAGGGCCGCGTGTGGAGCGGCCGGGCCGCCGCCGACCTCGGGCTGGTGGACTTGCTCGGCGGGCTCCAGACGGCGCTCGCGGTCGCCCGGGCGCGCGCCGGGTTCGGCGATCGCGAGGCCGTGGCGGTGGATCGCTTTCCCGAGTCGCGCGAGCGCTTCCTCGAGCGCCTGATCGGCGACCTCTGGGATCCCGAGGAGACGAGCCGCGCCCCGCGTCCCGCGATCGTCGCGCAGCCCCTGCGCGTGCTCGAGAGCGCCGCCTGGCTGGGGAGCGGCGCCGCGCTCGCGATCCTCCCGTTCACGGTGCGGATTCGCTGAGCCGGCCCCGGGTGCGGGGCGCGGTGGAAAACATCGGGGCGGACTCCCCTCGGGAGCCCGCCCCGCGCGCTTCGCGGCTCGGCGCCGCTACTTCTTGAAGGTCTTGATGTAGGCGATCATGTCCTCGATCTGCTGGGGCTTGAGCTGGCCGGTCTTGCCCCACGCCACCATGCCGGACTTGGGCACGCCGTTCACGATGCAGTTGCGAAGGTAGGCGTCCAGGTCCTTCCGCTTCGGATCCGCCCAGGTCTTCGGGTCGGTCCAGCTCGGCGTCGGGTTGCCGGTCAGCTTGATGCCGCCGCTTCCGTCGGCCTTGTGGCAGGCGACGCACTTCTGCGTGAAGACCGCCTTGGCGGCCGCGGCGTTGCCCTTGCCGGGCGCCGCCGCCGGCGCGGCCGCGGGCTTGGCCGCGGGCTTCGCGGGCTGGGCGGAGACCTGGAAGGTGCGGAGGGAGGTGGCGGCGAAGGCGATCAGGACCAGCACGCCCGCGCGCCGGAGCGCTCCGGATCGGAACATTCTGACGACTCCTTTCGGGTAGGCCGTGTCGCGGGAGAGCGAGCGCACGGAGGTAAGGGCGGAAACGTTAGCGGGGTCGCCGGAGGACGGTCAACCCGATCGGGCATGCCGCTCGAAGATTTCCGGAAGGCGGCCGGGTGCCCGCGACGCCGCGCGGATTCCCCGCCCGGATTTCTCGCGGCCGCGAAGGTCCCGGCGGCCGAAAACGCGGTTCTTGACCGGCTTGAAAAACGCGTGTTAGCTTTCGGCGTCCCATACGGTTACGCCACGTCGCGACGGCATTCCCAGGCGCGACGGGACGCCTGCGGCACCCGAGTCCAACCACTCTGGGGAGGTGCCCCTTGAAGGAATTCGCGACGACTCAGATCCGGAACGTGGCGCTGGTCGCCCATCACGGAGTCGGCAAGACGTCCCTGGCGGAGGCGATGCTGTTCCTCGCCCGGGCGACCACGCGGCTCGGCCGGGTTTCCGACGGCACCACGCTGCTCGACCACGCTCCCGACGAAGTCACGCGGCAGATCACCATCAACCTCGGGCTCGCGCAGTTCGAGTGGTCGGGGCACAAGGTCAACCTGCTCGACACTCCCGGCTACCCGGACTTCGTCGGGGACGTCCACAGCGCGCTGCGCGTCGCGGACGCGGCCCTGCTGATGATCCGCGCCAACGCCGGGGCGGAGGTCGGGACCGAGGTGGTGTGGGAGATCCTGAAGCACGAGAAGTCGCCGGTGCTCCTGATCGTCAACATGATGGACAAGGAGCACGCGAACTTCGCCGGCGCCGTGAAGTCCGCGCACGACCGCCTCGGCATTCACGCCGTGCCGGCGCAGCTGCCGATCGGCGAGGCCGAGAACTTCCGCGGCATCGTGGACCTGATCGAGAACAAGGCCTACTCCTTCTCGGGCAAGGGCATGGATTCGAAGAGCGTCGAGATCCCGATTCCCGACGACATGAAGGAGGCGGCCGAAACGGCGCGCGCCGTGCTCATGGAGGAGGCGGCCACCGGGGACGAACAGCTCATGGAGAAGTTCCTCGGCGCCGGGACGCTTTCGCTCGAGGACATCCGTCACGGCCTCTGCGAGCGCGTCGTGCAGGGGGACCTGGTCCCGGTGTTCTGCTGCTCCGCGACCGACAACCACGGCGTGAAGGAGATCCTGGACGAGGTGGCCGACGTGCTCCCGTCCCCGCTGGACGTCGCCCCCGAGAGGGGCCGGAACGGCGAGGCCGAGATCGCGTGCAAGCCGGACAACGCCGAGCCGTTCGCGGGCGTGGTGTTCAAGACGCTCTCCGAGCAGCACCTCGGCGACCTTTCCCTGATGCGCATCTACTCGGGTCACCTCGAGCCCGGCCGGGAAATGCTCAACACGACCCGCGGGCGCTCCGAGAAGATCGGCACCCTCTACCACCTCGTGGGCAAGGAGCGCACCGACTGCAAGGCGGCTTCCGCCGGGGACATCGTGGCGGCGGTCAAGCTGCGCGAGACCCACACCGGCGACACGCTCGCCGACAAGGCGCGCCCCGTGAAGCTCCGCTCGCCGATGTTCCCGAGCCCGGTGACCGCCGAGTGCGTGCACGCGAAGAACAAGGGTGACGAAGAGAAGATGGCGCAGGGCCTGTCGCGGCTCCACGAGGAGGACCCCACGTTCGGCCGCCACTACGAGACCAGCACGCGCGAGACGCTGGTGACGGGCATGGGCGATCTCCATCTCGAGGTGATGATGGACCGGCTCAAGAAGCGCTTCGGGGTCGAAGTGGTCCTGACCCGGCCGCACGTGCCCTACCGGGAGACCATCAAGGGCAAGGCGCAGGGCGAGTACCGCCACAAGAAGCAGAGCGGCGGCCGTGGGCAGTTTGGGGAGGTGCACCTGCGGCTCGAGCCGCGCCGGCGCGGGGAAGGATTCGAGTTCGCGGACGAGATCAAGGGCGGCGTGGTCCCGAACCAGTACATCCCGGCGGTCGAGAAGGGCGTGGTGGCGGCGATGGAGCGGGGGCCGCTCGCGGGCTATCCGGTGGTGGACGTCCTGGTGGCCCTGTTCTTCGGCAAGTACCACGACGTGGACTCGTCCGAAATGGCCTTCAAGATCGCCGCGGAAAGCTGCTTCCACGAGGTCATGCAGAAGCCCGAAGCCCGGGCGGTCCTGCTCGAGCCCGTGGACGAGCTGCAGGTGCGCGTGCCGGAGGAGTTCCTGGGCGACGTGATGGGCGACCTGTCCTCGCGGCGCGGCAAGATCCTCGGCACCGAGTCCGACGGCCACTACCAGGTCATCCGCGCGATCGTGCCCGAGGCGGAGCTCTACAAGTACGCGACCCACCTCCGCTCGCTCACGCAGGGCCGGGGGATGCACTCCGCCCGGCAGGACCACTACGAAGAGGTGCCGCGCGAGATCGCCGAGAAGGTGATCGCGGCGGCCAAGGCCGAGAAGGAAGCGAGCGCTCACGCGTCGTGACGCCTCGCGGAAGGGGCGCCCATGTCCGGCCACTCCAAATGGTCCCAGATCAAGCGCAAGAAGGCCGTGACGGACGCGGCCCGCGGACGCGCGTTCTCCAAGGTGATCAAGGAGATCACGCTGGCGGCCCGCGCCGGAGGCGGTGACCCGGCGCTCAACCCGCGCCTGCGCTCGGCCATCGCCTCGGCCAAGGCGGTCAACATGCCGGCGCACAACATCGAGCGCGCCGTGCAGCGCGGCGTCGGCGGGGGCGAGGGGGCCCCGATCGAGGAGGCCCACTACGAGGGTTACGCGCCCGGCGGGATCGGGCTGCTGATCGAGGTGGCGACCGACAACCGCAACCGGACCGGAGCCGACGTCCGCAACCTGCTCACCACGCACGGAGGCAGCATGGCGGAGGTGGGCGCGGTCTCGTACCTTTTCAAGCCGCGCGGGGTCCTGGAGATCCCGGCGGCGGCGATCGGGGAAGAGGATCTGGTCGAGCTGGTCCTCGAGGCGGGCGCCGAGGACGTGACTCCCGGGCAGGGGCGATTCGAGGTGCTCACGCCGCCCGCCGCCTTCGAGGACGTGAAGCGGGCGCTGGAGGCCCGGGGGGTCGCGATCGAGAGCGCGGAACTGACCCGGGTGGCGACCCTCCAGGTCCCGCTCGCCGAAAGGGAAGCGGCCGCGGTGCTGAGGCTGGTGGAAGCGCTGGAGGAGCACGAGGACGTGCAGAAGGTCTACGCCAATTTCACGGTCGCCGACGACGTGCTCGCGCGGCTCGGGGACTGAAGCCCGCGTGCGCGTGCTCGGGCTCGACCCGGGAAGCCGGCGCACCGGATTCGGGGTCGTCGAGGCCGAGGGCAACCGGCTGCGGGCGCTCCGCCACGGCCGCGTGTCGCCGCCGGCGAAGCTCGAGCTGCCGGGCCGCCTGCACGCCATCGCGGGAAAGGTGGGGGAGATCATGGACGAGTTCGCTCCCGACTGCGTCGCGGTCGAGGAGGCCTTCTACCACGAGAGCGTGCGCTCCACGCTGGTGCTCGGTCACGTGCGCGGCGCCCTGCTGGTGGCGGCGGTCTCCCGCGGGATCGCGGTGGCCGAGTACACGCCGCGCGAGATCAAGCAGAGCGTGACGGGCCACGGGGGCGCCTCCAAGGACCAGGTGGCGTTCATGGTGAAGCGCCTGCTGGCCGTGAAGGAGCCCATGGCCGAGGACGCCTCCGACGCGCTGGCGGTGGCGCTTTGCCACCATCACCGGGCGCGCCGTGTGGCGCCGGCCCGGGTCGCGGGGGCCGCGGCCCGCACCCTCGAGGCGCTGCTCGCGCGCCGGAGGGCGCCGTGATCGCCTCGCTGCGGGGACGCCTCGCCGAGTCGGGCCCGGGGTTGTGCGTGATCGAGGCCGGCGGCGTCGGCTACCTGGTCCACGTCTCCACCTTCACCTTCGGCGACCTGCCCGCCGCCGGGGGCGAGGTGGCGCTGCGCGTCCGCCAGGTGGTGCGCGAGGACGCGCTCCTGCTCTTCGGGTTCTCCACGGCGGACGAACTGCGGCTCTTCGACCTGCTGGTCACGGTCAGCGGCGTGGGCCCCAAGCTGGCGCTGGCGGTGCTCTCGGGCCTCCGGCCCGAGGCGCTGGCGCGCGCGATCCGCGACGAGAACGTGGCGGCGCTGGTCGCGCTGCCCGGAATCGGCCGCCGCACGGCCGAGCGTCTCGTCGTGGAACTCCGGGACCGGCTCGAAACGCTCCCCGCGGGCCCCGCGCCGGCCCGCGAGGGCGCGGGCGTGCTTCCCCGCGCCGAGCGCCTGCGCGACGCCGTCGCCGCGCTCACGAGCCTCGGGTACACTGCGGCGCAGGCGGAGGAAGCCTTGAAGCACGTGGCGGGCGGCGGCGAGGAGGCCTCGCTCGAAGACCTGGTGCGGCGGGCGCTCTCGCGCCTGAGCCGCCCCGCGGCGACGGTGCGTTGAGCCCGCGCAGGAGGGACCCTTGAAGACGCCCCGCCGGGCAGCCGGCGATCCCGTCCGCGACGATCGCGCGGCGCGCTTCTCGGACCCGGAGCCCCGCCCCGAGGAGCTCCAGGAGGAGATCCGGCTGCGGCCCCCGTCCCTCGACGACTTCGTGGGGCAGCCCACGGTCCGCGAGCAGTTGCGCATCTTCCTCGAGGCCGCCCGCCGCCGCGGCGAGGCCATGGACCACATCCTGTTCCACGGCCCGCCCGGGCTCGGCAAGACCACGCTCGCCGCGATCGTGGCGCACGAGCTGGGCGTCGAGATCTCGCACACGTCCGGTCCGGTGATCGAGAAAGCCGGCGACCTCGCTGGCCTGCTCACCAACGTCGGTCCCCGCGGCGTGCTGTTCGTGGACGAGATCCACCGGCTCAGCCCGGTCGTGGAGGAGTATCTCTACCCGGCGCTCGAGGACTTCACCCTGGACATCATGCTGGACCGCGGGCCGAGCGCCCGCTCGCTCAAGATCAACCTCGACCGGTTCACGCTGGTGGGCGCCACCACGCGATCGGGCCTGCTGTCGGCGCCCCTGCGCGCCCGGTTCGGGATGACGCTGCGGCTCGACTACTACGGCGACGACGATCTCGCGAGCATCGTGCGGCGCTCGGCGGGCATCCTGTCGGCTCCCATCGAGGATCCGGCCGCGCTCGAGATCGCCCGCCGCGCCCGGGGCACGCCGCGGGTCGCGAACCGCCTGCTGCGCCGCGTTCGCGACGTGGCCCAGATCCGCTCCGACGGCCGCATCACGGTGGCCCTCACCCGGGAGGCGCTGCGGCTGCTCGAGGTGGACGAGCGCGGCCTCGACGAGATGGACCGGCGCCTGCTCGAGGCGCTGATCGACAAGTACCAGGGCGGCCCCGTGGGGCTCTCCACGCTCGCGGTGGTGGTGGGCGAGGAGGCGGCCACGCTCGAGGACGTGTACGAGCCCTTCCTCGTGAAGGAGGGTTTCATCCAGCGCACGCCCCGCGGCAGGGTCGCCACGCCGCTCGCCTACACCCACCTCGGCCGCCCGCTCCCGGGCGGGGTCGCGGATCGGCGCGCGCAGCCCGAGCTCCCGCTCGGCTAGCGGGAACCGCGCCGCGGGCCGCCGCGCGGCGGGCCGGGCGACCACGAACCTCGTGCGGGATTCCCGACCCCTCGTCCCCTCCGCCGCGGACGGTGACGCGCCGGCCCGCCGGGCCGGGCGCGCCTGAGCGGATCGCCGATGGACGCCTCTTTCCTCGACTACGAGCTGCCGCCGGAACTGGTCGCGCAGGAACCGGCGGCCCGCCGCGACGCCGCGCGCCTGCTGGTGGTGGACCGCGCGGCCGGGACGCTCCACGACTCGAGCGTCGCCGAGCTTCCGCGCTGGCTTCGCGCCGGCGACGTCCTCGCGCTCAACGAAACCCGCGTGCGTCCCGCGCGCCTCCACATGCGCCGCCCGACCGGCGGGGCGGTGGAGGTGCTCCTCGTGCGCCCCGAGGCGGACGGCGGGTGGCTCGTCCTCGCGCGGCCCGGGCGCGCGGCGCGACCCGGCCACTCGCTCGAAACCCCGGACGGCTCGCTCGTCCTCGAGGTCGTGGCCACCGGGCCCGGCGGATCGCGCCGGGTGCGCGCGGCGCGGGGCGACGTGGAGTCGGCGCTGGCGTCCCTCGGCGAGATGCCGCTGCCGCCCTACATCCAGCGTCCCCCGGCGCCGGAGGATCGCGAGCGCTACCAGACGGTGTTCGCCCGGGTCGAGGGCGCGGTGGCCGCGCCCACCGCGGGGCTCCACTTCACGCCCGAGCTCCTCGCCCGGCTCGAGGCCGCCGGCGTGCCGCAGGTCCGCGTGCTGCTGCACGTCGGTCCCGGCACGTTCCGGCCCATCGCGGGGGACGATCCCGCCGCCCACGTCATGGACGAGGAGTGGTTCGAGCTCGGGGAGGAAGCGGCCTCGCGCCTCCGCGGGGCGCGCGCCGCCGGAGGGCGCCTCGTCGCGGTCGGCACCACTTCGGTGCGCTGCCTCGAATCGGCCTGCGACGCGAACGCGGGCACGCTCGCCGCGTCGCGCGGCTGGACCCGCAAGTACATCCTTCCGCCCTACCGGTTCAGGGCGGTGGACGCGCTCCTCACCAACTTCCACCTGCCGCGCACGACGCTCCTGCTGCTGGTGGCGGCCTTCGCGGGGGAATCGCTCACCCGCAGCGCGTACGAGCACGCGGTGCGATCGCGTTACCGGTTCTACTCCTACGGGGACGCGATGCTCGTGCTGTGAGCGCCGGGGGAGGAGGGCCCGGGTGAAATGCCCCACCGGGCGTTCGGCGGGCGACACGCGGAGGTTGTGATCGCCGGGGACGCGCCCCTATACTTTTCGGCGTCTCGCGACAGGGGGTGGGCGGTGAGAACCGCCCGCCCCCTTCGCGTTGTCCCGGCAGGGAGGCCGACCCCCCGGACCTACAAGGGAAGGTTTCCGTGCTTCTTGAAGGGCAGCTGCTGCCGCTTGTTGCGGAGCATCTCGAGGGCGGCGATCAGCCGCGGGCGGGTTTCCGCGGGCTCGATGACGTCGTCCAGGTAGCCCATTTCGGCCGCGGCCCATGGGCTCGCGAAGCGCTCGCGGTACTCCGCGATGCGGCGCGCGCGCTCCGCCGCGGGATCGGCCGCCTTCGCGATCTCCTCGCGGTAGAGGATGTTGACCGCCCCGTCGGCGCCCATCACCGCCATCTCCGCGCTCGGCCACGCCACGTTGTAGTCGCCGCGAATGTGCTTGCTCGACATGACGTCGTAGGCGCCGCCGTAGGCCTTCCGCACCACCACGGTCAGCTTGGGCACCGTGGCCTCGCAGTAGGCGTAGAGCAGCTTCGCGCCGTGGCGGATGATCCCGCCCCATTCCTGCCGGGTGCCGGGCAGGAAGCCGGGCACGTCCTCGAAGGTGACGAGCGGGATGTTGAAGGCGTCGCAGAAGCGCACGAACCGCGCGCCCTTCACGGACGAGTCGATGTCGAGCACGCCCGCCAGCACGGCCGGCTGGTTCCCCACGATGCCCACCGGCCGCCCGTGGAGCCGGGCGAAGCCCACGATCAGGTTGGGGGCGAAGTGCTCGTGGACCTCGAAGAAGTCGCCGTCGTCCACCACCCGCCGCACGAGGGCCTTCATGTCGTAGGGCTTGTCCGGCGATTCGGGCACCAGCGTGGCGAGCTCCGGGTCGCGCCGGTCGGCGGGATCGGACGGGGCGCGCCGCGGCGGCTCCTCCTGGTTGTTCGAGGGGACGAACGACAGCAGGCGCTTGATGTGCCGGATGCAGTCGGCGTCGTCGCGCACCGCGAAGTGGGCCACGCCGCTCTTGGCGTTGTGGGTCATCGCGCCGCCCAGGTCCTCGAAGCTGACCTCCTCCGACGTCACCGCCTTGATCACGTCGGGCCCGGTCACGAACATGTAGCTCGAGCCCTCGACCATGAGGGTGAAATCGGTGATCGCGGGGGAGTAGACGGCGCCCCCCGCGCAGGGTCCGAGGATCGCGGAGATCTGCGGCACGACCCCCGAGGCCAGCGTGTTGCGCAGGAACACGTCGGCGTAGGCGCCGAGCGAGAGCACGCCCTCCTGGATGCGCGCGCCCCCCGAGTCGTTGAGGCCGATCACCGGGGCGCCGTTGTCCATCGCGAGGTCCATGATGGCGCAGATCTTCCGGCCGTTGGCCTCGCTCATGGTGCCGCCGAACACGGTGAAGTCCTGCGCGAAGGCGTAGACCAGCCGCCCTTCCACGCTGCCCCAGCCCGCGACCACGCCGTCGCCGGTGATGCGCCGGCGATCCATGCCGAAATCGGTGGCGCGGTGGGTCACGTGGGTGCCCACCTCGACGAAGCTCCCCGGATCGAGCAGCAGCTCCATGCGCTCGCGCGCGGTGAGCGCCCCGCGGGCGTGGACCTTCGCGACGCGCTCGGCGCCGCCTCCGGCAAGCGCCTGGGCGCGACGCCGTTCCAGCTCCTCCAGCCGTTGCTTTCGATCCACGCGCGGGTCTCCTGCGATCGGGGGTCCGAGCCGGGCAGGGTAGGGAGCGCTCCGGGGCGGGTCAAGGACCGCGCGGCCGCCCCGTACGGCCGAGGTGGAATGCGGAGCGCCGCGTGACGATAACCCTCGGGAATCTCCTCAAGCCATGGCTGGCCCTGTCGCCGGAAGGAGCCGAACCGATGCCGGGTTGGACCGGCGGAATCCTCTTCGTCGTGCTGTTCTGCACGCTGGTGGATTTCGTCAAGCTGCTGGTGGAACTGCTCGGCCGCAGCGAGGAACGGCGCTTCCGCTCGGATCCCTCGCTCGTGACCGCGCTCATCGCCAGCCGGAACGGCGCGCGCGAGCTGCCGGCCACGGTGGCGCAGCTCGCCGGCCTGGTTCCACCCGAGCGCATCCTGGTCGTGGACGACGGCAGCACCGACGACACCGCGGCGGTGGCCGCCGCCCTCGGCTGCCAGGTCCACCGCTTCGAGAAGGGCAAGGGCAAGGCCTCGGCCATCAACTACGCGGTCTACCGGGTGAAGACGCCCTACACCCTGCTCCTCGACGACGACACGCGGCTCGGCGGGGCGCGGCTCCCGACCTCGCTGCTCTCCGACGACGGCTACGACGCGGTGGCCTTCCACGTGCTGCCCGACCGCCGCAACCGCGAGGGCTCGCACGGCAACAACTTCCTCGGGCACCTGCAGCGCTACGAGTACGGGAAGAGCATGGAGATCGGCAAGCGGTTCCACGACGTGACCCAGTCCGTGAGCTGCGTGTCCGGCGCGGTGGGACTGTTCCGCACCGAGGACCTGAACCGCTACCACCACGAGCACACCGGCGTGTTCCAGGGCGAGGACCTGCAGCGCACCGTGATCCACCTGCTCCACCGCGGCAAGATCGTCTTCGCCAACGAGCCGGTGTGGACCGTGGCGCCCTCGAACTTCCGGCAGTGGTTCCGCCAGCGCCTCACCGGCTGGTACCCCGGCATGTACCACCAGCTCGCCAACTTCTTCCGGCTGCTGTTCCGGCCGGGCGTCTCGTGGCGGCTGCGTTACGAGATGGCCTACAACATCTACACGGTGGTGAGCGACCCGCTGAAGACGTGGTCCATCGTCATGATCGCGATCACGCCGGGCCTGCGCTGGTGGGGGCTCGTGGTGTACGTGCTCTACCTGCTGTTCGAGCTCTATTCGTGGCTGCTGGTCCGCCTGCCGGGCACCGGAAAGCGCGCCCCGCTCCCGGTGCTGCTGGTCTATCCGCTGTACGGGGCGCTCAACACGGTGCTGCGCACCTCGGCCGTCTTCGTGTGGTTCTGGTTCCGCTTCGTGACCGGAACGATGCGCCCGCGGCGCGGCCCCAAGGATCGGATCGCCTGATGCGAGACCTCGCCCGCGTGACCCCGCTCGGCCGCTTCGGCCTGGCCGCGCTGCTCGCGCTCGCCCTGTCGCCGCTCCCGGCCTCGGCGCGACCGCCGGTGGCGGGGGGCCAATACCGCTACTGGTCCTTCAGCAACCACGACGACATCCGGGACGTGCTCGTCTACTGGGTGCCGGGCCCGTTCCACGTGCAGCTCGAGGCGTGGGACCGCGTGCGCGGCCAGGACCAGTTCCGGCCCGAAGTGGGCATCCACCTGCGCGACCGCCGCCGCTCGGTGTACACGGTTCAGTGGCGGCACGCGTTCCGGCAGGAGCGCTTCTGGCTCATGACCGACCAGGTGCTCTCGGACCACGTCGTCGGCCGCGTCGAGGCCGGGCCCATCATCGGCGCGGACTCCACCGACTGGGTCTACGGCGCGGGGGGCGACTACTACTGGGGCTCGTACAACTTCCTCTCGGCGACGGTGTACCACGATCCCCGCGGCGACGATCTCTGGGTGGTGCCGCTCCGCCTCCGCCTCGCGAACGAGGAGAACGACTGGGTGCAGGCGACCCTGGCCCCCGCGAGCCGGCGCACGCTCGGCTGGGCCTTCGACGTGAAGCGCCGCTGGTTCCGCGCCGGCGTCGAGCGCAACAGCCGCTTCGACTTCACGAATCTCGACAACGTCATCTGGACGATCGGCTTCGAAGTGCCGTTTCCCCCGCAGCCCTAGCGGTCGCGGGTGATTTTCCCCGGGCCCGCGTCCCGCCCGGCCCGAACCCGGCTCGCGTTCTGCACGGCTCGACGTCCCCGCCCCGGGCGCGCGCGCGCAACCCCTTGCGCGGCCTCGGGACGCTTCGCAGCCGCCGGTTCCGGCACCCCGCTTGCAGTCCGAAGGGATGGGAGTTCCATCCCCGGGAGACCGCATGAACCGCGCATCGGGATTCACCCTCATCGAGCTGCTGGTCGCCGTCGCGGTGCTCGGGCTGCTGTTCGGGATCGGGATCCCGGCGCTCTCCGGCTACCGTGACACGCTCGCGCAGCGGGAGGCGCGCTCCCTGCTCATCGCGGACCTGCGCCACGCCCGCCAGACCTCCGTCACCCGGCACCGATCGGTGGTGCTGGCGTTCGGAAACGGGGTGGTCACCAGCAACATCACGTCCTACACCCTGCACACGGACCTGAACGGCAACCGGGTGCGGGAGACGAACGAGCCCCGCCTTCAGCGCACCCTGCCGCGCGGCGTGCGCCTCGCGAGCGTCGCGCTCACCCCGGTGGACTCGGTGATCTTCGACACCAGCGGGCTCCTCGTGCCGGGAAGCTCGGGCGGGCGGCTGGTGATCTCCGGCAGGCGCGGCCGACCGGACACCCTCGCGGTGTCCGCCGCCGGCATGGTCTACGACCCGTAGAGGAGGCCCCCGTGCGACCGATTCCCACCGCAACCTGTCCCGCGGCTCCCCGCGGTTCCGAGCGAGGCTTCGGGATCGTCGAGCTCGCGATGGCCCTGGTCGTGCTCGCGATCGGCGTGCTCGGGCTCGCGGCGCTCACGCCGATGGGCACCCGCTCGGCGGCCCAGTCCGGGGAGGTGACCCGCGCGTCGGAGCTCGCCTCGGCGCAGGCCGAGAAGCTGCTCGCGACCCCCTTCGGCGATCCGGATCTTGCGCCCGGGGCGCACCAGGCGCCCACCTATCCGTACCCGGGCGGCTACTACCTCACGTGGCAGGTCGAGGACGACCAGCCGATCGCGCTCTGCAAACGCGTCACGCTCACGATCCGCTGGCCCACGCCCTCCGCGGCGAACCGGGCCCAGCTCGTGATCGTGAACCCGAGGGCCAACGACCTATGAGAAGCGAACTCCGCGACAGGCTCCGGGCGGCGTCCGGCGGGTTCACGCTGGTGGAGCTGCTCATCACGATGGCGCTGCTCGGCCTGGTGGTGGCGGTGCTGCTCGGCACCCTGCAGCGCACCCAGGGCGAGGCCGAGCGTATCGGCTCGCTCGTCGAGAAGCGCCAGTCGGCGCGCGCCGCGGTGCAGCTGCTCGAGCGCGACGTCCGCATGTCCGGCTCCGGATGGGGGAGGACGCCGGTGGTGGTGTCCTTCAACGGCGCGGCCGACACGATCTACGCGATCACCCCGGGCCCGGGCGGCGGCCCCAACTCCAGCGACTCGCTGCGCATCATGGGCGCCTGGTCCGCCAGCACGACGGTGCAGGCGTCCATGCCCAACCCGAGCTCGATCCTCAAGGTGAACGACGTCACCGGCTTCGCCCCGGGGGACATGGTGGTGATCAGCGACGGCACCTCCGCGAACATGTTCGAGGTCACCGGCGTCAACGCGTCGGCGGGAACGATCCAGCACAACCCTTCCTCGCCGTGGAATCCCCCGGGCGGCTTCAGCGCGTGGCCCAACGGCGGCTACGGCCCGGGCTCGCAGGTGTTCAAGATCGAGATCCTCTCGTACCGCGTGGACTCGACCAGCTACCGCCGGCCCGCGCTGGTGCGGCGCGAGTTCCGCAAGAGCCAGCAGATCGTGGCCTACGACGTGGACCGCTTCCAGGTCTGGTACCGGATGCAGGACGGCAGCCAGACCCGCGCCCCCGCGCTCGGCGCGGCCTCGGTGGCCGCGATCGACAAGGTGCGCCCGCTGCTCTACACGCGCCTCACCGACCGCTGGCGTCCGGTCTTCGTGGACTCGGTGTGGGCCGAAGTCCAGCCGCGGACGTTCTGAAGGAGAACCCCATGCCGACGACCTCCCGTGATCCTCACGCCCCCCGCACGAGCCCCGAGCGCGGCATCGCGCTGGTCTCGGCGCTCCTCGTGCTCATGCTGGTGGCGGTGGTGGCCGCCGGCTTCCTCCTCACCGCGGGAGGCGAGCGCGCCGTGTCGTCGAACGTCCAGATCGCCCGCGCGTCGCTGCTGGCCGCGGACGCCGGCGTCCGCGTGGCCCAGCAGGTGCTCGCCAACCAGGCCAAGGCCAGGCTCGACAGCCTGACCCTGGTCTGGAGCGGGAGCGGCCCGATCATCGCGTCCCCGGCGACGCTGTTCCCCTCGGCGCCCCAGACCGTGACCAGCGCGAACCCCGGGTTCACCGCGGTCGCCGCGGTGGTGTTCGCCGATTCGGCGCTCACGCCCAACGCGCAGAGCTACAACTACCGGTACACGATCACGTCGGTCGGCGCCGCGGGCGCGCAGGGCCGCCGCGAGGTGCAGAGCACCGGGATCCTGCGCGTGAGCGCGGAGCGGGGATCGTTCGCGGACTACCTGTGCTTCACCGACGTGCATCTCGCCCCCGGCGGGGGAGCGATCTGGTTCACCTCCAGTTCCCAGTTCGACGGGCGCGTCCACACCAACGGCCAGTTCCGCTTCGCGTTCCAGCCGTTCTTCCAGGACCTCGCGACCAGCGTCCACGGCAAGGCCTGGTTCTACAACAACGGCAGCCCGGTGGAACTCTCCGCCAACGCCAACGGGACGGTGGACGTTCCGCTGTTCTACGGCGGCTTCGAGCGGGGCGTGGCCGGCGTGCCGCTGCCCGCGAACTCGTTCAACCAGCAGGCCGCGGCCCTCGGGCTCACGCCGGTCGGGGTCGCCCCCACCAACGCGCAGATCAACACCGCCCTCGGGCTCGGCTCGGGCAGCGGGGCTCCCCCGAACGGGATCTACCTCGTGAACTCGGGTGGCGCCGTGACCGGCGGCCTGTACGTGCAGGGCAGCCTCAACCAGTGCCTGGTCAGTGCCGACACCGTCACGAACGTCCAGACCTACGTGATGACCCAGGGCGGCACCACCAGGACCATCCGGGTGGACCGGGCCGCGAACACCACCACCGTGACGGACGGCGCCTCGAGCACCACCTACTCGGGCGTGCCGCGCGGGGTGACCTACGTGAACGGCGCCATCCAGGACCTGCGCGGTCCCGACCGGGTCTCGGGGCTCGTCCCGCCCGCCGTGGCCCGCGGCACCGAGATGCTGTTCGCCGCGAGCGGCAACGTGGTGATCCAGCGCGACCTCACCTGCGACGACTTCGGCGACGGCACCAACGTCGTCGGCATCTACTCGAGCGGCGGCGACGTGGTGGTGGGCACCTCGTGCCCGAACGACATGTATCTCGACGCCTTCGTCATGGCCACCGGCGCCAACGGGGCTTTCCGGGTCGAGAACTACAACTCCGGATCCCCGCGCGGCGCGTTCCACCTGCGCGGCGGCGTGATCCAGCGCTACTACGGCGCCTTCTTCACCTTCAACGCCGGCGGCGGCGTCCAGACCGGCTACTGGCGGGACTTCCACTACGACCGCCGCGGCCTGATTCCGCCCTACTTCCCGACCACCAACCGGTTCGTCGCCAACCAGCCGAGCGCCCGCACCCTGGCGTGGAAGGAGATCTGAGGGTGCGGATGTCGAAGACGATGTGGGCGATGGTCGTGGTGCTGCTCCTCGCGGCCACCGCGGCCGTAACGGAATTCCGCATGCGGCGTCACGCGTCCGCGCCGGAATCGTCCCCGGCGCCCGCCGCGACCCCCGCCGCCGCTCCGCGCGTCGAGCCCGGCGACGCGCCCCCGGCCCGGCCCGTGGGCCCCGACGAACGGGTCGGCTGACGCGCCGACCGCGCCGTCCCCGATCTCCCGGTTCCGCAGCCCCCGATGTCGCGCGCTCGCTCCCGCGCCGGAGCGGGGACATGTTAGCTTCGGCGGGCGCCGTGGCGCCGCCGGAGGCGCGCGGCCCGGCCCCCGACACCGTCCATCCCACGAGGCCCCCGCATGAGCGACGCCCCGATCCTCGAACGACTCCAGTCCGACCTGGTGGCCGCCATGAAGTCGCGCGACGCCGCCACCCTGAGCACGCTGCGCATGCTCAAGTCCGCCCTCATGGAGGCGAAGACCGCGAAGCCCAGGGACGCCTCGCTCACGCGGGAGGAGGAGATCGAGATCCTGCAGCGCTACGTCAAGAAGCGGCGCGAGACGATGGAGGAGCTTCGCAAGGCCGGGCGCGACGACCTGGTGGCGAGCGAGGAGCAGGAGATCGAGGTCACGAAGCGCTACCTGCCCGAGATGCTGGGCGAGGACGAACTGCGCGCCGTGATCCGCGAGGCGGTGGCCCAGACCGGCGCGGCGGGTCCCCGCGAGATGGGCAAGGTGATCGGGGCCGTGATGGCGAAGGTGAAGGGCAAGGCCGAGGGCGGCACCGTGTCCCGGCTGGTCAAGGAAGCGCTCGGCGGGTAGCCGCCGCGGCTCGCGGCCGGTCGCCGGCGAGCCCGACGCGCCCGCGCGGCGCCCTCAGCGAACCTCGTCCGGCGGACCGCCCGCGGTATCGGCGCTCGCGGTTCCCTCGTCGCCCCACGCGGCGGCCGAGTCCACGGGCGGAAATGCGCCGTCCGGCGGCGCCTCCACGGAGTCCTCGGGGAGAGCCGGCGGCTCGGGCGGCGGCAGGCCGAGCACGTCGCGGTAGCCCGCCTCGTCGAGATCCCCGCGCCTGCGAAGCCGGCCCGCGATGATCCGGACCCGCCGCTCGATGCGCGGCGAGGGCGTGAGCGGCGAATAGCGCACCGGGTTGATGATCACGGCGGCGAGCCGCACCGCCTGCCGCGGCGACAGCGCGCTCGCCGGCACCCCGAAGTAGCGGCGCGCCGCAGCCTCGGCGCCGAAGATCCCGGGCCCCCACTCGATGCGGTTCAGGTACAGCTCGAAGATGCGCCGCTTGGTGAGCGCCCGCTCGAGCCGAACCGCGAGCAGGGCTTCCCGCAGCTTGCGCGTGAGGGAGCGCTCGGAACCGAGGAAGAGGTTCTTGGCCAGCTGCTGGGTGATCGTGCTGCCGCCGCGCACCACGCGCCCGCTTCCCAGGTTCCGGCGCGCCGAGGCGCGCACCTCGTTCCAGTCGAATCCGCCGTGGCGGAAGAACGCGTCGTCCTCGGCCACCAGCACCGCGCGGCGCAGGAGGGGGGAGATGCGCTCGTAGGGAACGGTGCGCACGTCCAGCGCGAGCCGGCGGCCCTGCCGGCGCGCTTCGGCCTCGCGCTGGCGCATGAGGGCGGTGCGGTCCGGCGTGCGTTTCGCCAGCGAGGCCACGTCGAAGCGGGCGACGTCCCACGCGGACCATGCCGCGGCGATCGCCACCAGCGACGCGAGCGCCACGCCGGAGACGAGCACGGCGCGCCGCAGGGGAGAGGCGCTACGGGGAATGGGCGCCCACCACCACCAGCGTGACGTCGTCGTTCTGGATCGCGGGCCCCCGGAACTCGGCGAGGCGGCCCAGCACCAGGTCCGCGACGCGCGCCGGAGCCTCGGCACCGAACTCCCGCCACAGGTCCTGCAGGCGCTCCTCGCCGAACTCCTCGCCCCCCGGGTTGATCGCCTCGGTCACCCCGTCGCTGTAAAGGAGCAGCGCGTCCCCGGGCGCGAAGGTGGCCTCGCCCTCGACGAACTCGGAATCCTCGAAGATCCCGAGCGGCAGCCCCCCGGTGCGGAGCAGCTGGATGGTGCCGTCGGCGCGCCGCAGCAGCGGATAGTTGTGCCCGGCGTTGCTGAAACGCACCCGGCCCGCGGCGGGATCCACCTCCGCGTAGAAGAGCGTGATGAACTTCCCGTTCTGGGCGGCGCGCGCCACACTCTGGTTGAGGTGGCGCATCGCTTCGGGAATCTGCCAGCGTCCGTCGCAGAACGCGCGCAGCGAGGCCTGGACGCTCGACATGAGCAGCGCGGCGGGGACGCCCTTGCCCGACACGTCCGCGATCGCCACCGCGAGCCGGCCGTTCGAGACCGGGTAGTAGCTGAACGCGTCGCCGCCCACGATGCGGGCCGGCTCGATCCGGCCGACCGCCTCCCAGGGCCCCACGCGCAGCGGCCGGTCCGGCACGAGGCCCATCTGGATCTCGCGTGCCTGCACCAGCTCGGCCTCCATGCGCTGGTTCAGCTCCGAGAGGCGCTGGCGTTCGACGGCTTCGAGGCGCAGGCGCGCCTGCTCGAGGACGGACGCCGAGCTGTTGGCGACGATGCTGAGCAGCTGGATCTCGTTCGGCATCCAGTGGCGCCCCGGGTCGTGGTGCGTGACCGCGAGCACCCCCGTCATGCGCCCGCCGACCTTGAGCGGCACCGCGAGCAGGGCGCGCACCCGGGTGACCTGGCCGCGCAGGCCGGGAAACCGCGGGTCGTCGTGAAGGTCGGACGTGGCGAGCGGCTCCTCCCGGCTGCTCAGGAAGCCCTCGACGCTCAGGCTCACGGCGGCGGGCCACGAGCCGGACTCGACGCCGCGCGAGCGGCGGCGCACGCGGGTCTTCATCGCGTCCCCGGAGGTTTCCGGGTCGGGCAGGCGGATGCTGCCTTCGTCGGCGGAGAGGAGGGCCGTGGTCTCGCGCACGATCCAGTCGAGGATCGGCTGCAGCTCGAGCGTCGAGGCCACCACCTGGCTGAGCTTCGAGAGGAACTCCAGCTCCGCCATCAGCATCTCGGCCTTGGGGATCGCCGGCGACTCGTGCGGGTTCATGGGCACTCCGATCCGGGTGAGGGTCCCCGCGAGTCTAGGGACGCCTCGCGGCGGACTCAAGGACGGATGCGCGAACCGGGCCGATCCGCCGCATCGCGCCGCGCTGTTGCCGCCCCCCGGGGCCCTCCCTATACTGCGCCCTTCGCCTGCACCGCGTTGCGGCCCCACCGGCCCGCGCCGACCCTCGGAGCGCACGAGAAACCATGAGCACCGCCACCCTGCCGACCTATCGCAACCTGTCCGTCGAGCGCCGCGACGCGGTGACGATCCTCGCCGTCAGCCGCCCCGACGTGCTGAACGCGCTCAACCGGGAGACCCTCTCCGAGATCGAGGACTACGCGCGCCGCTTCCGCGACGACGACGCGCAGGGCGCCCTGATCGTGACGGGCGGGGGGGAGAAGAGCTTCATCTCGGGGGCCGACATCAACGAGCTGGCGGTGCTGGATCCGGCCGGCGCCGAGGCCATCTCGCGGTTCGGCCAGCGCGTGCTCGACGTGCTCGAGACCTCGACCAAGCCCGTCATCGCCGCGGTCAACGGCTACGCCTTCGGCGGGGGCTGCGAGCTGGCGCTGGCCTGCCACATGCGCCTCGCCAGCGAGAACGCGGTGCTCGGGCTGCCCGAGGTGAGCCTCGGCATCATCCCGGGCTACGGGGGCACGCAGCGGCTCCCGCGCCTGGTCGGCCGCGGCCGCGCCCTCGAGCTGATCCTGACCGGCCGCCGGGTCAAGGCCGACGAGGCCGAGCGGATCGGGCTCGTCAACCGCGTCGTTCCGCGCGAGCGGCTGCTCGACGAGGCGATCCAGCTCGCGCAGGCGATCCTCAAGAACGGCCCGCTCGCGGTGGCGGCGGTGCTCGAAGCCGTGACGCGGGGCGCCGACCTCGGCCTCCCGGACGCCCAGCGCTTCGAGAGCGGGTTCTTCGGCATCCTCGCCGCCAGCAAGGACATGCACGAAGGACTGAACGCTTTCCTCGAGAAGCGTCCCGCGAAGTTCGAGCGCCGCTAGGCCGCCCCCGCGATGGAACGCACGGACCTGATCGCGATGCTGGTCTCGACCCTCCTCGGGACCCTGGTGGGCTTCGAGCGCCAGATGGGGCGCAAGCCCGCCGGCCTCCGGACCCACGTGCTGGTGTGCCTCGGCTCGACCATGTTCACGCTGCTCACGGTGCACGCCGCGAAGGAACTGACCGCGACGGGCAACCTCGACCCCACCCGCATCATCCACGGCGTGATCACGGGCGTGGGCTTCCTCGGCGCAGGGAGCATCCTGCGGCAGGAGGGCTACGTGCACGGGCTCACCACCGCCGCGAGCATCTGGATGGTGGCCGCGATCGGCACCACCGTGGGGCTTCACGCGTACGGGCTCGCCATCACCGGCACGGTGCTGGCCCTGGTCGTCCTCGAGGGCTTCCGCTGGGTCGAGCGCTTCATGTCGCCCGGCGGCGACGAGAACGGACGCGACTAGTCGCAGGGTCGGTCCCGCCGGCGGAAGGGGTTCGACGCAGGGGACGTCCGAAGGCGTGCGGAGCCAGGAGGGCGGAGCGCGGCTTCGGTAGAGCGAGCCGGAGCGGGACGCGGAGGCTGAGCGTGCCCCGGAGTCGAGCCCCTTCCGCCGCCGGACCCGCCTACGCGCGCGCTTCCGCTCCCGAGAGTTCGGCCAGCACCAGGTCGCCGATCTGCGTGGTGCCGAATCCCGAGTCGGTCCCGAGCGAGGGCAGCCGCTTCGAGCGCAGCAGGCCCGCCACCGCCTGTTCGAGGCGCGCGGCCCCGCCCTTCTCGCCGAGGTAGTCGAGCATCATCTGCGCCGCCATCACCGTGGCGATCGGGTTGGCCACGTTCCGCCCCGCGTACTTGGGCGCCGAGCCGTGGATCGGCTCGAACAGGCTCACGCGGCCCGGGTGGAGGTTGCCGCTCGCGGCGATCCCGAGGCCGCCCTGGATCATGGCCGAGAGGTCGGTGAAGATGTCGCCGAACATGTTGCTGGTGACGGCCGTGTCGAAGCCCTCGGGGTTGCGCACCACGTACATGCAGGCCGCGTCGATGTAGTTGTGCTCGCGGGTCACGTCCGGGTACTCCGCGCCCACCTCGGCGAAGACCCGGGTCCAGAGGTCCATCGCGCGCACCGCGTTGGCCTTGTCGATGAGCGTGAGCTTGCGCCGGGGCCGCGAGCGGGCCAGCTCGAACGCGTAGCGCATCACGCGCTCGACCCCCTTGCGGGTGAAGATGATCTCCTGCGTGGCGACCTCGTCGGGCGTGCCCTTCTTGAAGAAGCCGCGCATGCCGGCGTAGGCGTCCTCGGTGTTCTCGCGCACCACCACGAAGTCCACCTGCTCGGGGCGCGTGTCCTTGAGCGGGCACAGGTGCTCGGCGTAGAGCTTCACGGGGCGCAGGTTCACGAACAGGTCGAGCTCGAAGCGCATCTTGGCGATGATGCCGAACTCGAGGAGGCCGACCTCGATCCGCGGGTCCCCGATCGCGCCGAGCAGGATGGCGTCGTGCTGCTTCACCTCGGAGAAGGCGGACTCGGGGAAGATCTCCTTGGTCTTCAGGTAGTGCTCGGCGCCGAAGGGGTAGGCCGTGGTCTCGATGCGGAAGCCCTCGATCGAGGCCACCCGCTCGAGCACGCGGAGCCCTTCGCGCACCACTTCGGGACCGATGCCGTCGCCGCCGATCACGGCGACGCGGTAGTTGCGGGACATGGAGGCTCCTGTCGAAGGTCGGGGGCCGCCGGACGCTCGCCCGGCGCCCGGTTCAGACGCGGGTCTCGTCGAGTGCCGCGAGCACCGCGCGGATTTCGTCGTCCTCGAGCACGCGGTCCACGCTCTTCGCGCGCTGGAAGACCGCCTGCACGCGCTCGGCGCTCGGCTCCACGCCGTGCTGCTCGAGCCAGTGCACCACGTTGCTCTCGCCGCTCATCGGCCCCACCTCGATCCGCTGGCGCAGGCCGACCATCCCGGCCGGAACCCCCGAGTACACGCGGTCGGCGAGCCAGTCCTCGCCCTTGCGGTAGGCCTTGATCACCGCCGCGGCGTGGACGCCGGTGCCGGTGCGGAACGCGTCGCGCCCCACCACCGGGTAGTTGGGCGGGATCGGCACGCCGGTGGTGGCGCTGGTCAGCTCGCAGTACTCGCCGAGCCGGGTGAGGTCGTTGTCGATCCATCCCAGCAGCCGCAGGTTCACGAGCAGCTGGTCCATCGGCGTGTTGCCGACGCGCTCGCCGATCCCGATCGCGCAGCCGTGCACGCGCGAGGCCCCGGCCGAGATCGCGGCGATGGTGTTGATCACGGCGAGGCCGCGGTCGGAGTGGCCGTGCCAGTCGAGCCCCACGTCCGCGCCGCTCTCGAGCACGACCTGCTTCGCGAAGCGCACCAGGTTGCGCGCCCCCTCGGGCGTGGCGTGGCCGACGGTGTCGCACAGGCACAGGCGCTTCGCGCCGCAGCGGATCGCGGCCAGGAACAGCCGGCGCAGGGTCGCGGGGTGGGCGCGGACGGTGTCCTCGGTCACGTACATCACCTCGAGCCCGTTCTCGACCGCGAAGCTCACCGCGTCCTCGGTGTGCTTCAGCATGGTCTCGACCGTCCAGTTCTCCGCGTACTGCCGGATCGGCGAGGACCCGATGAAGGTGCAGACCTCGATCGGCACGCCGGTGCGCTGCGAGATCTCGATCACCGGGGTGATGTCCTGGCGCAGGGTGCGCGCGGCGCAGTTGGCGCGCACCTTGAGGCGCGCGCGCGCGATCTCCTCGGCCAGCCGCTGGACGTCGGCCACCACGTGCGGGCCGGCGCCCGGCAGGCCGATGTCGGCGGTGTCCACGCCGAGCGCGTCCATCAGGTGCAGCAGCCGGAGCTTGTCGCCGATCGCGGGGGTCCGCACCGAGGGCGACTGGAGCCCGTCGCGCAGGGTCTCGTCGTCGAACTGGACCCGGAACGGCGGGGGCTCGAGCCGCTCGCCGGCCGTGTTCCAGTCGTGGATCAGCTCGCGTTCTTCCATGGCTTCGGGAGGTGTATCCCAAGCCGCAGGGTGCGGCAAGTGGCTCGCCGCGGACGTGAGGCGGGCCGTCCAACCGGCTGCCGTGGTGCCGACTCGAGACGCGCGCCGCGCGGGAACGCGAGTCCCGCGGCGCCGCTCCGGACCGCCGCGCGCCTTGACATCGCGGTGGCGAGCGGGCATCTAGGGCCACGCGCGTCCCGCCGCGAGGGGATCGCGGGGGCGCGCCACCCGCACCGGCGCCGGGAGGCCCCCATGCACGCACCCAACGCGTTCCTCGCCAACCTGGCGGTCGTGCTCGGGGTCGCGGCCCTCACCACGGTCCTGTTCCAGCGGCTGCGCCAGCCGGTCATCTTTGGCTACATGCTCGCCGGGCTCGTGATCGGCCCGCACATCGCCGTGCCGCTGGTGGCCGATCCCGAGATCGTCCGCGCGCTCGCCGAGCTCGGCGTGGTGCTCCTCATGTTCTCGCTCGGGCTCGAGTTCACCCTGCGGCGGCTGGTCTCGATCGGCCCGGCGGGGGCGTGGGTCGCGGCGCTCGAGACCAGCTTCATGATGTGGCTCGGCTTCTCCGCCGCGCGGCTGTTCGGGTGGAACCTGTTCGAGAGCATCGTCGCGGGCGGCATGATCGCGATCTCGAGCACCACGGTGATCGTCAAGGCGTTCCGGGCGCAGGGCGTGCGCGGTCCGGTCGCGGATCTGGTGTTCAGCGTGCTCATCTACGAGGACGTGCTGGCGATCGCCCTGCTCGCGGTCCTCACGCCGCTCGCCTCGGGCCACGCGCTCTCGGGCGGCGAGCTGCTCACCACCGTGCTGCGCTTCGTCGGGTTCCTCGCCGCGGCCATGGTCGTCGGAATGCTCATCCTGCCGCGCGCGATGCGGCAGGTCGTTCGCCTCGGGCGTGCCGAGACCACGGTGGTGGCGAGCGTGGGGGTGTGCTTCGGGGGCGCCCTCCTCGCCCAGCAGCTGGGCTATTCGGTCGCCCTCGGCGCGTTCCTCGCCGGGGTGCTGGTGGCCGAGTCCGGCGAGGCGGGCGCGATCGAGCGGCTGGTCGAGCCGATCCGCGACCTGCTGGTGGCGGTCTTCTTCGTGGCGGTCGGCATGATGGTGGACCCGGTGCTGGTGGCCCGCGACTGGCTCCCGGTGCTGGTCTTCACGCTGCTCGTGATGGCCGGCAAGATCGGCGCGGTCTCGGTGAGCGCTTTCCTCACCGGGCGCGGCCTCCAGCGCTCGGTGCAATCCGGAATGAGCATGGCCCAGATCGGCGAGTTCTCGTTCATCATCGCGGGCGTGGGACTCGCCACGGGTGCGGCCGACCCGCGCCTCTCCCGGATCGCGGTCGCGGTCTCGGCCCTGACCACGCTGGTGACTCCGCTGCTCATCAAGGTGGCCCCGCGCGTGGCCGCTCGCCTGGACCGTGCCCTGCCGCGCCCCATGCAGAACTTCGTCGCGCTCTACGGCTCGTGGTTCGAGGGGCTCGGGCGGCGGCCCCAGCTGCCCGCCGAGGCCGCGCGGCTCCGGCGCGTGATCGGGCTCCTGATGCTCGATGCCCTCCTGCTCGCCGCCCTTTCGCTCGGGGCGCTGGTCGAGGGCGAGACCGTGGCGCGCTGGATCGGCGGCCGCTTCGGCTTCAGCCCGACCGGCGCGCGGCTCACCGTCGCGCTGGTGGCGCTCGCCCTGTGCGCGCCCTTCGCGCTCGGCGTGCTGCGCACCTCGGCGGCCCTCGGCCGCCAGCTCGCGGCGCGCGCGTTCCCGGATCCCGAGCCCAACCGGCTCGACCCGGCCGCCGCGCCGAGGCGCGCCATGGTCGTGACGATCCAGCTCGCGGTGGTGGCCGCGGTGGCGCTGGTGCTGGGCGCGGTCACGCAGCCGGCGCTCCCGGTGCCGTGGGGACTCGCGCTCTTCGCGATTCTGGTCGCGGCCCTCGGCTGGCGTTTCTGGAAGGACGCCGCCGATTTCAGCGGGCACACGAAGGCCGGCGCGCAGGTGATCGTGGCGGCGCTGACCCGGCAGGGCGGGGGCGCCGAGGGCGCCGCGAACGAGGCGCTGGCCCGCGCCTACCAGCTGGTGCCCGGGCTCGGCACGCCGGTGCCGGTGCGGATCGAAGCGGGCAGCCCCGCGATCGGCAAGCGCATCGGCGAGCTGGAGCTGCGCGGGCGCACCGGGGCCACGATCCTCGCCATCGTGCGCGGCACGCAGGTGGTGCTGGTGCCGGACGGGCACCAGCGGCTCGAGCCCGGCGACGTGGTGGCGCTGGCGGGCACCGAGGGCGCGGTGGCCGAGGCGAGACGCCTGCTCGCGGGCCTCGCGGAGCCGCCCGCCGACCCCGGGCCCTCGTGACGCGCCGCGGGCCGGGCGACCCGCGGCCGCCCGGCCCGCCCGTGGTCTCCGTCCCCGCGGCGCGCGGGGGACGCGCTAGTTCCGCTCGAGCAGCACGGCGATGCCCTGCCCGCCGCCGATGCACGCCGACGCCACGCCCCAGCGCTTGCCGCGCTTCGCGAGCTCGATCAGCAGCGTGTAGATCAGGCGCGTGCCGGTCGCCCCGAGCGGGTGCCCGAGGCCGATCGCGCCGCCGTTCACGTTGGCCTTCTCGCGGTCGAGCCCGAGATCCTTCTCCACCGCGAGGAACTGGCCTGCGAACGCCTCGTTGATCTCGAACAGGTCCACCTGGTCCAGCGTCACGCCCGCCTGCTCGAGCACCCTGCGGATCGCGGGGGCGGGACCGATGCCCATGAAGTCGGGCTCGACGCCCACCGAGGCCCAGCCGCGCACCGTGCCGAGCGGCGCGTGGCCCGCGGCCTTCGCCCGCTCCGCGGTGGTGACCACCACCGCGGCCGCGCCGTCCACCACGCCCGAGGCGTTGCCCGCGGTCACGAACGACTCCGGCCCGAAGGCGGCCGGGAGCGCGGCGAGCTTGTCGAGGGAGGTGTTCGGGAACAGGTGGTCGTCGAGCTCCACGGTCGCGCTCTTCTTGCCGGCCTTCACCTCGACCGCCACGCGCTCCTCGGCGAAACGCCCGTTGGTGTTCGCCGCGTTGGCGCGCTCGTGCGAGCGGAGCGCGAACTCGTCCTGCGCCTGCCGCGTGATCCCGTACTTGCGCGCCAGGTTGTCCGAGGTCTGGGCCATGAAGCAGCCGCAGTAGCTGTCGCGCAGCGCGACGAACAGCGAGTCCTCGAGCTGCGCCCCGGGCCCGAGGCGGAAGCCCGCGCGCGCGCCGCGCAGCACGTGCGGCGCCTGGCTCATGTTCTCCATGCCGCCCGCGAGCACCCAGCGGGCTTCGCCGAGCAGGAGCATCTTCGCGGCCTGCGCCACGGATTCGAGCCCCGAGCCGCACAGCCGGTTCACCGTGAGGGCGGGGACGTGGATCGGAACGCCGGCCTTGAGCGCCACGTGACGCGCGCCGTAGAGCGCGTCGCCCGACGTCTGGAGCGCGTTGCCCATCACCACGTGGTCCACCTCGGAGGCGGGCAGCTTGGCGCGCTCGAGCGCCGCGCGTGCCGCGACCGCGCCCAGGTCGAGCGCGGAAACGGTGGCCAGCGCACCACCGGACTGGCCGTCCCCGCGCTTGCCGCCGGCCCACTCGGCCATCGGGGTGCGGGCTCCCGAAACGATCACGATTTCCTTACCGGACACGGGGTTGCTCCTTCGATCGAAGGGAATTCAGGAGGTGGAAGCCCGTCGCGGGCGCCACCGGAATCACGGGGCCGTCGCATGCGGTTGCGGGAGGCACGCTATCAGATGGCTTTCCGCGCCCTCAAGGTTCCGCGGCGCACGGGGGGCCCGCGCGCTACTCGACCGACCGGGGGTCGGCGAACATGGTGTCCGTCACCGCGTACACCTTCCAGTTCTGGTGCGCGAACACCTCGCGGAACGGCGCCTCGTCGCCGCCGAACACCATCATGCGGATGATGGCGCGGTCGGCCTGCTCCCGGTTGAGGCGCGCGCCCGCCCGCAGCACCGGCACGAGCGCGGGGTCGGCGAGGGTCGCGAGCCCCGAGAGGCTGCTGCTCGGCGGCACGAGCAGGTGGGTCGCGCCGAGCGAGAGGCACCACACGCCGAGCGGCTCCGCCGAACGCTGGAAGCCGAGCCGCGCGAACTCGAGCAGGCGCTCGCGCCCGAGCGGACTCTCGAGGAATCCGTCCATCAGCGTGCGCCGTCCGGCGTGGCTCTGGATCTCGAAGCCCAGCTCCCACGGCGCCGCCACGATCGCGTCGGCGGGCGTGCGCCGCCGCAGGAACTCGAGCGCCGCCCGCTCGCCCTCGGGCAGGCGCGAATCGCGGGTCCCGGCGACCGTGAGCGAAAGCCACAGGTTGCCGCCGAGGCAGGCGAGGAGCAGCGCGGCGAAGATCCGGCCGGTGAGCCGCGGGTCGCCGGACGCCGCGCGCGGGGTTCCCGCCGCGCGCCCGCCCGCGCGGACGCGCGCGGCCTTCGCGCGCGGGCGGCCGCCCGCGGGCTCCGGCGTCCGCCCGTCCGCGGGCCTCGCCGCCGGGAAGCCGAGCAGCACGGGCAGCAGCCCCGCGACCACCACCACGGCCGGGGCCGCCGCGAGGACCTTGGCCCGATGCACGAACATCGTGAGGGTCACCAGCGCGATCGTCAGCGCGCCGAGGAAGAGCGCGTGGTCGGGAAGCCCCGCGATCCACGCGCGCGCGCGCGGGCGGCGCGCCGCGAGCCAGAACACGAACGGGGACGCGAGCAGCCACGGACCCGCGAACGCGAAGCCGATCGGCCCGAGGAACAGCGAGCGCGGGGACATGGTGCCCAGCTCCTCGATCACGAGCATCAGCCGGGTCATCGGGTCCGGCGCGACGGCGAGCCCGAGCAGCGCGCGCAGCTTGACGACGAGGAACGAGAGCGTGGAGCCGTAGCCCTCGCCGCCCCCCGCGAGGCGTCCCGCGAGGAAGCCGGCCGCCGCCGCGCCCGCGATCCAGCCGGCGCGCTCGAGCCCGCGCGCCGCCCCCGGCGCGAGCCGCGGGACGAACCCCGCCGCCGCGAGCGCCACCGCGGCGAGCCACGCCGGGCTCGCCGCCACGCCCTCGGCGCGCAGGTACCCGAGGCCGAGCGCCGCGAGCGTGCCGCCCGCGACCTGGATCGCGAACGCTTCGCGCGCCGGGCGGCCCGCCCCGCGCGCCAGCAGGAGCAGGGCGAAGAGCCCGGCTTCGAGGAGCGGCACGATCAGCGGCACGCGCCACGCCCACAGCGAGGCCGCGAGCAGCAGCGCGGCCGCCGCCGCGAGCCACCGGCGCGAGCGGTCCGACCCCGCGGCGAGCGCGGCCGCGAGGCAGGCGAGGTGGGAGGCCACCAGCAGCGAGCCCAGCGCCTCGTAGCGCACGAAGTAGCCGAAGGTGCGGTGCAGGTGCGCGGGCAGGAACACCGCGAGCAGCGCGGCGAAGGGCGCGGCGAGTCCCGGGCCCCACTGGACGCGCGCCCACAGGTAGACCGGGATCGCGAACAGGCCGCCCGCGAGCGATCCGAACAGCATCAGGTCGGCCGCCGCGTCGCGGCTGCCGAGCGCGGCCATCAGCCGGTGGAAGAAGCCGGCCCCCACGATCAGTCCCGGCGCGAGCGCCGGACCGAGCCGCCGCCCCGCGGGCGCCTCGGCGAGCGAATCCACCGCCGGGAGCCCGCCGATCCGCGCCGCCTCCAGCGCGAGGCGCGCGACCGTGGCGCCGTCCGAGAGGAACTCGATGCGGCCGGACGGCTGGCCCGGCCACTGGCGGATCAGGGTGCCGCCCAGCACCGCGACGAGGAGGATCGCGGGGGCGGCCCAGCGCGGAAGCGTCATGGCCGCAGTATCGAGGCTCGCCGCACGCGCCGCAATCCGCCGCGGCCGCTCGGGAACGCGCGGGACGCGTGCTATCGTCCGCGCCGTGAAATCCCACACCGAGTACCTGGTCCTGGAGATTCCGGCGCGGCGCGCGTTCGTGAACCTCACGCCGCAGGTGGAAGCGGCGGTGCGCAAGAGCGGCGTGCGGGAGGGGCTGGTGCTCGTGAACGCCATGCACATCAGCGCCAGCGTCTTCATCAACGACGACGAGTCCGGGCTGCACCACGACTACGACGTGTGGCTCGAGAAGCTGGCGCCCCACGCCCCGGTCTCCCAGTACCGCCACAACGACACCGGCGAGGACAACGCCGACGCGCACCTCAAGCGCCAGGTCATGGGGCGCGAGGTGGTGGTGGCGGTGACCGCGGGGAAGCTCGACTTCGGGCCGTGGGAGCAGATCTTCTACGGCGAGTTCGACGGGCGGCGGAAGAAGCGCGTGCTGGTGAAGGTGATCGGGGAGTGAGCGCGTTCCTCGTCCGTCCCGCGACGCCCGCCGACGTCCCCGCGGTGTGGGAACTGCTGCGCGGGCTGGCCGAGTACGAGAAGCTCACCGACATCCTGACCGGATCCCCGGAACTGCTTTCCGAAGCGCTGTTTGGCCCTGGCCCGAGGCTCGAGGGCCGGGTCGCCGAGCGGGAGGGGAGGTTGCTCGGCTATGCGCTCTTCTACCCGGTTTTCGGCTCGTTCCGCGCGCGCTGGCGGATGTGGCTCGAGGACCTGTTCGTGCTCCCCGAGGCGCGCGGCCTCGGCGCCGGCGCCGCGCTGCTCGCCGAAGTGTGCCGGGTCGCGGAAGCGCGCGGGTGCTTCTCCGTGGACTGGGAGGTGCTCGACTGGAACGAGCCCGCGCTCGAGTTCTACCGGCGGCAGGGCGCGCACGACCTGGGCGGGGGCTGGCGCCGCTACCGCGTGGACGGCGCGGCGCTGGCGAAGCTCGCTTCGGCGGCGCCCGCCGGCTGAGCCGCGCGGCCCCGCCCGGTCGCGCCCCGCGGGCGCGGCGCGCTTCCCGGCGAGCCTAGCCGGGCAGCGCGCGCAGCCGGCGGGCGATCCCCTCGGGGAGCGGCTGCGCGAGCAGCGCCCGCTTCACCTCGGGCTCGGCGGGCGCGCCCGCGAGCCAGCCGAACAGGAGGCCGGCCCGCTCGCGCCGGCGCGGCGAGTCCTCGAGCTCGCCCATCAGCGCGTAGGCGGCCGCCCACGCGGTGGGACTCCCGACCGGGAGGTCGCGCCACGCGCGCGTGACCACGGTGGGGATGCGGACCACGCCGCCGGGGACGAAGAACGCGAACTCCGCGATCAGCTCGACCCGCTCGCGCGCGAAGCCGAGCTTGTGGTCGGCGTGGCCTCCGCCGTGGCCCGAGCGCTCGAACTCGAGTCCCGCGCAGGCCTCCTCGAGCGTGGCGATCGGGGCCTCCACCGTGACGTCCCAGTCGTTCACGCGGTCCACGAGCCCGAGCGCCGCGAGCAGCCCGCTCGCCCCGAGCGCGTGGGGGAGGCCGCGGGAGCGGAGCCGCGCGAGGATCGCCCGCAGCGGCTCGAGCGGCGGAAGCTCGGGGGACGCGGCCGCCACCGCCGCTACTCCGCCCGCCTCACCGCCTCGGCCGCGCCCTCGGCGAGGGCCTCGTGCACGCCGCCCACCAGCTCGGCCAGCTCGCCGGGCGCGAGCGGTCCCGCGCCGCCCGCCGCGGCGAGGTGCCGCGCGCACGCCGCGCCCAGCCGCCGCGCCACCGTCTCCGCGCCCGCCGCGCCGCCCTCCTGTCCGATCGCGCCGTACTCGGAGTAGCGCGACGAGGCGATGGCGCGCCGCGGATCCTCGGCGTCGGGGTGATCGGCGGCCCAGCGGCCGAGCACCCGCTCGTGGAACGCGTCCACCGCGGCGCCGGTCTCGCGGTTGAAGCCGCCCGCCGCGACCAGCCCGCGCACGCACGCGAACAGGCCGAAACACTCCCACTCGTGGCGGTGCGGGTCGGACGCCGCGGGGAGCCCCGCGCTCTCGGCGATCTCGGCCCACAGGCGCGGCAGGGTGGCCAGCGCGAAGTCGGCGAGCGCCTCGCCGCGCGCCCGCGGGTCGGCGATCACGCGGAGCGGCGCCGCGTCATCCGCCGCGCTTCCCGAACAGCTCCTCGCCGCGCTCGCCCGCGCGCCGGGTGGCGCGCACCACCGCCTTGATGAGCGCCACGCGCAGGCCGCCGTCCTCGAGCTCGAGGATGCCGTCGATGGTGGTGCCGCTCGGCGTCGTGACCTCGTCCTTGAGGAGCGCCGGATGCGCGCCGCGCTCGAGCACCATCGCACCCGCGCCGAGCACGGTCTGCGCGGCGAGTTCGAGCGCCACGTCGCGGGGCAGGCCCATCTTGACGCCCCCGTCGGCCAGCGACTCGATCACGATGAAGAGGAAGGCGGGCCCGCTCGCCGAGAGCCCGGTGACGGCGTCGATGTGGCGCTCGTCCACCACCACCGTGCGCCCGACCGCGCCGAACAGCGCGCGGGCCCGGTCGAGGTGCTCGGGGCGCGCGTGCGCGCCCGCCGCGATCCCGGTCATGCCCTGGCGCACGCGCACCGGCGTGTTGGGCATGGCCCGCACCACCGGCACGCCCGCAGAGCACTGGGATTCGAGGAACGCCGTGGTGACCGAGGAGACCGTCGAGATGAGGAGCTGGCCGGCGGCGAGCTTCGGGCCCACCTCCTTCATCACCGGGGCGGCCTGCTGGGGCTTGACCGTGAGCAGCACCACGTCCGCGCCGCGCACCGCCTCGGCGTTCGAGCGCGCCGCGCGCACCCCGAGCCGCGCCGCGAGCTCCCCGGCGCGCTCCGGGTGCGCGGTGGTCACGGAGATCGCGGCGGCCGGGAACACCCCGGCCTCGGTGAGCCCGCGAATCAGCGCCGTGCCGAGCTGGCCCGCGCCCAGCACCGCGAGCTTCGGCGTGCCGGGGGTCTTGCGCGGCCCTTTTCGCGACGGCCGTTTCGCGCTCATGACGGGGGGTTCGTCGTCCAGTCGTAGAAGCCCTGGCCGGACTTCCGGCCGTACTTGCCCTCGGCCACCAGCTTCTTGAGGAGCGGCGGCGCGGCGAAGCGCGGCTCCTGGAAGGCGTTGAACATGATCTCGCAGATCGAGGCCGTGGTGTCGAGCCCGACGTAGTCGGTGAGGAACAGCGGCCCCATCGGGTAGCCGCAGCCGAGCTTCATCGCGTTGTCGATGTCGTCGCGGCTCGCGAGCCCCTCCTCGAAGACGCGGATGGCGTCGATCATGTACGGCACCAGCAGGCGGTTCACCACGAACCCGGTCGAGTCGCCGCAGCTCACCACGGTCTTGCCGACCGCCATGCACCACGCGTTGGCCTCCTGCAGCGCCGTCGCGTCGGTCTTCGCGGTGCGCACCACCTCCACCAGCTTCATGAGGGGGACGGGATTGAAGAAGTGGAGCCCGATGAACCGTTCGGGCCGCTTCGTGAACCCGGCCATCTCGGTGATCGAGAGGCTCGAGGTGTTGGACGCGAAGGTGGCGCCCTTCTTCACGATCGTTTCGAGCCGGCCGAGCAGTTCGCGCTTGGCGTCGAGGTTCTCGACGATGGCCTCGACCACCAGGTCGCAGTCGGCGAGGTCCTCGAGCTTCGTGGTGCCGCGCAGGTTGGCGAGCGTCTTGTCCATCACGTAGGGAGGGACCTTGCCCTTCTCCACGCCGCCCTGCAGGAACTTCCGGATGCTGCCGAGGCCCTTCTCGAGCACCTCGGGGGACACCTCGCAGACCACGGTGGGGAAGCCCGCGCCCGCGCTCACCTGCGCGATGCCGCTGCCCATCAGGCCGCAGCCCACCACGCCGACTTTCTGGATGGCCATGGAACGAAATCTCCGGGAGGAAAAGGGGATCGGTCGAGGCAGAGATCGGCCGCGGAGCCTAGGGGAAGGGGGTGGGTGCGGCAAGCGCGGCCGCGCGGGAAACCCCGGCCGCTCGCGCGCGGCGCGGCGCGGCGGGCGGGACGCGGCGAGCCCGGAGCGAAGTCTGGCGCCCCGCCGCGCGAGGGCGTAGCGTTCCCCGCCCACGATCCCGCACCCGGAGGCCCCATGGACTCGCCGACGCGCATCGCCCGCCCCGCGCCCGAGGAGTACGCGCCCTACTACCGGAGGTACCTCGATCTCGTCCCCGGCGACGACGCGTGGCCCGAGCTCGCGGCCGATCCCGCCCCGGCCCGGGCGGCGGTCGCGGGCCTCCCCGAGGCGCGCGCGCTGCACCGCTACGCCCCGGGCAAGTGGAGCGTGAAGGAGCTGCTGGTCCACGTCTCCGACACCGAGCGTGTCTTCGCCTACCGCCTGCTCCGCGTGGCGCGCCACGACGCGACGCCGCTGGCCGGGTTCGACGAGAACGCGTGGGCTCCCGAGAGCGGCGCCGACGCCCGGCCGCTCGACGCGATCGTGGCCGAGCTGCGCGCGGTGCGGGCGGCGACGCTGGCCCTCATCGGCTCGCTCCCGCCGGGGGCGCTCGAGCGGCGGGGTGTCGCCAACGGCCAGCCCGTGAGCGCGCGCGCCTGCGCCTGGATCATCGCCGGGCACGAGCGCCACCACGCCGGAATCCTGCGCGAGCGCTACGGCCTCGGGGGCTGACGCCCCGGTCCGCGGGCGGCGCGGGCGCGGCGGCCGGTCGGCTGGCCGCCCGCGGCGTTCTCCCTTAGAGTCCCGAGGACCTCACGATGCGCCGGCCCGGGCCGGCCTCCCCGCACGTGACCCGGAGACGCGCTTGACCCGATCCGTCGTCGACACGCTGGCCCTCGAACACACCTCGAAGATCGTCCTGCTGGTGCTGGACGGGATCGGCGACCTGCCGAATCCCGCGCACGGCGGCCGTACGCCGCTCGAAGCGGCGCGCACCCCGAACCTCGACGCGCTGTGCCCCGCGGCGGCCCAGGGCCGGATCCTCCCCGTGGCGCCGGGCGTCACGCCCGGCAGCGGGCCCGGCCACCTCGCGCTCTTCGGCTACGACCCGCTCGAGACCACGGTGGGCCGCGGCGCGCTCGAGGCGATCGGGGCGGGCCTCGAACTCGCGCCCGGCGACGTCGCGGCGCGCGCCAACTTCTGCACGCTCGACGTGGCGGGAGTGGTGACGGACCGGCGCGCGGGACGGATCCCGGGCGAGACCTGCGCGCGGCTGGTGGCGAAGCTCGCGGCGGCGTCGCCCCGCATCGAGGACGTCGAGCTGGTCCTGCAGGCCGGCAAGGGCCACCGCTTCGTGGCGGTGCTGCGCGGGCCGGGGCTGGGCGGCGAGGTGAGCGACGCCGACCCGCACCAGGAGGGCAAGGCCGTGCCCGCCGCGCGTCCCGCGCGCGCCGCCGGCGCCCCGGGCGACGCGCCCGGGCCCGCCGCCAAGACCGCCCGCGTGGTCAACGCGTTCGTGGCGCGCGCGGCCGAGATCCTGAAGGACGACGCGCCGGCCAACGGGATCCTCATGCGCGGCATTTCCGAGCGCCCGAACTTCCCGGGTTACCTCGAGCGCTTCAAGCTGCGCGCGGCCGCGATCGCCGCCTACCCGATGTACCGCGGCGTCGCCCAGCTCGCCGGCATGCACGTGCTCCGCACGGGCGAAACACCCGGCGACGCCTTCGCCACCGCGGCCTCGCGCTGGGACGACTTCGACTACTTCTTCATTCACGTCAAGGGCACCGACATGGCGGGGGAGGACGGGAACTTCGACGCCAAGGTGGCGGCCATCGAGGCGGTGGACGCCGCGCTCCCCGCGCTGGTCGCCCTCGGGCCCGACGTGCTGTGCGTGACCGGGGATCATTCCACGCCGGTTCCGGTGAAGGGCCATTCGTGGCACCCGGTCCCGGTTCTCATCCACGCGAAGTGGTGCGGCGCCGACGGCGCCGCGCGCTTCCACGAGAAGTCCGCACGCGCGGGCAGCCTCGGCGACCTGGCCAGCCGGGACCTGATCGCCGTGCTCCTCGCCAACGCCGGACGCCTCGACAAGTACGGAGCCTGAACGCATGCGCCTCGCACCCGGCTGGATCCTCGCCTCCCTGCTGATCGCACTCCCCGCGGCCGCCGCGACCCCGCCGCCGCCGCTCACGTCCGACGTGTACGCGTTCCCGGGCGCGATCGCCTCGCCCGGATCCGCGGCCTCGGCGGGCGTGGCCCTCGCCGACAGCTGGCTCGGCGACGAGCCCTACGAGAACCCGGCGATGGCGCCGGTGCGCCGCGTGTCGCTCTCCCCGCTCCTCTACCGGGTGAGCCGGCAGGACCTGCGCGGGCTCCACCGCAGCTTCAGCGAGCAGAGCGCGTTCTTCGACGCGGCCGGCGGCTGGGTGGCGCACCGATCGGGCGCGCTCGCGCTGTTCGCCTACGGGCACCAGCCGGTGCTGCGGCTCGAGGAGAACGCCTACCTCACCGGGCCGCTCTCGGGCTCGCCCGCGCCGGTCGAGAACTCGGCCACCTCGCGCGAGGCGCGGGCGGGCGCCGGGCTGTCGTGGGGGCGGGGCCAGTGGCGCGTCGGGGTCGCGGGCGAGTGGGTGCGGCGCGAGGACGCCTACCTCACGGTGGACAAGTCGGGCTCCCCGCTCGCGGGCAGCTCCGAGGTCCGCGTCACGGGCTCGGCGGTGGGCGGGCAGGCCGGCGTCCGGCTCGAGCTCGGGCCCGCCGGCGTCGGCCACCTCACGGTCGGGGGCGGCGTGCGCTGGGTGCCCGAGCTGGAGATGGACGGGACCCGCGTCGCCAACCTGACCGCGGGCGGCAGCTCGAGCGGAACGGTGCTCGCCACCCGCGAGTCCGGGATCGAGGCCGGCGGCAGCGCGCGCTGGGTGGCGACCGAGCAGCTGCGGGTGGTGGCGGGCGTGGGCGGGCGCACCACGCAGGCATGGGAGGGCTTCGGCGTCACGCGCGGGGGCGGCGTCCGCTGGGGTCTGGGCCTCGACTTCCACGACGCGCGCGACCCATGGATGCTGCGCTTCGGGCTCGGGCAGGACACCGAGCGCGGCGTGCGCGAGCCGCGCAGCGGCGTGATCGGCGTCGGCTTCGGCTGGACGATCGAGTCCACGCTGCTCGATTTCGCGGTGTCGCGCCACAGCTTCTCGCACCAGTCGGGCGCGACCTCCTACGACGACCGCGTGCTGCTCACCGTGGGGATCCCGTTTTGACCGCGGACTCCCCCGCGCCTCGGCTTCCGGGGGCGGTGCTATACTGCGCGCCGAATTTCGTCGACGGCACGGGGCCCGCCGCGGGGTCCGCGAGCCGGCGGCGCACGCACGGCGGCGGCCGCGGCATCGCGACCCGCGTGCGAGAGTGGCGGAACTGGCAGACGCGCTGGACTTAGGATCCAGTGAGGAAACTCGTGGGGGTTCAAATCCCCCCTCTCGCAGACCTTCCTCGCCGCGGCGGCCCCTCGATCCAACTCCGGAGAGACTGATCCCGACATGAAGCACTCGGTCCGAGAAACCGGCACCTGGCAGCACACGCTCGACGTGGAAGTCCCGACCGAAACGGTGGACGCCGAGCTCGACACCCTGGCCCGCGCCATCCAGCGGCGCGCGGTCCTTCCCGGATTCCGGCGCGGGAAGGTCCCGCTCGACCAGGTCCGGCAGAATTTCGCCGAGCACATCGAGCAGGAGTTCTTCGAGAGCGTGCTGCCGCGCGTGACGCGCGTGGCGCTCGCCGAGGCCCGTCTCGATCCGGTGGTGCCGCCGATGGTGCGGAACGTCCGCTTCACCCCGGGGCAGCCCCTGCGCTTCGAGGCGGTGGTCGAGGTCCGGCCGAAGGTGGAGGTCGCCGAGTACCGCGGGCTCCCCGTGACCCGGCGGGTCCGCCCGATCACCGACGAGGCGGTCGAGCGCGTGCTCGAGGGCCTGCGCGAGGACGCCGCGATCTTCGCCGACCTCGACCGCCCGGCCGAGAAGGGCGACCTGGTGCTGCTCGATTCGACCCGGCTCGACGCCAACGGCCGCCGGCTCGCGGGCACCCTCGCCAAGAACCGCCGGGTGCCGCTCGGCGACCCCTCGGTGCCGCCCGATCTCGAGGCCGGGCTGCTCGGGGCGGTGGCCGGGCAGGAGCGCACGGTGGAAACCCGCTACCCGGACGACCATCCCTCGCCCGAGCTGGCGGGCAAGCACTTCCGCTACGCGGTCCGGGTCCGGAAAATCCAGGAGAAGAAGCTGCGACCACTGGACGATAACTTCGCCCGGGAGGTGTTCCGGCTGGAAACGCTGGAGGCCCTGCGCGCCCGCGTGCGCCAGAACCTCGAGCGGGAGGAGGAGTTGCGGGTCCGTCGCGAGACCGAGGCGGCCGTGACCGACGCCCTGATCCAGCGGAACCCCATCGATTTGCCGGAACGGCTGGTCGGGTGGATGCTGGACCGCGTCATCACGGAGGCCTCCGAGGGCCGCGCGGTGGACGACGCGCTCCGCGCCGAACTCGAGGCGCACTACCGGCCGGGAGTGGAGCGTTCGCTGAAGCGGGAAGTGCTGCTCGACGCGGTGGCGAGGGCCGAGAAGCTGGAGGCGGGAGACGACGACGTGGCGGCCGAGATCGACCGGATGGCGCAGGCGGATCCCCGCCAGGCCTCCAAGATCCGGGCCCGCTACCAGTCGGCGGAGCGCCGCGAGGCGCTGCGCGAAGGGCTGGTGGAACGGAAGGCGATGGACAGGCTGATCGAATTGGCGGAAATCAAGGACGATGCGGCCGGGCCGCTGGTGGTCCCGGCGCGATAGCCCGGAGGCGCCTCGGCGCCCGCGGGAAACGAAGGAGCAAAACGGATGGGTCTGGTTCCGATCGTGGTCGAGCAGACGGGCCGGGGCGAGCGCGCCTACGACATCTACTCGCGCCTCCTCAAGGATCGCATCATCTTCATCGGCACGCCGATTGACGACACCATCGCCAACCTGGTGATCGCCCAGATGATCTTCCTCGAGGGCGAGGATCCGGATCGCGACATCAACCTCTACATCCACAGCCCGGGCGGGATGGTCACGGCCGGGCTCGCCATCTACGACACCATGCAGTTCGTGAAGCCCGACGTGGCGACCCTGTGCATGGGCCAGGCCGCCAGCATGGCCGCGGTGCTGCTCGCGGCCGGCGCCAAGGGCAAGCGCTCGACGCTGCCCAACTCTCGGATCATGATCCACCAGCCGCTGGGCGGCACGCAGGGGCAGGCGACCGAGATCGAGATCTACATGAAGGAAATGAACAAGATGAAGGAGCAGCTCAACGGCATCCTGTCCAAGCACACCGGCCAGCCCATCGACCGGATCGTGAAGGACACCGATCGCAACTTCTTCATGTCGGCGGAAGAGACCAAGGCCTACGGGCTCGTGGACGAGATCATCGAGAAGCGCCGCTAGGGACACCCGGGAGACCCCGATGAAGAAGCGCATCGCGACGCCTCACCCGATCCGCTGCTCGTTCTGCGGCCGCGGCCAGGACGAAGTCGCCCGGCTCGTGTCCGGGCCCTCCGTCTACATCTGCAGCGAGTGCGTGAAGCTCTGCAACGACATCCTCGAGGGCGAGCTCGAGCGCGAGACGCCCTCGGCGTCGGGCCAGCTCCCGAAGCCCGCCGAGATCAAGCGCATCCTCGACGAGTACGCGGTCGGGCAGAACCGCGCCAAGAAGACGCTCGCGGTGGCGGTCTACAACCACTACAAGCGCATCTTCTCGCCGCCGCCGCCGGGCGAGGTGGAGCTCGAGAAGTCGAACATCCTGCTGATCGGCCCGACCGGCACCGGCAAGACCCTGCTGGCCCGCACCCTCGCGCGGTTCCTCAAGGTGCCGTTCGCGATCGTGGACGCCACCAGCCTCACCGAGGCCGGCTACGTGGGCGAGGACGTCGAGAACATCCTGGTGCGCCTGCTCCAGTCGGCGGACTTCAACCTGGTCAACGCCGAGCACGGGATCGTGTACATCGACGAGATCGACAAGATCTCGCGCAAGAGCGAGAACCCGTCGATCACGCGCGACGTCTCCGGGGAGGGCGTGCAGCAGGCGCTGCTCAAGATCCTCGAGGGCACGGTGGCCAACGTGCCGCCGCAGGGCGGCCGCAAGCACCCGCAGCAGAAGTACATCGAGGTGAACACGAAGGACATCCTGTTCATCTGCGGCGGGGCGTTCGAGGGGCTGGAGAAGATCGTCGAGCGGCGGGTGGGGCAGAAGGTGCTCGGCTTCGGCGCCACGATCAAGAGCAAGAAGGACAAGAACATCGGCGAGATGATGTCGCTGGTCGAGCCCGAGGACCTGCTGCGCTACGGGCTGATCCCCGAGCTGGTCGGCCGGCTGCCGGTGGTGGGCGTGCTCGACTCGCTCGACGAGGAGTCGCTGGTCCGGATCCTCACCGAGCCCAAGAACGCGATCACCAAGCAGTACCAGAAGTTCCTCGACATGGAGGGCGTGCGCCTCGACTTCACCGAGGACGCGCTCAAGGCCATCGCCCAGGCCGCGATCAAGCGCGGCACCGGGGCGCGCGGCCTGCGGGCCGTGATCGAGGAGGCGATGCTCGACGTGATGTACGACATCCCCTCGCGCGCCGACGTGATCGGCTGCACCATCTCGCGCGAGTGCATCGTGGCGGGCGCGCCCCCGCTGCTCACCTACCGCGGCGAGCGCGAGAAGAAGCGCAAGGAAGCCTGAGCCGAGGAGTCACCCGGACGCCGGCCCTCGACGGGGCCGGCGTCTGCGTTTTCGGGTCCGGGTCAGGGCCTCGTCCGGGGAACGACAGCCCCTTGCAAGCGTTGGCCCGCGCGGGCCCGCCCGCGCGCCAAACCGCTTGCGCGGCGTTCGGCCGGCGCGCATGGTGGGAGGCGTTCGCGCCCGCGTCGTGAGCCGAGGTCATCCCGCGACGCTCTCAACGCCGACCCCGCAGTACCCGAGGAGGAGCCCACCATGATGCGTCGTCCCATCCTGATCGTCGCCGCGGTCCTGTCGTTCGCCGCCGCGTCCGCCCTCGCCCACGAGGGCCACAAGCACGAAACCTCGACCAAGGCCGCGGCCGCCACCGCGACCGCGACGCAGTCGGTGACCGGGGAGATCGTGGACACCGGTTGCTACCTGGGTCACGAGGCTCGCGGCGCCAAGCACGTCTCCTGCGCCACGAAGTGCATCCTCGGTGGCATGCCGATGGGCGTGCTCGCGGCCGACGGAACGCTCTACCTGCTGACCATGAACCACGAGAACGCCGATCCCTACAACCAGCTCAAGGAAATGGCCGGGAAGACCGTCACCGTCTCCGGCAAGCTGATGTCGCGCGGCGGGATGAAGGGCATCGACGTGATGGCCTACAAGGTGGCGCCCGAGCCGGGCAAGAAGTAGCCGGCACCCGCGGGTGCGCGGCGGTGCCGCGCCCGGCGTGGACGCACCATGAGAAAGCTGCTGCTGTTCGCGATCGCGGCGGGCCTCCTCGGAGGTCTCGCCGCGTTCGCGCTGTTGCGGCCGCGCCTGCCCGCGGCCGAACGCGGCCGGCGCCTCGCTGAGAGCACCGGCTGCTTCGCCTGCCACGGGCCGGGCGGCATCCGCGGCGCCTCCAACCCGGGCCGCACCGACCGCACCGTGCCCAACTTCGAGGGCGACGTGATGATGTACGCCAGGTCCGCGGAGGAGATCCGCGAGTGGATCCGTGACGGCGTCACGAAAGGGAAGCGGGAGAGCGCCACATGGCGAGGGGAACGGGACCGGGGCGCGCTCCGCATGCCGGCCTTCGGCGACCGGCTGGCCGCGCGACAGCTGGACGACCTGGTGGCGTACGTGAAGGCCGCCTCCGGCGAGCCCGAGCCCGGGAACGCGCTTGCCGCGCGCGGGCTCGAGCGCGCGGAGGGTCTCGGGTGCGTGGGATGCCACGGCGCCGGCGGGCGCCTCGCCGGGCCCAATCCCGGCTCGCTCAAGGGCTACGTGCCGGCGTGGGACGGGGAGGACTTCGCCGAGCTGGTGCGCGACCGCCGCGAATTCGAGGAATGGGTGGAGCGCGGCGTGAGCCGGCGATTCGAGGGCAATCCGATGGCGAGATTCTTCCTCGACCGGGCGACGCTCCGGATGCCCGCCTACCGCCAGCATCTCCAGCCGGGTGACCTCGACGCGCTCTGGGCGTACGTCGTGTGGCTGCGGTCGGGGAATCCGGAGGAACGGACCGGGGGCGGGCCGCGGTAATCGGGACGGCGCGACCCCCGGGCCGAACCGCCCCGCGCGTCGGGACGCCGGGGTCGCGGCGGGAGAGGAGGACGAACATGCGCGTGCACAAATCGGCTCGAACATCGGAACCCGTCGATCCGCCGGGGCCGCCGCCGCTCCGGGATCCGGTGTGCGGCATGAAGGTCACCCGCGACTCCCCGCATCGCGCGAAGCACGAAGGAGCCGAGCATTTCTTCTGCAGCGCCGGTTGCCGGACCCGCTTCGTGTCCGCGCCGGGGCGGTTCCTCGACGCCGGGACTTCCCTTCCCGCCGGGGCCGCCGCCCCGGCCGCCGCCGCCGAATTCACCTGTCCCATGCACCCGGAGATCCGCTCGCCGGCTCCCGGGAGCTGCCCGATCTGCGGCATGGCCCTCGAGCCCCGGTCGGTCTGGGCCGGGGACGAAGTGAATCCGGAGTTCGAGGACATGTCGCGGCGATTCTGGATCGCCACGTCGCTGACCGCGCCTCTGGTCCTGGTGGCGATGGGTGACATGCTCCCCGGCATGCCGGTCTCGCGGATCCTCTCCGCGAGGGTTCGCGTGTGGCTCGAGCTGGCGCTCGCCACGCCCGTGTGCCTGTGGGCGGCGTGGCCGTTCTACGTTCGGGCGGTGCAGTCGGTCCGCAACCGGAGCCTCAACATGTTTACGCTGATCGGCCTCGGCGTCTCGGTCGCGTACGGCTACAGCCTGATGGCCGCGCTCCTGCCCGGCATCTTTCCTGCCGGCTTCCGGGGCGTCGAGGGCGAGGTCGCGGTCTACTTCGAAGCCGCGGCCGTGATCGTGTCGCTCATCCTGCTCGGACAGGTGCTCGAAATCCGCGCGCGCACCCAGACCGGGGCCGCGGTCCGAAAACTCCTCGGGATGGCGGCCAAGTCGGCGCGCCGCATCGGTGCGGATGGAAGTGAGGAGGACGTTCCGCTGGAGGCGGTGCGCGTGGGCGACAGGTTGCGCGTACGCCCGGGCGAGAAGATCCCGGTGGATGGTGCCGTGTTGGAGGGCACGAGCTCGGTGGACGAGTCCATGGTCTCGGGGGAGCCGATCCCGGTCCGGAAGGGCCCGGGGGACCGCGTGGTCGGCGCCACCGTGAATGCTACCGGTGGCCTCGTGATGCGGGCCGAGAAGGTCGGCGCCGACACGCTGCTCGCTCGCATCGTGGCGATGGTCTCCGAAGCGCAGCGGAGCCGGGCGCCGATCCAAAAGCTCGCGGACGTCGTCTCGGGCACCTTCGTCCCGATCGTGGTCGTGGTGGCCCTGCTCACGTTCACGATCTGGGCGATGGCAGGACCCGAGCCCCGGCTCGCCCACGGGCTCATCAACGCCGTCGCCGTGCTGATCATCGCATGCCCCTGCGCACTCGGGCTCGCCACCCCCATGTCCATCATGGTGGCGACCGGCCGTGGCGCCACGATGGGCGTGTTGTTCCGGAACGCCGAGGCGATCGAGACCCTGCGCAAGGTGGACACGCTGGTCGTGGACAAGACCGGAACCCTCACCGAGGGAAAGCCCCGGCTGACGGCCGTGGCGCCGGCGGAGGCGGGCGCCGAAGACGAGCTGCTTCGGCTCGCCGCGAGCCTCGAGCGCGCGAGCGAACATCCCCTGGCCGCGGCGATCGTGGCGGGAGCGCGTGACCGGGGCGTAACGCCCGGCGACGTCGCCGGATTCGCGAGCGTGACCGGGAAGGGCGTGCGGGGGTCGGTCGAGGGTCGCGAGGTCGCGCTCGGGAACCGTGGACTGATGGAGGATCTGGGCGTGGATCTGGGCGATCATCCCGAGCGAGCCGACCGAATGCGGGCCGAGGGGCAGACCGTGATGTTCCTCGCGGCCGGCCGGCGATTCGCCGGGCTGCTCGGCGTGTCCGATCCCGTCAAGGAGAGCACTCCGGAAGCCATCCGCTTGCTTCACCGCGAAGGAATCCGGATCGTCATGCTGACGGGCGACAGCCGGGTCACGGCCGAGGCCGTGGCGCGCCGGCTCGGAATCGACGAGGTGGTCGCGGAAGTGCTGCCCGACCAGAAGGTGGACGCTGTCGTGCGGCTGCAGGGTGAGGGGCGTTTCGTCGGCATGGCGGGGGACGGCATCAACGACGCGCCGGCGCTGGCCCGTGCCCAGGTCGGCATCGCGATGGGCACAGGCACGGACGTGGCGATGGAGAGCGCGCACGTGACGCTCGTCAAAGGCGACCTGCGCGGTATCGTCCGCGCCCGAGCGCTGAGCCGCCGGACCATGAGCAACATTCGCCAGAACCTGTTCTTCGCGTTCCTCTACAACGCGCTCGGCGTGCCGGTGGCCGCGGGCGTGTTCTTCCCGGTCTTCGGGCTGCTCCTGAGCCCCGTCCTCGCCGCGGCGGCGATGAGCTTCAGCTCGGTCTCGGTGATCGCGAATTCCCTGCGGCTGCGCCGGGCACGCTTCACGTAGGGAATCCGGGATCGCCTCGCGAACCGCGAGCCCGGGCGCGAGTTCCGCCCCCGGGTTGCCGACAACGGGTGGGGTGGCGAGTCCCCGCCCCGCGTTTGACCCGTCGCGCCGTGCATCCGTTATGCTGCCGCCGGTCGCTCCACCTTCGCACCTCAAGGAGAACCGCTTGACCCGCACGCCCCGAACGCCTCGCACCCCGAAGCGCCGCAGCCCCGAGTCCGGAGAGGCCGCGCCGCCCGCCGAGGGGCGCCGCGAGCCCGCGGCCGCCCGGCGCCCGGCCGCCGCGGGCCGCCGCGAGCCGGTCCGCACCCTCACCGTCCAGCGCGGCGACGAGACCTTCTCGTTCCGCGACCGGCTGCCGCTGCTGCCGCTGCGCGACGTCGTGGTGTTCCCCTACATGACGATCCCGCTGCTGGTCGGGCGCCTGCCCTCGATCCACGCGATCGAGCGGGCGGTGGCGCAGGACCGCATGCTGTTCGTGACCGCCCAGAAGAACAGCGAGGTGGCCGACCCGTCGCACGAGGAGCTCTACGCGGTCGGCACCGTGGTGCGGGTGCTGCAGCTGTTCCGGCTCCCGGACGGCACGATGCGGGTGCTGGTCGAGGGCCTGTGCCGCTGCCGGGTGGAGCGCTTCCACTGGTCCAACCAGTACTACACGGTGCGCGTGGCCCAGCTCGCCGAGGCGCCCGCCGAGGGCGCCGAGGTCGAAGCCCAGATGCGCCACGTCCTCACGCTCTTCAACGAGTACGCCCACCTCAACCGCCGGATCCCCGACGAGGTGCCGCTCACCGCGGGCAACATCACCGACCCGGTGACGCTCGCCCACACGCTGTCGGCGCACCTGCTGGTCAAGGTGCCGGTCAAGCAGAAGCTGCTCGAGGCCCCGGGGCCGGGCGAGCGGCTCAAGCGGCTGGGGGACGTGCTGGGCGGGGAGCTCGAGATCGTGAAGCTCGAGCGCAAGCTCGAGGGGCAGGTGCGCTCGCAGGTGCACAAGAACCAGAAGGAGTTCTACCTCAACGAGCAGCTCAAGGCGATCCGCAAGGAGCTGGGGCACCAGAACGAGTTCGCCAGCGAGATCGAGGAGATGGAGGCCGCGATCAAGAAGGCGCGCATGCCGCGCGAGGTGCGCGCGCGCGCCGCCAAGGAGCTGGACCGCCTCTCCAAGATGAGCTTCATGTCGCCCGAGGCCACGGTGGTGCGGAACTACCTCGACTGGCTGGTGGCGCTGCCCTGGCGCAAGGTCACGCGCGACCGGGTCGAAATCGCGGAGGTGGAGAAGATCCTCGACGAGGACCACTTCGGGCTGCGCAAGGTCAAGGAGCGCATCGTCGAGTACCTCGCGGTGCTCAAGCTCTCCGGCAAGAACAAGGGCCCGATCCTGTGCTTCGTGGGGCCGCCGGGCGTGGGCAAGACCTCGCTGGGCCGTTCGATCGCCCGCGCGCTCGGACGCCGCTTCGTGCGCATGGCGCTCGGCGGGGTGCGCGACGAGGCCGAGATCCGCGGCCACCGGCGCACCTACATCGGCTCGCTGCCCGGGCGCGTGATCCAGAGCCTGCGCCGCGCGGGGTCGCGCAACCCGGTGTTCCTGCTCGACGAGGTGGACAAGCTCGGCGCCGACTTCCGCGGCGACCCGGCCGCGGCCCTGCTCGAGGTGCTGGATCCCGAGCAGAACCACACCTTCAACGACCACTACCTCGAGGTGGACTTCGATCTCTCGCAGGTGATGTTCATCTGCACCGCCAACTCGCTCTATTCGATCCCGCCCGCGCTGCAGGACCGCATGGAGGTGGTTCGGCTGCCCGGCTACCTCGACGGCGAGAAGGTGCAGATCGCGAAGCGCTTCCTGCTCCCCAAGCAGATCCAGGCGGCGGGGCTCCAGCCGCGGGAGGTCAAGGCCGGGGACGCCGCGCTGCTCGCGATGGTGAACCGCTACACGCGCGAGGCCGGGGTCCGGAACCTCGAGCGCGAGATCGCGGGCCTGTGCCGCAAGGTGGCCAAGAAGAAGGCCGAGGGCGCGCTGCGCCGCAAGGTCACGATCACGCCCGCCAACCTCGAAAAGTTCCTCGGGCCGACGCGCTTCCTCGACTCCCCGGTCGAGCGCAAGGAGCGGATCGGCGTGGCCAACGGGCTGGCGTGGACCGAGACCGGCGGCGACCTGCTCACCATCGAAGTCTCGATCCTGCCCGGCAAGGGCGAGCTCCAGCTCACCGGGAAGCTCGGCGACGTGATGCGCGAATCCGGGCAGGCGGCGCTTTCCTACGCGCGCGCCCGCGCCCGGCGGCTCGGCCTCGAGAAGTGGTTCTACCGCGACATCGACATCCACGTGCACGTGCCCGAGGGGGCCATGCCCAAGGACGGCCCCTCGGCCGGCATCACCATCGCCACCGCGCTGGTGAGCGCGCTGACCGGCATCCCGACCCGCTCGGAAATCGCCATGACCGGCGAGATCACGCTGCGGGGCACGGTGCTCCCGATCGGCGGCCTGAACGAGAAGGCGGTGGCGGCCCGCCGCGCCGGCATCTCCACGGTGCTCGTCCCGCGGGCCAACGAGAAGGACCTCGTCGAGCTGCCCGAGGACGTGCGCGCGTCGGTCGAGTTCGTGCTGGTGGACTCGATGGACCAGGTGCTCGAGCGCGCGCTCGAGCGGCCGATCCCTGCGGGCCCCGCGGCGGAAGTTCCGCCCAAGGGCACGGACCCGAACGCGCAGTACGCGCACTGAGCGCGGGGGCCGCGCCGCGATGACCCTCCGCCTCTTCACGCCCGGGCCCGTCGAGGTGCCGGCGCGCATCCTGCGCGCGCTCGGCGCCCCGCAGCCGCACCACCGCACCGAGGGGTTCCGCGACACGCTGCGCCGGGTGACCGGGAGCCTGCGCGACCTCCATCGCACCGCGGGCGACGTGATGGTGCTGGCCGCCTCCGGCACCGGCGCCATGGAGGCGGCCGTCGTGAACCTCGTGGGCCCCGAGGACCGGGCGCTGGTGATCGCGGGCGGCAAGTTCGGCGAGCGCTGGGCGGCGATCCTCAAGGCGTACGGGCTCGGCGCCGAGGTCCTCGACGTCGAGTGGGGGAGCGCGGTGGACGTCGCCGAGGCGGCACGGCGGCTCGACGCCGATCCCGGCCTCACCCGCGTCTTCGCCACGCACAGCGAGACCTCGACCGGCGCGCTCCACGACGTGCGCGCGCTCGCCGCGGCGTGCCGGAGCCGCGGGCGCGCGCTGGTGGTGGACGCGGTCACCAGCCTCGGCGTGCACCCGCTCGAACAGGACGCGTGGGGCGTGGACGTGGTGGTGTGCGGATCCCAGAAGGGGCTGATGCTGCCGCCGGGGCTCGCGACCGTGAGCCTCGCGCCCTGGGCGGCGCCGCTCCTCGAAGGCCCGCGGCCGCCGCGCTTCTACTTCGACCTCCGCAAGGCCCGCAAGGGCGTCGCGCAGGGCGAGACGGCGTTCACGCCCGCGGTCGGGCTGGTGCTCGCCCTCGAGGAGGCGCTGGCGATGATCGCCGAGGAAGGCCTCGGGCGCGTGCACGAGCGCCACGCGAGGCTCGCGCGCGCGGCGCGCGCGGCGGGCACGGCGCTCGGCTTCCGCGTGTTCTCCTCGAGCCCGTCGAACGCGGTCACGGCCCTCGTGCCGCCCGAAGGCGTCGAGGCCGGCGCGATCGTGAAGCGCCTGCGCGAGGTCCACGGCCTCGTGGTCGCCGGGGGACAGGACCGGCTCAAGGGGACGATGATCCGCGTCGGGCACATGGGCGGCTACACGCTCGACGACATCCGGACGGTGGCCGCGGCCCTCGAGGAGTGCGTGGCGGCGCTCGGCCGCCCCGCGTCGGGAGCGCCCGCGGCGGCCGAGGCCGCCTGGCACTCGGCGTGAGGATCCTCGTCTCCGACGCGCTCGAGGCGGCGGCGGTCGAGCGCCTGCGCGGCGGCGGGCACGAGGTGGTCGAGCGGCGCGGCCTCGCGGGTCCCGCGCTGGTCGCGGCGCTCGAGGGCTGCGCCGCGCTGGTGATCCGCAGCGCCACCCGCGTCACCGCCGAGGTGATCGCCGGGGCCGGTTCCCTGCGCGTGGTGGTGCGGGCCGGAACCGGGCTCGACAACGTGGACCTCGCGGCGGCGCGCGCGCGCGGGGTGGTGGTGCGCAACACGCCCGCCGCCAACGCGGTCTCGGTGGCCGAGCTCACGCTGGGCCTGATGCTCGCCTACGAGCGCCACCTGGTGCCCGCGGCCTCCGACCTGCGCGCCGGCCGCTGGGAGAAGTCCCGCTGGGCGGGCCGGGAGCTGGCCGGCCGGACGCTCGGGCTCGTGGGATTCGGCCGCATCGGGCGCGAGGTGGCGGTGCGCGCGCGCGCCTTCGGCATGGAGGTCTCGGCCTGCGACCCGCTGCTCGCCGAGTGGCCGGCCGGGTTCGAATGGGTGGAGCGCGACGCCCTCGACGGGCTGCTGGCGCGCGCGGAGTTCGTCTCGCTCCACCTGCCGCTCTCGCCGGAGACGCGCGGGCTCGTGGGTGCGGCCGAGCTGGCCCGCATGCGCGAGGACGCGGTGCTGGTCCACGCGGCGCGCGGGGGCGTGGTGGACGAGGCCGCGCTGCACGCGGCGCTGCTCGCGGGCCGCCCGCGCGGGGCGATCCTCGACGTGTTCGAGACCGAGCCGCCCGGGGAGAGCCCGCTGCTCGCGCTGCCGCAGGTGCTCGCCACGCCGCACCTCGGCGCCTCGACCCGCGAGGCGCAGGTTCGCGCCGGCCTCGAGGCCGCCGACCTCGTGCTCGCCGAGCTGGCGCGCCTCTCGCCGTAGGCCCCGCGATGGCCCTGCTCCTCGCGCTCGCCGTCGCCGCCGTGGCGCTCGAGGCGCACGCGCGCGGCCGGGCGCCCGGCGCCGCCGCGCGGCGGGCCGCGATCGGACTGCTGCTGGCGGGCGCCGCGATCCAGACCGCCATGCTGCGCCTGTTCCACGCCGCCCCGGACGGCGAGGCCCCCGGGCACCGGGTCGCGCTGGCCCTCGTCGCGGGGCTCGCGGCGTGGGCGGGGCTCGCGCGCCTGCTCGCCGTCGGGGCCCGCAAGCGCGACCTCGTGACGCGCGCCATCCTCGCCGCCGTGGCGCTCGCCGTCGCGCCGTTCTCGATCCAGGTCTCGGCGGTCACCGCCGCCCTCGCGCTCTTTTCGTTCCGCTGGACCGGCGCGCTGTCCACCCGGGCGCGGCTCGGGCTCGCGCTCGCCTTCGCGCTCCTCTTCGCGCTCGGGCTCGGGGCCCGCTCCCCGGAGGAGGGGCTCCAGCGGGGAGCCGGCGCGGCCGCGCTCGGGGCGTCGCGCTGGCTGGTGATGGTGACGCGCTTCTACCTCTTCCTCGGGACCTTCGCGCTGTTCCGCGCGTTCATCCGCGATCCCAGCCTCGGGGTCCGCACCGTGGGCCGCCGCCTCGCGCTGTCGCACGTGCTGGTGGTCGCGGTCCCGCTCCTGCTGCTCGGCGGGCTGTGGACCTTCACCACGGTGCTCGGCGTGAACGCGGATCGCGCGATGGTCGCCTCGCGCGCCCTCGAGGTGGAGGGCCGGCTCCTCCGCTCCGCGCTCGGCGAGGTGCTCGCCGCTGGCCCGGCGGCGGAGGGGGCGGCCCGCTCGCGGCTGTCGAGCCGGGGCCGCGACTGGAGCGACGCGCGGGTGTGGCTGCGGGAACGCGGCGAGTGGCGCCGGCTGCTCGGGGACTCGCTCCCCGGCGAGCGCCGCTACGCGGCCTGGCTGGACTCGCTCGGGCGGCTTCCCGAGTCCGGGATCGTGGGGGCGGACGGGCGCGCCCGCTTCGGCGCCGCGCGGCTCGACCCGGCGGACTCCACGCGCGGAGCGGTCGCGCTGGTGGACGCGGAATCCCTGCTGCTCGGCGGGCCCTCGGCGGTCTCGGGCACCCGCGTGGTGGTGGCGCTCCGGGACCTGGTGGTGCGCGGCGAGCGGCTGGTCTCGGTGACCGGCGCGGGGAGCCCGGCGGAGCCCGGAGCCCCGGCACCCGCGATGACCCCGCGCGACTCGGCGGATCTCGAACGCGCCCGCCGCGTGCTGCGCCGGCTCGGGCTGCCCGACTCGGCGGTGCGGGCGGACGCCGCCGCGCGCCCCCGCGGGGTCTCCGTGGCGGGCCAGCCGGTCGGCGGTCCCGGCGAGAACTTCCTGGTGGACGGCCACGCGCTGGTCCCGGGGCTCTCGTGGACCGGCACGAAGTGGCGGAGCACGCGGGCGCTGATCAGCGCGCGCGTGGATCCCGCCGCCGCGCTCATGGGCCTCTACCGCAATTTCCGCGACAATCCGTTCACGGTGCTCCCGATCATGCTCATCCTCGGGCTCACCGCGCTGGTGCTGATGGTGGCGATCTTCGACTTCGTCATGGTGGCGGGCCTCGCGCGCAGCATCACCGCGGCGATCCGCGCGCTGCAGGGAGGGGCGGCCCGGCTCGAGGCCGGCGACCTCTCGCATCGCATCGAGGTCCGCGGCGAAGACGACCTGTGGAGCGTGGCCGGGGCCTTCAACCAGGCGATCGCCGGCTTCGAGCGCTCGCGCGAGCTCGAGATCGAGCGCGGCCGGCTCGAGAACGAGCTGGCGCTGGCCCGCCAGATCCAGTCGCGGCTCCTCCCGGCCGGGCCCCCGAGCGTGGAGGGCCTCGAGGTGGCGGGGCACTACGATCCCGCGCGGCAGGTGGGCGGCGACTACTACGACCACCTCGATCTCGGCGGCGGCCGCGTGCTGCTGGTGATCGCCGACGTCTCGGGCAAGGGGGTGCCGGCGGCGCTGCTGATGTCGGGCTTCCGCGCGTCGCTGATGAGCCAGGACCTCGCCGGGCGCGACCCGGTGGCGCTGGCCGGGCACCTCAACGACTTCCTGCTGCGCAGCGTGGAGATGGGCAAGTTCGTCACCGCGTTCCTCGCCTTCGCCGACGTGCGCGCGGGGACGCTCGACTACGTGAACGCCGGCCACAACCCGCCGCTGCTGCTCTCGGCCGACGGATCGAGCGCGACGCTCGAGGCCGGCGGCCTGATGTTCGGCGTGATGCCCGGGGCGCCCTACGAGGCCGGGCGCGCCGCGTTTCGGACCGGCGACCTGCTCGCGCTCTACACCGACGGCGTCACCGAGGGTGCGGGGCCCGGCCAGGAACTGTGGGGCGAGGAGCGCCTGCTGGCCGCGCTGCGGCGCGGCGCGGGGCGGTCCTGCGGGGATCTGGTGCGGAGCGTGGCCGGGGAGGTGCGCGCCTTCGAGGGCGAGCACGGACCGGCCGACGACGTGACGCTCCTGCTCGCGCGCCGCGTCTGAGCCCGCGCGGGCCGCGTTGGCGCGCCCGCCCGCATTTGCTAGCGTGCCGCGCGCTTCGGCGAGAGGAGGCTCGGCGTGCCGTGCACGGTGGTGGTGGGGGCGCAGTGGGGGGACGAGGGCAAGGGCAAGATCGTGGACGCCCTCGCCGCGGGCTCCGATTTCGTCGCGCGCTACCAGGGCGGTCCCAACGCCGGCCACAGCGTGATCCACGAGGGTCGCACGCTGGTGCTGCACCTGGTGCCCTCGGGGATCCTGAGCCCCGCGACCCGCAACCTGGTCGGGAACGGGGTGGTGATGGACCTCGCGCGCTTTCGCGGCGAGGTGGAGGCGCTGGAGGCGCTCGGGGTGGACGCGCGGCCGCGCCTCGGCGTGAGCCCGGCCGCCCACCTCATCCTGCCGTACCACCGCGCGGTGGAGGCGGTGGCGGAGCAGGGCCCGGGCGCGATCGGCACCACCGGGCGCGGGATCGGGTTCGCCTACCGCGACAAGGCGGCCCGCGTGGGCCTGCGGGTCGAGGACCTGTTCGACGCCGGGCGCTTCGTGGCCGGCGCCGACCGCAACCTGGCCCTGCTGCGCCGCGAATTCCCGGGGGCCGAGTCGCTGCGCGCGATGTCCGGCGCGGCGATCCTCCGCGAGCTCGAACCCGCGGTGGCGTGGCTCCGCCCGATGGTCGCGGACGTCTCCCGCGAGCTGCACGGGGCGCTCCGCGAGGGCCGGAGCGTCCTGCTCGAGGGGGCGCAGGGCACGCTGCTCGACCTCGACCACGGCACCTATCCCTACGTGACCTCGTCGCCGGCGAGCGCCGCCGGCGCGCCGCTCGGCGTGGGGCTCGGGCCCCGGGCGGTGGACCGCGTGCTCGGCGTGACCAAGGCCTACGCCACGCGGGTCGGGCACGGTCCCTTCCCGACCGAGATGCCCGAGGCCGAGGCCGCGCGACTGCGCGAGGCGGGCGAGGAGTACGGCGCCACCACCGGGCGGCCCCGCCGCTGCGGCTGGCTGGACCTGCCCGCGCTCCGCTACGCGGCGCGCGTCAACGGGCTCGACGGGCTGGTGGTCACCAAGCTCGACGTGCTCGACGGCTTCGACGAGATCCGCGCGGCCGAAGCCTACGAGACCCCCGAGGGGACGACGCGCGAGCTGCCCTCGGCCGGCGGGCTCGCGGCGTGCCGCCCGGTGTGGCGGGCGTTCGAGGGCTGGAAGACCTCCACGCGCGAGGCGCGCCGCTGGAGCGACCTGCCCGCGGCCGCGCGCCGCTACCTGGAGTGGGTCGAGCGCGAGTGCGGCGTGCCGGTGGAGCGGGTCTCGGTCGGCGCGGGCCGCGAATCCGAGGTGGCGCGCGCGAATTGATCGCGCCGCGCCCGGGAAGCGCGGGGCCCCTTGGCCCGGTTCAGCGCACCACGGCGACCGTGCGCGTGACGGTGCGGCCGCCCTGCGTGACCCGCACCACGTAGCATCCCGGTTCGAGGGGGCGCGACCATTCGAAGCGGGTCCGGAGCCCCGCGGCACCCGCCTCCACGCGGCGGCGCTCGAGGCGCCGCCCCGCGACGTCGAGCAGTTCCGCGGTCGCCTCCCCGGCGCGCGGCGAGGCGAGTTCGATCGTGAGCGGACCGCGCGCGGGGTTGGGCGAGACGCGCACCGCGAGCCCGGGATCGCGGCGGGCCGGGCCCGATCGGCCGAGCCCGACCTCTTCGAGGCCCCCGGGCGAGCGGAAGTGGAGCACGTCGCTACCTTCGATCTCGGGGCCGGAAAGGATCAGGCCGCGCAGCGTGACCGTGCCCGCGCCGTCCACCGCGACGGCGCGCGCGTCGAACTGCGCCACCAGGTCGTCCCGGCCGTCGCCGTCCACGTCGAGCCGGCGCACGACGGGCCGGCCGCCCGCGGAGCGCGCCGCCGCGGCGCCGCCGAGCGTCAGGCTCGCGGGGTCCACCGTGGTGGCGTCGAAGAACGGGCTCGAGAGGATCGCGACCGGAAGTCCCTCCTCGGTCCCCGCCGGGACCGTGTTTTCGGGATCCCCGGGCATCACGTCCACCGAGACGAGGAGCGGGCCCGAGAGCCCGTGCGGGACGAGCGCGGGCGGCGCGGCCGGAACCACGAGCCCGTCGGGATCGAACCGGAGCGCGCCCTGGTCGGCGCGCGCCGCGGAGGCGAGCAGGAGCAGGAGGACGAGCGGGGGGATGCCGCGCGGGGCGGCAGCTCGGTGGCGCACGGAGGCACCTCTTGGGTTCGGTCCCGTCCGCCACGCCGACTCGATTCGAAACTCCGTTTCCCGCGAGCGGGGCCATCCGGAGGGGGGCCATCCGCATGAAACTCCCCCGGGCCGCCCCCGGTCAATGCAAATCGCCCCGGGTTTGCCGCCGGGTTGCGGCGCGGCTAAGGTCCGCGCCCGGCGTTGCGCGGGAGCGGCCGGACCCGGCCGCCATGCACGCACGTTCAGGGGACCCGTTAGCTCAGTCGGTAGAGCACCTGCCTTTTAA
>CAZIVR010000012.1:0-52064 GCA_964542745.1 uncultured bacterium
ATGGTCGGGGCGAGAGGATTTGAACCTCCGACCCCCTGGTCCCGAACCAGGTGCGCTACCAGGCTGCGCTACGCCCCGACCGCAGGTCCGGCCGAACCCACGGTCCCGGCGCGGTCGCCGGGGGCGCGGATACGGCCGGTAGGATTTTCACGGTTCGCCCTGCCATGCGTCCCGTCCCAGCAGGGGAACGAATCGGCACTCCCCGTGCCGCTGGTGCGTCCAGCGGTCCCCCGGCGCTCTCTGCCACACCTCGAGATGCTGGATCCGGGGGCCGCCGACCGGGAGGACGAGCAGCCCGTGATCCTCGAGCTGCGTGCGAAGCGCGTCGGGTACCCGGGGCGCGGCCGCGGCGACGAGGACCCTAGCATAGGGTCCATACTCCTGCCAGCCGAGGCTGCCGTCGCCGTGACGGTACGCGACGTTGCTCGCCCCCATCGCGTCGAGGCGCGTCCGCGCCGCGCGGAGCAGCGAGGCCACCCGCTCCACCGTGAAGACCCGATCCACCAGCCGGGCGAGCAGCGCCGTCTGGTAGCCGCTCCCGGTGCCGATCTCGAGCACGCGCTGCCCCGGTTCCAGCCGCGCCAGCTCGAGCATGCGCGCCACGATCCAGGGCTGCGAGATGGTCTGGCCCTCGGCAGTGGGCAGCGCGTGGTCACCGTAGGCCCGGTTGAGGAAGGCGCCGTCCACGAAGCGGTGGCGGGGCACGGCGCCCATCGCCTCCAGCACGCGGGCGTCCCGGATGCCGCGCCCCACCAGCTGATCCTCGACCATGCGGCGCCGGGCGGTCGCGTAGACGTCACCCTCGGGTCCCGCCTCGGCCGGGCTCACTTGAGGATCTCCCAGTCGTCGAGCTCGGCCAGCGCCCCGTCGTCGGTGAGGTCGAGCCGCAGCGGCGTGACCGAGATCCACCCGTCGTGGACGGCGTGGAAGTCGGTTCCCGGGCGCGGCTCCCAAACCGGGTCCTCGCCCCCGATCCAGTAGTAGTCCCGGCCGCGCGGATCCACCTTGCGCACCAGCGTGTCCCGGTACTTGCGGCTTCCGAGCCGGGTGACGGCCACGCCGGCGATCTCCTCCCATGGGCGGTGCGGGATGTTGACGTTGAGCAGGCGCCGGGGCCCGAGCCCCCGCGCCGCGACCCGGCCGGCGAGCCGCGCCACGAAGGCGGCGGGCTCCACGAAGTCGGTGCGCTCGCGCGTCACCAGCGACGCGGCGATCGAGGGCACTCCCTGCAGCGTGCCCTCGATCGCCGCGGCCACGGTTCCCGAGTAGAAGACGTCCTCGCCCATGTTGGGCCCGTGGTTGATGCCGGAAATCACCATGTCCGGCCGGCGGTCGAGCAGGCCGTAGTAGGCGCACACCACGCAGTCGGTGGGCGTGCCGTCCACGCTGAAGGTGGTCTCGTCGTGGCGGTGGATGCGGAAGGGGCGGTGGAGCGTGAGGGAGTGGGACGTCGCGCTCTGGTCCCGGTCGGGCGCCACCGTGACCACCTGCCCGAGCGGCGCGAGCGCCTCCCGCAGGGCCAGCAGCGCGGGAGCGAAGATCCCGTCGTCGTTGGTGAGCAGGATGATCACGGGCGCCGCCCGGCCGCGCGCATCGCCGCGGGAGGCGCGACGCCCTCCAGCGTGAGGCGCACCATCACGCCGACGATGCGCGGAACGTCGCGCAGGGCGTGGATCTGGCTCTTCTCCTCGCCGTAGACGGTCGGGATCCGGATCTCGGCGAGACGGAACCCGAGGCGCGCCGCCCGCACCACGATTTCGGTCTCGAACTCGTAGCGTCCCGCGGTGAGGGGCGTGCGCTCGAGCACGGCCCGGCGGTAGAGACGGTAGCCGCACTGGCTGTCCGAGACCGGCTGCCCGGCCAGCGCCGAGGTCCAGCCCGAGGAGAACGCGTTGGCGAAGCGGCGGCTCGCCGGCATGTCGGCGGTGCGGCCGCGGGCGCCGAGCACCAGGTCGGCGCCGCGCCCGGCGGCCGCGACGAACTCCGGGAAGCTCTCGGGCGGGTGCTGGCCGTCGGCGTCGAGCGTCACCACCGCGTCGTAGTCGCGCAGCGCGGCGAAGCCGGCGAGCAGCGCGTGACCCTTGCCGCGGTTTTCGCCGAACCGCTCGACCCGGGCCCCTCCCGCCTCGGCCACCGCGTGCGTGCCGTCGCCCGATCCGTCGTCCACCACCATCACGTCGGGGGGCGCCTCGAGCCGGCGGAGCCGGGCCAGCACGTCGCCGAGGTGGCGCGCGGCCTGGTAGGCGGGGATCAGGGCCGCCACCCGCATCAGAGCATGCCGCCGGGGATCGGATCGAACGCCAGCCATTGCCCGGGCCGGCCCTCGAGGTGGGGCCGCACCCGCTCGCGGAGCCCGCCGGCCAGGCACTCGTGCGGCGCGAGCGGCGCCTCGAAGCACGCCGCGTAGCCGCCCTCGGGGCGGCGCAGCATGAGCGCCGGGAGGATCACGGCACCGGTGCGGCGCGCCAGTGCGGCGGCCCACGCGCACACCGAGTCCCGTTCGCCGCGCGGCACGCGGTCCCCCATGATCGCCACCCATTCGCGGCGCCGCAGGGCGCGGGCCGCCGCGGGCCACAGCGGACGCTCGTCGAGGCGGGTGATGCGGTGGCGCGAGCGCCGCCCCGCGAACCAGCGCTCGAGGGGCGGCGCGCCCTGCGCGCGGGCGGCGAGGTGCACCCGCTCGCCGAGCGCGCTCAGGTACGCCGCACCCCACTCCCAGTTCCCGGCGTGCACCGACAGGACGATGACCCCACGTCCGGAGCGCCGCGCGTCCTCCAGGTGGCGGTGTCCGCGAACCTCGACCTCGCCGCTCACCTCCTCGGGCCCGAGCCGGGCCAGCCGCAGGAAGTCCACCACGGTGAGCGCGAAATGCTCGAAGGATTCGCGCGCGCAGCGGTCGGTCTCGCGCGCGGGACGGCCCGCGAGGAGCCGTCTGAAGTTCTCACGGGCCCGGTCCCGGGCCGGCACGTGGAGCGCGAAGGCCAGGCGCGCGATCGCGATGGCGAGCCTCCGTGCCCCCGCGGGCGGCAGGACGCGCACGGCGAGGTCGGCGAGACGGAGAGCCAGAAGGGTCAGCATGGGCGTGCGGCTCGAGGCGGGCGCGGCCGGCCTGAAGAAAATGGTCGGGGCGACTGGATTTGAACCAGCGACCACCTGCCCCCCATGCAGGTGCGCTACCAGGCTGCGCTACGCCCCGACCCAAGGGACCGCGAATCTAGGCGGTTGCCGCCCGCCGCGCAAGACGCCGGGGCGCGCCGCCGGAAATCCCTCAGGCCCGCGCCGCCTGCCGGTCGCGCAGCTTCGCGAGCAGCTGCTGGAGGTCGTGCTTGATTTCCCCGAGGATCAGCTTGCGCTCCGCGTCGGCGAAGCCCATCTCGACCTGCGCCGGGGATTCCTTGCGCTCGTCGAGGATGCGCTTGCGGGCGCCCTCGATGGTGAAGCGCCGCTCGTAGAGCAGCTCGCGGATGCGGAACAGGACCTTCAGGTCCTCCGGCCGGTACACGCGGTTTCCCGCGCGGTTCTTGCGCGGCCGCAGCATGCCGAACTGCGTCTCCCAGTAGCGGAGCACGTGCGGCTTCACGTCGAGCATCTCGCTCACTTCGCTGATCGAGCGGTAGAGCTTGCTGTCGATCTCGTGATCCGATCGCGCCGGCGTCACGATGCCCTCCCCTGGTTCGGGCCCGCCGGGCCGCCCGCGCGGGGCCGCCCGGTCCGGGCTACGCTTCACGCTTGAGATCGCGCGCCATCAGCGCTCCCATCGCTTCCAGCGGCGTGCGGCCCTCGAACAGCAGCGCGCACACCTGTTCGGCGATCGGCATCTCCACGCCGTGCCGCCTTCCCAGCTCGCGGGCCGCCCGGGCGGTGTGAACGCCCTCGGCCACCATCCACATCGCCCCGAGCGCCTGCTCGAGGCTCTCGCCCCGGCCCAGCCGCTCCCCCACGTGGCGGTTGCGGCTGTGCCGGCTCATCGCCGTGGTGATCAGGTCGCCCATCCCGGTCAGCCCGAAAAACGTCTCGCGCCGTCCGCCCATCGCGACGCCGAGCCGGGCGATCTCGGCGAGGCCGCGCGTCAGCAGCGCGCCCTTGGTGTTGTCGCCGTAGCCGAGCCCGTCGCACACCCCCGCCGCGATCGCGATCACGTTCTTGAGCGCCGCCCCGACCTCGCACCCGACGACGTCGTCGTTGGTGTAGACCCGGAACCTCGCGGTCGCGCACAGCTGCTGCACCGCCTCCGCCCGGACCCGCTCCCGGCACGCCGCCACGACGATGGTCGGGATGCCGCGGCTCACCTCCTCGGCGTGACTCGGCCCGGTCAGCACCACCGGCGCCGCGTCCCCGAGGCCCCCCGCGATCACCTCGCTCATGCGCGCGAGCGTGCCCTGTTCGAGTCCCTTGGAGGCGCTCACCGGCACACCCCAATGGCCCGCGGCCCGCACCCGCTCCGCAACTTCCCGCACCGCCTGCGAGGGGACGACGAAGAGGGTGAACTCGGCGCCGGCGAGCGCCTCCTTCAGTTCCGGCTGAACCTTAACCGCCTCCGGCAGGCGAATGCCAGCCAAAAACTTCCGATTCTCCCGATGCTCCGCGAGGTCGGCCAGCTCGGCCCGATCGTTGCCCCACACGGCCACCGAATGGCCGGCCTCCGCCAGGTGGACCGCCAGCGTCGTCCCCCACGATCCCGCCCCGAGCACGCACACCCGGTTCACGATCCCGAACCTCCCCGAAAGGTGAAACGGCGCTCCGTGCCGCGCACGAGGCGCGCGAGGTTCTCGCGGTGACGCAGGATCACCAGCGCCGCGATCGCCACGCCGAACAGGAACCTGGGCGACCCGAGCCCGCGGGGCCATGGCCACGCCAGCGCCGCCGCGAAAGCCAGCGAGCCCAGCATCGAGCCGAGGGAAATGTACCGGGTGATCGCGACCGTGGCCACGAACACCGCGGCGAAGACGCCGAAGGCCGCCGGGCTCAGCGCCAGCAGCACGCCGGCCGCGGTCGCCACCCCCTTGCCCCCGCGAAACCCCGCGAACACGGTCCACACGTGTCCCGCCACCGCCGTGAGCCCGGCGAGCACCGGGGCGCCGTCCGCGCCGCCGGGCAGCGCGGCCGCGCCGGGGATCCCCGGCGCGATCCACACCGGCGCCGCGCCTTTCAGGGCGTCGAGCACCAGCGTGAGGAGCCCGAGCCCGCGCCCCAGCGAGCGATAGACGTTGGTGGCGCCGAGGTTTCCCGAGCCGAGCGTCCGCACGTCCACGCCGCGGAACACCCGGCCGATCCACAGGCCGAAGGGAAGTGCGCCGCACAGGTAGCCGAGCGCCGCGACCGCGAGGGCCGCCAGCGGCGCCGGGAGGCCGGGAGGAGCCGCGGCGTCAGTCACTCTTGCGGAACCTCATGCGAACCGGCGTGCCCCGGAAATCGAAGTGCTCGCGGAAGCGCGACGCGAGGAAGGTCCGGTAGTTTTCGGACAGGCGCGACGGGGCGTTCACGAACAGCGTGAACTCCGGCGGGCGCGTGCCGGTCTGGGTCAGGTAGTAGATCCGGGGAGCGCGGCCCGAGGAGGTGGCCGGCGCCTGGCGCTGCTTCTGGACGCCCGCGAGCCAGTCGTTCAGCTCCGACGTCGGGATGCGGCGCGAGTGTTCCTCGACGCGCTTCCGGAGCGCGCCGGACAGCCGGCCGAGGTGGAGCTTCTCGGTGGCCGAGAGCGGCATCGCCGGCAGGTCCTCGAGCGTCGGGTAGCGCTCGCGGCGCTCGGTGAGGGTGCGCTTCCACGCCGCCTCGCGTTCCTCGATCAGGTCCCACTTGTTGTAGAGCAGCAGCACCGAGCAACCGGCGTCGAGCGCGTGGTGCGCGAGCCGCGCCTCCTGCCGCTGGAAACCCTGGGTCGCGTCCACGACCAGCAGCGCCACGTCGGCGCGTTCGAGCGCGTGCAGCGCGCGCAGCGTGGCGAAGAACTCCGCCTCGTCCCCGAAGTGGGCCTGCCGCCGGATGCCCGCGGTGTCCACGAGCACGTATTCGCCCTCGGGCGTGCGCCACACGGAATCCACCGCGTCCATGGTGGTGCCGGCCTCGGCCTCCACCACCATGCGCTCCTCGCCGAGCAGCGCGTTCACGATGGAGGACTTGCCGACGTTCGGGCGCCCCACGATCGCGACCCGCGCCCGCGGCTCCTCCTCGGGGGGGCCCGGAGGCGGGAGCCCGGCCAGCACCGCGTCGAGCAGGTCCCCGATCCCGGTGCCGTTCTCGGCCGAGATCGGCTGCGGTTCGCCGAGTCCCAGGCGGTGGAACTCGTGGACGATCGCGTCGCCGGGCTTGTCCACCTTGTTCACCACCAGCAGGCAGCGGGTGCGGCGCTTGCGGAGGTTCTGGGCGATCGCCGCGTCGAGGTCCGTGACCCCGGTCCTCGCGTCCACGAGGAACAGCACCACATCCGCGAGGCCGATCGCGGCTTCCGCCTGCCGCCTCACGGCGGCGTCGCGCCCGGGCCTCAGTTCCCCCGGGGATCCCTCGGCGGGCAGGAAGCCGCCGGTGTCCACCAGCACGAACTCGCGCCCGCCCCACTCGGCGCGGGCCGCGTTCCGGTCTCGCGTGATCCCGGGCCGGTCGTGGACCACCGCGCGGCGCTCGCCGAGGACGCGGTTGAAGAACGTGGACTTCCCCACGTTCGGGCGACCGATGATGGCGACCACGGGAGCCGGCATGAAAAACCCGGCGCGCCGGTCGGTGTCTCGCGAATCCGGCGCGCCTGAGGGGGTGCGTGACGAAGAATGGAGCGGGCAACGGGGTTCGAACCCGCGACCTCAAGCTTGGGAAGCTCGCGCTCTACCAACTGAGCTATGCCCGCGCGAACGGCGCACGTTAAGGAAGATCGGCCACGAAGCTAGGCACTCGCCCTGCGGGTGTCAACCGGCGGGACGCGCCCCGCCGGATGCGCCCCCGAGCACGGCGAGCGCGGCCGTGAGCCTCTCCTCGAGCGGGCGCGCCGCGTCCAGCGGGACCGAGGGCAGCTGGTGGCGGAACCAGGTCCGCTGCCGCTTGGCGAGCTGCAGGGTGCGGCGGGTGGTCCGCGCCTCGGCCTCCTCCCTGCCGATCGTCCCGGCGAGGAGGTCGAGCGCCTCGTCGTAGCCCACCGCGCGCAGGCGGCGCAGCGCCGGGCCGTGGCCCGCCGCGACGAGCGCGCGCACCTCCTCGACCAGCCCGCCCGCGAACATCGCGCGGGTCCGCGCCTCGATCCGCGGCGCGAGGTCGCGGGCCGGCAGCGCCGCCTGCACGATCCGCCACTCCCCCGGCAGTCCCGCGCGGGCGGTGCGCGACCGCCACCAGCCCAGCGTGCGGCCGCTCAGCTCCACGACCTCGAGCGCGCGGCTGGCGCGCTGGCGGTCGGCGGGGCGGATGCGCGCGGCGCTCTCGGGATCGAGCCGCTCGAGCCGCGCGCGCAGCTCCGCGCCCGGGAGCGCGGCGTGCTCGGCGCGCAGGCGTGCCCGCGCTTCGGGGTCGAGGGCCGGCTCTTCCGAGAGGCCCTCGCGCAGCGCCCGCAGGTAGAGTCCCGCGCCGCCCACCAGCAGCGGCAGGCGCCCGCGGGCCCGGAGGGAGGCGATGACGCCGGCGGCGGCGCGCGCGAACCAGCCCGCGGTCGGGCGTTCGTCCAGCCGCAGCGCGTCGAACAGGTGGTGGGGCCGCGCGGCGCGCTCGGCCGCCGAGGGTTTCCCGGTCCCGAGGTCGAGCGCGGCGAACACCTGCCGCGAGTCGGCGCACACGATCTCCGCGTCGAGGCGTTCGGCGAGCGCCTCGCCGAGTTCGGTCTTGCCGGTGGCGGTCGCGCCCACCAGCGCCAGGACCGGACCCGCGCCGCTCACCGGACCCCGCCCCGCACCGCGGGCGTCAGGAGCGCCCGAAGCGCCGGTGCAGCTCGTCGAGATCGAGCCGCACGTAGGTCACGCGGCCGTGCGGGTCGCCGTGCGGGCGGCTGGTCGCAAACAGCCGGTCCACCAGCGAGCGCATCTCCTCCGGCGTGAGCGGATCGCCCGCCTTCACCGCCGCGTGGCAGGCCCACGACCGGGCCAGGCGCTCCGCGACGTCGGCGACCGCCTCACGCTCCCCGTCCCCGAGGCCTTCCAGCACGTCGAGCAGCAGCTGCCCCGGGCGCTCGTGCCGCAGCCCCGCGGGGAGCCCGCGGATCACCACGGTGGGCGGCCCGAGCGGCGCCACGTCCCAGCCGAGCTGCTCGAGCCAGGGCCCGACCTCGAGCAGCAGGTCGAAGTGCTGGCGCGAGAGATCCACCAGCGCGGGGAACAGCAGCTGCTGCGAGCCCCCGCCTCCGCGCTCGAGCCGGGACTTCGCCTCCTCGTAGAGGATGCGCTCGTGGGCGGCGTGCTGGTCCACGATCACGAGCCCGCCGCGCACCGGGGCCAGGATGTAGGTCCGGTGGAGCTGCCAGAGTTCGGGTTCCCCGGCGCCGGCCGCGGCCGCCGATCCCGCCGCCCCGCCGGTCTCCGCGGGTCCGGGCGCCGGAGCCGCAACCAGCCCGAGGCCGAGCTGGGACGGATCGGCGGGCGCCTCGCGCACCCGGTCCGCCCACCTGGGCTCCGGCGTTCCCTGGCCGCGCACCACGGTGAAGGGCGGTGCGTAGGACGCCAGCGGCCGGGCGCAGGCGCCCGCCACCAGCCCGAACAGCTCGTCGTCGGCCGAGAAGCGGACTTCGCGCTTGGTCGGGTGGACGTTCACGTCGAGACGCTCGGGCGGCACCGTGATCCACAGCACCGCGATGGGGAAGCGGCCCGGAGGGAGCAGGTTGCCGTAGGCCTGCCGCAGCGCCTGCGCCAGCGTGGGGTGCGTGATCCACCGGCGGTTGACGAGGAACACCTGGCCCTCGCGGGTGGTGCGCGCGTGCTCCGGGAGGCCGAGCAGCCCGTCCACGCGGATGCCGCCGCGTTCGCCCTCCGCCTCGAGCAGCTGGCCGGCGTGGCGCGGGCCCCACAGCGCCGCGGCGCGCTCGCGCGCCCCGGAGGCCGCCGGCCAGTGGAAGCGCTCGCGTTCGTCCACCACCAGCCGGAAGTCCACCTCGGGAAACGCGAAGCCCATCGCTTCCATCATGCGCAACGCCGCGCGCATCTCCCCCGCCGGCGTGTGCAGGAACTTGCGGCGCGCCGGGGTGTTGAAGAACAGGTCCTCCACCTCCACCGTGGTGCCGGGGGCCCTGCCCGACTCGCCGCGCTCCAGCGGCTTCCCGCCCGCCAGCCGCACCCAGGTGGCGACCGCCGCGTCGCGCGGCCGGCTCAGCAGCCGCAGGCGGCTCACCGCCGCGATGCTGGGCAGCGCCTCGCCGCGGAAGCCGAGCGACGCCAGCCGGTCGAGATCCTCGAGGCTCGCCAGCTTGCTCGTGGCGTGGCGCTCGAGCGCGAGGTCCAGCTCGGAGGCGAAGATCCCGCTGCCGTCGTCGGCCACCGAGAACCACCGGTCGAGCGAACCGCGCACGCGCACCTCCACGTGCCGGGCGCCCGAGTCGAGGGCGTTCTCGAGCAGTTCCTTGAGGGCCGAGAGGGGCCGCTCGATCACCTCGCCGGCGGCGATTCGCGACGCCGTCTCGGGCTCGAGCCGCCGGATGGAGCGCGCGGAGGCGACGTGCGAAGACATGGGCGCGAGCAAAGCACGCGGCTCGCGCGAGGGTCAAGAACGGCGCGGAGCGGGTGCGGCGCTCAGCCGCCGAGGGCGTCGCCGAGCGCGAGCCAGCGCGTCACGTTCGCGAGGAACGCCTCGATCTCGGCTCCCGCCGACATCTCGACGCACTCGTTGCGCAGCGGCACCGCCGGTCCGGCGCCGCCCGAGGCGCGCCACGCCTCGTCCCACAGCGCCAGCAGCCGGCGCCGCACGTGGCCGAAGCCGGCGGCCGGCCCCGCGGTCAGGAGCAGCACCTCGTGGGCGACCGGCCGGCACAGCGAGTCGGTGTCGCGCAGCTGGCGCGGCAGCGCCTCGGCGAGGATCCGGACCGCGTCCGGGGCGTCCGGGAACACCAGCCGGTGCACCGCGAACCGCAGGCCGTCGCGCCGGTGGCGGTCCACGGCGAGGTCGAGCCGCGAGCGGAACTCGCCGGGCTCGAGCCATCCGGCCGAGGGCTCCGGCACCAGCGGAAAGGCGGGCGCGGCCAGCTCGCGGTCGTGACGGTCCCAGGTGCTGCGCAGGTCCTCGACCATCTGCAGCCACGGGTGCACGCCGCGGCCCGGGTCGATGGCCGCCGCCGCGAGGACGCCGCGGTGCTGCGTGGTGCGGAACGGCCACGCTCCCCAGATCTTGCCCTGCAGGGGGCCGTTGAGGCGCGCCACCACCTGCGGGGCGTTGGCCTCGCGGGCGAGATCCACGAGGCCGCGCAGCAGCGGATCCTCGGGCCCCATGTGCACGACGCGCTCGAGGCCATCGGCGCGGCCCGCGTGCAGCTCGGCGATGCTCGCGCCGGTGTTGTCCATGATGTGGCGGAGGGCGTCCTCGAGCGCCTGGCGGTCCTCGCTCGAGGGGAAGTCCTCCAAGGACACGAGCGGCGGCGCGCCGTGGGCGGCGGGCCGCACCGGCTGGGGCAACGTGGGCGCCTCGTCGGTGAGGTCGGGCAGGGCCTGTTCGACGAGCGCGCCGAAGTCCTCGCCGCCGAGCGCGTTCTCGAAGGCCGCCGCGTGGAGCGCCAGCGGGGCCTCGATGGCCGGGGTCGGATCGGGGACCTCGGGACGCTCGCGCAGGAACTCCTGCGGCGACTGGCTCGGCGTGCCGAGCGCGAGGAGCAGGCTCTCGATCTGCGTGCGCCGCGGGCTGCGTTCGCTCACCAGCGCCACATCGAAGATCTCGCGGGTCAGGTCCGCGAGGTCCACGGTGCGCGGCAGGCCGCAGATTTCCGCGATGCGCAGCCCGGGCTGGTCGTGGTGCGCGCCGGCCACCAGCCGCACCGCGACCTTCGGGTTGCGAACCAGCGCCGGCACGAGGTCGGCGTCCTCCCAGTCGAAGTCCACCAGCACCACCCGGCGCATGGCGGTTTCGACGAGCGTGGGGCTCGGTGACACGGTCATACCGTCCCGGACTGCAGGGTCCATACCAGCCCGGCGTTCCCCGGGTCGCGGGGCCGCGGGCGTTGCGGGAACGCGCTCCGGCCGCCTCCGGCTGGGGAATCCCCCGCCCGGAGCGCCGCCGGGGTCAGGCAATATGCATGGCGCGGGCCCGGGGGCGTCGCAAGCCGCACTACTTCAGCCGGCTCACCGGCGGGGGCGGCAGCGGCGTGTCCCGGAGCCGCTCGTCGCGGATCCGGACCGGGTAGCGCTTCTTGAGCCCTTCGAAATAATCCGCGAGCTGGTGCTCGAGGCGAATCCTGGACTCGTTCTCGAAATGGGAAGCCACCTGGGAGGCCTCGGCCTCCGTGCGCTTCACCACCCGCAGCTTCGCGATCCCGCCCGGCAGGTCGAGCCAGCCGCTGGTCCGGCCCTCGGCGAGCGCCGGGCCGGTGCGCGCGGTCCCGAACACCAGCGAGTCCGTGACCTCCGAGCCCCCGAGCCCCGGCAGCCCCACGCCCGGCGCGGCGTCCGGGATCCGCTCCCACCCGCCCATCAGCGCGGCCAGGCTGTCGAGCGACCAGCCGCTCGCCAGCATGCTGTCGAGCTCGGCGCGCTTGGCGTTCACGGCACGCTGCGCGGCGCCGCGACGGTAGGCGTCGATCGCGGCCTCGCGGGCCTCGGGCCAGTCCTGCGGCCGCGCGGTCCCCACGCTGTCCACCCAGGCCACGAAGTGTCCCGCCCCGCGGTCGAAGCCCCGCACCGGCACCATCTGCCCGGGACGCGTCCGTTCGAGCTGCATGTAGAAGGTGTTCAGCTCGGGGATCGCCTGGCGGGTCCCGACCACGTGGAACATGGATTGCGGGTGGAGCCCCAGCTTCGCCGCCGCCGCGCGCCCGCCGGCCGCGGTCTTGACGCTCGCCACCAGGCTGTCGCAACGGCGATTCATGAGGGTGTCGGCCATCTCGAGGGCCGCGTCCCAGCCCACGCTGGCGTAGATGTAGCGGAGGTCGTGCGCGCTGAAGGGCTCGTACGAAATGCCCTGGGCGATGTGATAGCCGACCTCGGTGCGGAACACGTCGCTCAGCTGGCCCGGCTTGAGGCCGAACGCCACCTGCTCGAACGCCGAGAGCATCGTGCCGCGGCCGAAATCCCCGAGGTCTCCGCCCTTCGCCGCGGTGGCCGCGTCGTCGGAGTAGCGCCGGGCCAGCTCCGCGAAGTCCTCGCCCGCCCGCAGGCGGTCGAGCAGTCCCTCGGCCTTCGCCCGCGCCTCGGCGTCGGCCTCGGGGCCCGGTCCGGCGGGCTCGATCAGGATCTGGCGCACCCGGGCGATCTCGGGCGCGGAATAGCGGTCGATGTGCTCGCGGTAGTAACGCTCGACCTCGGCTCGCGTGAGCGGCACGCTCATCGGGTTCGGGGTCTCGAACACGATCCGCGAGAAGTGGATCACGTCGCGCAGGTCGAACGCGGACGGATTCTCGTCGTACAGCTTGCGGGCACCCGCCTCCTCGGCCGCGCGCTCCGCGGCGGCGCGTTCGCCGGCGAGGCGGAACCGCACCTGCTCGAAGGGTGGCTCGAACCCGGGGATCGAGTCGTGGAGCGTGTACACGACCCAGCCCCCCCGGAATCCCAGCTGCTCGGTGCGGCGCGAGAGCCCGGCGCGCTTCAATTCCGCTTCGAGGGCCCGCCCTTCGGACGTCGAGTCCACGACGCCGTTCGGCACGACCGGTCCCGCCTCGCGCACCGCCGAAGCGGCGCGCTCCAGGTTCCGGTCGCGCTGCCGGTTCCGCCAGGCCGCGGTCAGCTGGTTCGCTGCGTGCCGGGCTCCCTCCCGCCGCCGCTCGCTCTTCCACATCGCGGTGGCGGCCCCCCGCACCTCGGAAAGCGGCAGCACGCGGATGGACCCGCTGGCCGCGTCGAAGCTGGAGAAGTCGGCCATGTGGGCGCGGTGCCAGCGGTCGAGCTCGGCCGGCGTCGGCTCCCCGACCGGGACCGAGGCGGTGTCGAAGACCGCGTAGCGCAGCTTCCACCCGGTCGTGGAGAAGCGGCCCTTGTCGCGCTCGAAGGCCGCCCGCAGCTCCCGCTCCTCGCCGTGCAGCCGCGCCTCGGCCCGGAGCGTCGCGCGGATCTGCCGCGCCACCTCGGCGAGCGGACGCGTGCCGGCCGGCGTCTTGCGCTCCACGCGCACCACCAGCCAGCCGCGCGCCGACGGAACGGGCGTGGCCAGCAGGCCGCCGGGACGCGCCGCGAAGACCGCCTCGGCGTCGCGGGCGCCGCCCCGCCAGAATCCCGGGAAGTTGTCGGGCGTCACCACCACCTCGCGGCGGACGCTGCCGCACACCCGCGCCAGGTCCTCGAACGAGGAGCCCCCGCGCGCCGCGGCGAGCGCGCTGTCGGCGCGGGGGCGCAGGCCCTCGCGCCAGCGGTCCGCCTCGGGACCCTCGGCGGGGGTGTCGGCGGGCGGGGCCGGCTGGTCCACCAGCAGCACCGTAAGCACGGCCTCGGCCGGGCGCCGGAACGCGTCGCCCCCCGCGCGGTAGGCGGCGAGCACCTCGCTCTCGCGGGGCTCCCGGAAGCCGCCCGAGAATTCGGCGCGCCGCAGGGAAAGGTGATCGAGCGTCACCCGGGCGAGCATGCGCTGCACCTCGAGCCGCAGCGCCCTCGGATCGGGACCCATCTCGCGTTCGAGCCGCTCGTTGAGGCGGCGCGCCGCGAGCTGCTCCTTGGCGACGGCCAGGGCGTTGCGGAAATTCTCGGGCTGGGTGGTCCGGATCACCTCGAAGCGGCGGGGGTCGAAGCGGCCGTCGGGATTGAAGAACGGCTCGTGCTTGAGCTGTTCCTCGGCCTCGGCGTCGGAAACCGTGATGCCGCGCCGTGCCGCCTCCAGCACGAGCAGCTCGCGGCGCAGCAGGTTCTCGAGGAGCTGGCGGCGGATGGCGGGCCGAACCTGCGCCGGAACCTCCTGCCCGATCCGCTCGCGGTACTCGGCGAAGGCCTGCTCCTCGCGCGCGCGAAGCTCTTCGCGCGTCACGGACCGGCCGCCGATCGTGGCGATCACCGAGCCCGCGGAAGCCGGGGCGGCGGGAGCGGGCGTGCCCGCGCGCGGCGGCACCAGCCGGGCCCCGCCGGGAGGCGCCTGCGCCCACGCCATCCACGCTCCCCACACCACCAGCAACGAAGCCGCCACCGTGCCGCGCCGTCGAATCCTCACCCCTCGCATCCTCTCCGGAAGGCGCGCGGTTGACCGCCACGCGCGCGGTTCTCTAGCTTGCCGCTCCATGTGGACCTTCGAACGCGACACGCCCGTGCCGCTGTGGCTCGCTTCCGCCCGCGACGGGCGCGTCCGCTTCGCCTCCACCACCCGCCGGGGCGGAGTGAGCGGGGAACCCTACCACGCCCTGAACCTCGGACGCTCGACCGCCGACCGCCCCGAAGCGGTGGACGAAAACCGGCGCCGCGCCCTCGAGGCCTTCGGTCTGGGCCGCCACGCGCTGGCGACCGCGGGGCAGGTGCACGGAACGCGCGTGGCGCGCGTGGAGGCGCCCGGCCACGTCGCGGAGTGCGACGCCCTCGTCACGACCCGGCCCGGACTCGCGCTCGCGATCACCACCGCCGACTGCCTCCCGGTGCTGGTGGCCGCGCCGGGTGCGGCCGGCGTCGCGCACGCCGGCTGGCGGGGCGTCGCCGGCGGGCTCCCCGCCGCGATCGTCGCGGAGGTGGCCGCCGCCGCCGGGTGCCCCACCGGGGAACTCCACGCGCTGCTCGGCCCGTGCATTCGCCCCTGCTGCTACGAGGTGGGACCCGAGGTCGCCGAACGATTCCCGCAGCGGGCGCTCCGCGCGGACGGCGCCCGCCCCCGGCTGGACCTCGCCCTCGCGGCCCGGCTGCAGCTCGAGGCCGCCGGCGTCCCGGGGGCCGCGATCCACGATTGCGGGGCGTGCACGTCGTGCGAGCCGTACTGGTACTTCTCCTACCGGCGCGACGGCCCGGTCTCGGGCCGGCACTGGAGCCTCGGGGCGCTCGCGGGCTGATGGGCTGACGCGTCGGTTCATGCGGGCATCGAGGATGCCCCGAACGCCCGCCCGACATGTCTAGGCGGTGTCACGATCCGCGGCGCGCGGCGGGTCAGGGGCGCGGGGCGTCCGTCAGGCGCGCGACACCCATGCGCGCGGCGCTGTCGAGGATCCTCGCGAGCCGCGCGCGGACCTCCTCCACCGCGTCGGGGCCAGTGCCGCTCTCGAGCGCGGCGAGCGACGCCACCTCGCCGATCGTGCGCCGGCCGTCGCAGGCGGACCACGCCACGTCGAAGCCCGAGGCGCCTCCGGGGAACGCCTCGAGGGCGCTTCGCAGGTCCTCGCGCTCGCGCGGGTCGAGCCGTTCGAAGCCGGGCCAGAGGTGGACGTGGAAGTCGAGGGGTGCCGCCACCCCCCGCACCGGAACCGGGCCCGCGGCCGCGAGCGCGGGCTCCGCGACGCCCCACGCCGCCGCGAAGGACGCGAAGCGCGCGAGCGCCCGCTCCCGGTCCGGGGGCGCGACGCCGAGCCGCGCGAGGCTTTCGATCGCGCGGGTCGCGCGCAGGCGTTCGCGCGGGGCCGCGGCCGCAGCCCCCGGGCCGTCGAGCGCGGCGAGCAGCCGGCGCCCGGCGTCCCGCAGCGTCCGCTCCGCGAGCCACGCCGCCTCCTCCGTGCCGGCCGCCGCGAGCCAGCCCGCGTAGGTCGCGGCGCACCGCACCGCCAGCGCCAGCGAGGCCGGCGAGGTGCGGGCGACCGTGTCCTCGGAGGAGTGGTAGAAGCGGTCCGGCCACTGGATCAGCATCGGGCAGGGCACGCCCTGCGCGGGATCGCTCCACACCACGTGGTCGCTGCCTCCCGAGTAGGGCACCTCGGCCACGCGCGTCAGCCCGTAGTGGCCGGGGCCCGAGAAGCTCTCCACCCAGTCGAGCGCCTCGTCGCGGATGCCCCGCAGCAGCCCGGCCGCGAACGACGCCGAGAAGCAGGGCGGGTGCTCGATCAGCAGGGTGCTGCCGCACGCCTCCTGGTCCTGCCCCACCATGTCGAGGTTGAGCGCCGCCACCGTGCGCGCCGCGGCGCCCGGATCCGTCCCGAGCCACGCGTGGGTTCCGGTCAGCTCCGGCATCCAGAGGAAGCGCACCGCGCGGCGCGGGCGCCAGCGCCCCTCCCGTTCGAGGGCCGCGAGCACGCGGGCGGCCTCGAGCGCGGCGGCCACGCCCGAACCGTTGTCGTTGGCGCACGCGAACGGATGGCACAGGTGCGCCGTCACCAGCACCTCCTCCCCGCCGCGCGGCCCCAGCGTCGCGGAGAGGAGCGGCACGCTCGCGTCGTAGCGCCGGGAGCGAACGCGCGCGTCGAGGACGAGTTCCGCGCCGTCCGCCAGCCGGGCGCGCAGCCGGTCCCCGGTGGCCGGGCTCACCACGAACCCCCAGCCCCGCGGCTCGCTCTCGTTCCACCAGAACGACGTGTAATGGAGCGCGTCGCGCAGGTCCTCGGGGCCCCGCACCGGCGGCAGCAGGCGCCGGGTGTCGGTCAGGATCCCGGCGGCGCCCCGCTCGACCACCGCGAGGCGGTGCACCCGGTGCACCGGCCCCGAGGCCAGCACCACGCGGCCCCGCACGTCGCGGCCGTCGTAGTCGGACGGCTCGCTCCCGCGCCCCACGTCCACGAGGGGGAATCGTCCCTCCACCGGATCGCTGCGCAGCACCAGCGAGAGCGGGCGCTCGGGGTAGGCGCACAGGCGCTCGCGCGCGCGCCCGTCCTCGAGCACCGCGACGGCTTCGTCACAGGCCCAGCCCTGGGGCATGAGCACGCCGAGGAACCGGGTGCGGCCGTCCCCCGGCACCTCCCGCCGTTCCGGCTCGAGCCCGGCCCGCGCGATCGCCGCCTCGAGCCACCGCGCGGCCTCGTCGTAGCCCGGGCTCGACTGCACCCGGTGGAACGCGCTGACCGCGGCGACGTCCGCGCGCGCGCGCGCGCCGTCGGCCGAATCCCTGGCCCGCCCCAGCAGCTCACGAAACATCGCCGGTCCCTCCCGTGGATGATTCGCGCCGGCGCCGCGCTGCGATCGCCAGCGCCAGCCCGGCGAGCAGCGGCAGCCCGTACTCGATCCAGCGCCAGGCGAGCGGGGCGTGGAAGCTGCGGCCCTCCCCCGGCGTGACGAGGAAACCGTAGTTGAGGGGCAGCAGGGCCGCCAGCAGCAGCCATGGCCACGACGGCCCGTGCGGCTCGAGCATCAGGAACCAGCCCGCGTACCAGGGGTGGACGACCGGCGAGGTGACGAGCGCCGTGCCCAGCACGCGGCGCGAGGACTCGTGGGGCGCGAGGCGCCGCCACAGGCAGGCCACCGCCACCGCCGCCACCAGCGCGAGCGTCGCCGCGCGGGCGCGGCCGAATCCCCCGAGCGCCCGCTCGGCGAGGTGGAACACCAGCTCGTTGTTCCGCCACTGGCCCCAGTAGGCCGCCAGCCCCGAGTAGGTGGCGCGCGTCTCGAGCGCGAACCACGCGAGCCCCGGCACGAGGAACGCGACGCACAGCACCCGGGCCCGCGCGTTCCACCGCGGCCACAGGAACGGCAGCGCCACGAGGGGCGCGAGCTTGACCAGCGCGCCCCACGACAGCGCGAGCGCCGAGAGCGCCGGCCGGCGGTCGCAGGTGGCCAGTGCGATCGCGAGCCCGAGCATCGCGGTCGGGTCGTTGTGGCCGGTCCCGGCGTACTCGACCAGCACCAGCGGATTCCACGCGTAGACCAGCGCCCACGCCGCGCTCCCCCGCGCGCGCGCCGACCAGGCGAGGAGCACCCCGACCAGCGCGAGATCGTGGGCCGCGACCCAGAGCTTGAACGCCAGCACGCCCGGGGACAGGCTCGCCACCAGCGCGAAGCCGGCCTCGGCGAGCGGCGGATAGATCGCGCTGAGGTGCGGGTGATTGACGAACGGGAAGACCGCCTCGTCGCGCAGCGCGGCCAGCTCGGGAGCCCCGGGCGCCAGCGCGTACGGGTTGGCCCCGGCGAGCCACACCCGGCCCTCCCACACGTAGCGAAACAGGTCGCCCGAGAGCGACGGGGGGAGCGGCGCGAGCAGCACCCGGCAGGCCGCGGCCACCGCGAAGACCGCGAGCCCCGCCCGCGGCAGCGTGGCGAACCGTCCGAGGCGCGCCACGGCCGCCGCGTAGAGCAGCGTGGCCACGGCGTAGAGGCCCTGGAAGGATCCGAGGTCGTGGAACCACGAGGGGACGCGGGCCATCCAGCCCACGACCCCGGTGAGCGCCGCGCCCAGCGCGGCCAGCTCGAGCGCGGCGCCGAAGCCCGGCGCCGGGCCGGAACCCGCCCCCGCCACGCGCCCGCCCGGCGCGATCACGCGCGGCCTAGCGACCGGCGGGAACCGTCACGCGCACCGCGCGCACCGTGGAATTTCCGCCCGCGTCCACGACCCGCACGCTGAAGGTGTGTTCGCCCGGCTCCACCTCCGGCCAGCGGCCGCGGAAGGCGAGGCGCCGCGCGTCGGTGAGCCCGCCCTCGGGCGCCACCTGCCGCCAGCCCTCCTCGTCGAGCGACACCTCGATGCGCGCGAGCGGGTTCTCGCCGTCCTCGCCCTCGCCGCCGAAGCGCACCTCGCCCGCCGCGCCGGTGGCGTCGAAGCGGCTCACGCGCGGCGGCGTGTTGTCCACGAGGAAGGCCGCGCTCGTCGCGCTGCCGGTCCCCTCCTCGCCGAGCGCGTTCCCGTCGCGGTCGCTGGCCGTGACGCGCACGCGGTAGCGTCCGTCGGGAAGCCCGCGCGTGTCCCAGGTGAAGGTCGAGTTGGTGAGCCGGTCGCCGATCTCGATCCAGTCGCGACCGTCCTCGGCGCGCACCTCCACCCGGTAGCGCAGCGGGTCGCCGTTGGGGTCGCTGCCCCGCCACTGCAGCGTGCGCAGGCCGAGCGCCCACATCGGGAGTTCGCGCAGGCCCCGCGGGCCGTTCGCCGACGGCATCGTGTACTCCACCTTCTGCCCGCCGGGAAGCGTTTGGGTGACCGACTCGGTGCGGGGCGTCAGTTCGCCCTCGCGAAAACCCACGCCCTGCGGGGCGACCACCAGGTCCTCCACCCGCGGGGCGAGGTTGCGCTCGCGCCACGCGGCGTGCACCGCGGTCACGCGCGCCTGCGGCGAATCCAGCACCAGCTTCCACTGGAGGTAGCGCGCCGGAGGCGACGCGATCGGGATGCCGTCCTCGCCCGCCGCGCCGCCGCTCCACGCCGACCACGTGGTGTCGGGCGGGTCGGTGTTGCCGCTCCGGGTCTCGAGGCGCACGGTCGCGCCCGCGGGAGCGCCGCTCCAGCGGATCCGGCCGAAACGCGCGAGGCGGCGGGCGTCGAACGTGGGCGACACCAGCTCGCCGCGGGCCGCGCGCCCGGGGCCGCACAGCCACACCGCGCCCGGGTTGGAGCCCGCGGCGAGCAGCGCGCCGTTCGGGAGCCGCGCCAGCGCGGTGACCTGTCCCTGCGGGAACAGCGCGAGCTGGGTGGCGCCGGCCGCGCGCTCCAGCCGGTAGATCCCGGCACGGTTGCCGGTCGCCGCGACCACGCCCTCGGGTGTGGCCGCCAGCGCGAACACCATGGGCTGGGCCGAAGTCCACCACGCGGCCGCCGCGCTGTCCGGGACGATGCGGTACACGGTCGAGCGCGCGCCTCCCACCGCGCTCCGCGCCGGCGCGGGGGCCGCGCGATCGTCGTCGCCCCCGCTCCCGCCGCCCGTTTCCACCGCCGACGCGCTCAGCGCGGCCGCGAACAGGACCCCCTCGGCCGTGACCGCGAGACCGCGGATCTCGTCCTCGGCCGCGTCGAACACCGTCGCCACCGTGCCGTCGGCGCGAACGTGGAACACCCGGCCCCGGGAATCCCCCCCGGCGTAGCAGCCGCCCCGGCCGTCGGAGACGACCGAGACGAGGTTGCTCTCGTCGCTGTCGAGCAGCACCCGCGATTCCCCGCGCTCGATGCGCAGCAGCTTGCCCCGCGTTCCGGTGGCGGCGTACCAGCCCCCTCCCGGCGCCGGCGCCAGGCCCCACACGTAGCGCTCCCCGGTGCGCGCCACGACCGAGGTGTCGCCGCGGGCCCCGATCCGGTAGACCGCGCCGCCGGGCCCGGTGCCCGCGACCACCCCGTCGCCCGACGCCGCGAGGGCGAACACCTGTCCCACCGGGAGCCGGATCCAGGGGCGCAGGCCGTCCCGCTCCGTCCAGCGCTCGATGCGCCCGCCGTCGCCGGCCACCGCGACCGATCCGTCGGCCAGCACCGCGAGCGCCCAGATCACCCCGAGGCTGTCGGAGTTCCAGCTGCGGAGCGCCGGGCCGAGCGAGAGCACGCCGTCGGGATCGGCCACCACGCCGCGCGCCTCGGCGCGGGCGTAGTCCGCGGGCGCCTGCGTGACCCACCAGTCGGTCTCCGCCGCGCGGCCCGGGACCGGCGCGAGCGCGGCCGCCAGCAGCGCCGCCGCCCCCGCGACCCGGGCGGCCCGTCCCCCACGCTTCCACGCTCCGATCATCCCGCGCTCTCCTCCGTCCTCAGGGTGCGTTGCGTTCCACCCGCAGCGGCAGCAGCACCTCGCCGCGCAGGGGGCCGTCCAGGGTCACGCGCCGCTCGTCGAGCCGCGCGGCGTTGCCGCGCCGTCCCGCGTCGCCCGCCGCGGTGCCGCTCGCCAGCAGCGCGAGCGCCGAGATCGGCAATTCCGGATAGTCCTGCCCGCGCCGGGTCACCTCCGGCGCGGCGGCGAACAGCGCCGCGTAGAGAGCGTTGGAGGCGCGCGCGCCGGCGAGCCGGCGCCACGCGTCGTCCAGCGACGTGGGCCGGTAGCGCGAGGGCAGGCGCTGCGCCTCGTAGCGCGACAGCTCGTCGCCGCCCCCGAAGTGCAGCACGTAGGCGCCGTCCGGGAGCTCCTCCGGGACGGCCAGCGCGATCTCGACTTCCCGGCGTTCGCCGCGCCACGATTCGATCTCGCAGCGCGCCCGCGCCGACCCGCCGGGGCGCACCGAGGCCGCCTGCAGCCGCGCCGAGCGCAGCGTCCATTGCGAGCGGCGCGGGAGGATCTCGATGCGCGCGCGCACGCTGTCCAGCACGCAGCGCTCGAAGGGATTGCCGAGCAGGAAGCGCAGCGGGGCGGCGATCCCCGCGGCCATCTCGCCGAGCGGGGCGTCCCCCGAGGCGATGTCGGCGAGGCGGAGCGGGGGCGATCCGGGGCGGTGGAGTTCGAGGGTCCAGCGCAGCGTCTGGCTCGCCGAGGTCCCGCCCGACTCGAGCACGCCGTTCATCAGCGCCGTGACCACCAGCAGCGGGGCCAGCGAGCGGTCCTCGATGCTCTCGAAGCGGAAGCGGCGGACCGCCTGACCGGCCGGGGCGACCTCGAGGGCGATCGGCATGAGCCGCGCGCGCTCGCCGAGGCGGCCCGCGACCGCGGTGCGGCGATCCTGGGTGGCGAGCCCGACCTCGGTCCCCCGCTGCCCGAGCTTGAAGGACACCTGGTCCGACGCCACGACGGTCGTGATGGTCGCGGACGAGAGCGGCATGCGCACGTCGCCGGCCTGGAAGAACGGATGCCCGAAGATCAGCACGCGGTCGCCGTCGCGGTAGGTGACGGTGCCGATCGCGGACAGCTGCAGGTCGCCGCGCAGCAGGTCCACCGCCACCGCCGAACCGGGCTCGAGCGGCGGCCCGGCTCCCGCCTCGCGCGAGCGCCCCCCGGGCGTCAGCCTCAGCCCGGCCGCGGCGAAGGCGGGCTCGAGCAGCGCGGCCGCGGCCGGCCGCAGCGGGCCGCTCACCGGCAGCCCGAGCGGCGCGAGCCCCGCGGGAACCGCGGCGGGAGGCACGGGTTCCGGCGCCTCGTCGGACCACGTGAACGCCCCGAAGCGCAGGTCGCGGATCCGGCCCGGGAAGTCGAGGCCCCCGGGCCCCGACGAGCCCTCGGCGCCCTCGCGGGCCGGAAGATCGAGCACCTCGAGCATCTCGCCGATCGGGGTGATGCCGAACAGCGGCTCGCGGCTGAAGGCCCAGCCGCTGGAGAGCGCCCCGATCAGCCGGCCCCCCACGTAGACGGGCGATCCGCTCATTCCCTGCGCGACCCCGGTTCGGATCACCCGCGGCGAGGTGGCGCGCGCGAGGATCAGGTCGCCTTCGGCGCGGCCCCCGGTCACGACCCCGACGATCTCGGCCTCGAACGAGTCGATCGCCGAGCCCACGAACACCGTGCGCACCACGGCGGGCTGTCCCGGGGAGAGTTGCGAGGGCGCGAGCGTGGGAACGGCCGGGCGGGCCGCGAGGGCCGGGCCCGCTCCGAGTGCCGCGGCCGCGAGCAGGGCCGCAAGGAATCGCGCGATCATGAGGGCGGGACTATAGCAGCGGCCCCCGGGACCGCCAACGATCGGCGCCGCTTGAACCGCGCGGGGGCACTGCGTAGATTGCGCCGATGCCTTCCGCATTCCTCGAGCGTCTTGCGCAGGGCCCGATGGTGGCCGACGGCGCCATGGGCACGCTCCTCCACGAGCGCGGCGTCTCCTTCGACCACTGCTTCGACGAGCTGAACCTGTCGAAGCCGACGCTGGTCGAGGCCGTCCACCGCGACTACCTGGCGGCCGGCGCCCAGGTGATCGAGACCAACACGTTCGGCGCCAACGAGGCGCGCCTCGAGCCCCACGGCCTGGGCGACCAGGTGCGCCTGATCGCGAGGCAGGGCGTGAAGGTGGCGCGCGCCGCGCGCGAGATCGTCGGGGTCAACGCCTTCGTGCTCGGCTCGATGGGTCCGCTCGGCAAGCCGCTCGCTCCCTACGGCGCCATCTCGACCGGCGACGCGGAGCGCATGTTCCAGGCCACCGCCGAGGGCCTGCTCGAGGGCGGCTGCGACGGCTTCCTGCTCGAGACGTTCCAGGACCTGAACGAGATCCTGGCGGCGATCCGGGCGGTGCGCCGGGTCTCGCTCGACCTGCCGCTGGTGGCGCAGATGACCTACGGCCTCGACGGCAAGACCCTCTACGGCCACACCCCGCTCCACGCCACCGCCGCGCTCCGCGCCGCGGGCGCGGACGTGGTCGGCCTCAACTGCGGCGTCGGCCCCCAGCCGATCCTCGAGATGCTCGAGCAGGTGACGGCCGAGGCGTCGGGCGCGCCGGTCTCCGCCATGCCCAACGCCGGGCTCCCCCAGTTCGTGGACGGGCGCTTCCTCTACCTCGCGAGCCCCGCCTACTTCGCGGACTTCGCGGCGCGCGCCGTCGGGCTGGGCGTGCGGCTGGTGGGCGGCTGCTGCGGCACCACGCCCGCGCACGTGCGCGCCATGCGCGAGCGGCTCGCCTCGCAGCTCCCGGCCGAGACCCTCTCGCCCGGCGCCGACGTGCGCGTGATCGAGGCGCCTCCCGCGCCGGTGGCGCCGCCCACCGGCGGGGAGGTTCCGTCGTTCCTCCGCAAGCTCCGCGAGAAGTTCGTGGTGTCGGTGGAAGTGGACCCCCCGCGCGGCGTCAACACGCAGAAGGTCATGGCCGGCGCCGAGCTGCTGGCCCGTAGCGGCGTGGACGCGATCAACATCGCCGACTCGCCGATGGCCCGCATCCGCATGAGCGCGATGTCCCTCGCGACCCAGATCCACACCCACTTCCCGCGGGTCGAGATCATCCTGCACTTCACATGCCGGGACCGGAACCTGATGGGCCTGCAGAGCGACCTGCTGGGCGCCCACGCCCTCGGGATCCGCAACATCCTCTGCCTCACCGGCGATCCGCCCAGCCTCGGGGACTACCCCAACGCCACCGCCGTCTACGACACCGACGCGGTCGGCCTCCTCAAGATCATCCACCAGATGAACGCGGGCACCGACCAGGCCGGCACCTCGATCGGCGGGCTGACGCGTTTCGCGGCGGGCTGCGGGGTCAATCCCACCGCCGAGGACCTCGAATCGGAGTTCGAGCGCGTGCGGCGCAAGCTCGACGCGGGCCCGCAGTTCATCATGACCCAGCCGGTGTACGAGCTCGACTGCTGGAAGCGCTTCGTGGACCGCATGAGCGGCATCACCGACATCCCGATCCTGATCGGCATCCTGCCGCTCCAGTCGTTCCGCCACGCCGAGTTCCTGCACAACGAGGTTCCGGGCATCACGGTGCCCGACTGGATCCGCGCCCGCATGCGCGAAGCGGGCGCCGACGGCCAGAAGGTGGGCGTGGACCTCGCGCGCGGGCTGCTCGGCGAGTGCCGGGCGCTCGCGAGCGGCGTGTACCTGATGCCGTCCTTCGGACGCTACGAGAACTGCCTCGAAGTGCTCGAGGCGGCCGGCACGAGGACCGCGCCGTGAGCGATCCGGGCCCGGACGACGCGCGTGACGCCAAGGAGCTCAGCGCCGAGGAGAACGCCGACCTGTGCGCGGGTTGCGTGCGCTGCTGCACCTACATCACCGTCGAGGTGGACGCCCCGCGCGCCGCGTGGGAGTACGACCAGTGGATCTGGGCGCTGCACCACGAGGGCATCGAGATGTTCGTGGAGCGGCCCGAGCACTGGTTCCTGCACGTCACCACGCGCTGCCGCCAGCTGCAGGGGAACGGCCGTTGCGCGATCCACGGGCGGCACCCGGTGCTGTGCCGCGAGTACGACCCGCGGAGCTGCGAGCGCCGCCTCCCGCTCGCCGACCAGCGCGCGTGGTTCCGGGACGCCGAGGCGCTGGAGTCGTGGCTGCGCCGCGAGCGCCCCGCCCACTGGAGGCGCCTGATGGCCTATCGCAAGGACCGCGCTCCCGCGGCGGGACCGGGTGTGGCGGCTGCGGGATTCGTGCCGCTGCTCGCGCTGGGAGCGGCCCCGGCGCGCGGGACGCGCCGGGCCTGAAGCTTCTGCCGCGCCGTCCGGCGCGGCGTTCCGGCGCGTTCCGCGAACCTGTCCGCTCCCCGCGAGGGCACCGCCGGGGCGCGGCGAACCCGCCCGAAGCCTAGGCCGGGCCTCCGCCCCACCGGCGCTTCCACTCGTCGAGCAGCTTCAGCGCCTCGAGCGGCGTGAGCGACTCCGGCTCGATCGCCCGCAGGGCCTCGAGCACCGGCGGCTCCGCCGCGGCGAACAGCGGGAGCGGTTCGGGCGCCGCCGCCGCGCGCCCGCGCCGTCGCTCGCCTTCGGGCGCGGCGGGCGCGCCCTCCGCCCCGGCCGCGCGCGCGCCCGGACCCAGGTGGTCGGCGGTGCGCTCGCTCTCGAGCTCGCGCAGCACCTCGCGGGCCCGCGCCAGCACGCCGGCCGGAATTCCCGCCAGCTCCGCCACGTGGATCCCGTAGGAGCGGTCCGCCGCGCCCTCCTCGATGCGGTGCAGGAACACCACCCGCCCCTCCCACTCCTTCACCGCCACCTGCACGTTGGCGATCCGCGGCAGCCGCTCCGCCAGCTGCGTCAGCTCGTGGTAGTGGGTCGCGAACACCGTGCGCGGACGGGGGCCCGCGGCCCCGGCGAGGTGTTCGGTCACGGCCCACGCCAGCGCCAGCCCGTCGTAGGTGGCGGTGCCGCGCCCGACCTCGTCGAGCAGCACCAGCGAGCGCGCCGTCGCGGAGCGCAGGATCTCGGCGGTCTCCGTCATCTCCACCATGAAGGTGCTCTGCCCGGCGCCGAGCCGGTCGGCGGCGCCGACCCGCGTGAACAGCCGGTCCACGAGCCCGATCTCGGCGCGCGCGGCCGGCACGTACCAGCCCGACTGCGCGAGCAGCACCGCGAGCGCGATCTGCCGGAGGTAGGTGCTCTTGCCGCCCATGTTGGGCCCGGTGAGGAGCAGCACCTGCCGCCGCGAGGCGTCGAGATCCACGTCGTTGGGCACGAACTCGCCGCGCGGCAGCAGCCGCTCCACCACCGGGTGGCGCGAGCCCTCGAGCCGCAGCCGGTCGGAATCGGAGAGTTCCGGCCGCACCCAGCCGTAGCGCGACGCGGCCTCGGCCGCCGCGGTGACCGCGTCGAGGGAGGCGAGTCCCTCCGCGATCCGCTGCAGCGCGGCGACGTGGGTGGCGGCCCGGTCCCGCAGCTGCACGAACAGCTCGTGCTCGCGGGCCTTGAGCTTCTCCTCCGCGCCCAGGACCTCGCTCTCGCGCGCCTTGAGCGCGGGGGTCACGAAGCGTTCGGCCGAGGTGAGGGTCTGGCGCCGCTCCCAGTCCTGGGGAACCTTCTCGAGGTGCGTGCGGGTGACTTCGAGGTAGTAGCCGAAGACGCGGTTGAACCCGACCTTGAGGCTGGGGATCCCGGTCCGCTCCCGCTCGCCCGCCTCGAGGTCCGCGATCCACCGCTTGCCCGAGTGGGCGAGCGCGTCCAGCTCGTCCCGGTAGGCGTCGTGCCCCGCGCGGATGACGCCGCCGTCCCTGGAAACGGGGGGCGGATCGTCGGCGAGCGCCGCGCGCAGCATCGCCAGCGGCTCCGGCGCCGGCTCGAGCGCCGCCAGCGCCTCGGCGGCCGCCGGGGCCGCGAGCCCCGCGAACGCCTCGCGCACCGCGGGCAGGCGCTCCAGGGCGTCCCGCAGCGATCCCAGTTCGCGCGGGGTCGAGCGTCCGGCCGCGAGGCGGGCCGTGAGCCGCTCCACGTCCGGGAACCCCTTCAGCTTCTCGCGCAGGCGGCCGCGCTCGACCGGGGATTCCAGCCACGCCGCGACCGCGTCGTGGCGGCGGCGCAGGGGTTCGATGCGGGCCAGCGGCCGCAGCAGCCAGCGCCTCAGCCGGCGCGCGCCCGGGCCGCTCTGCGCCAGGTTGAGGTGGTGCCACAGGGTCTGCCGCGCCTCGCCGCCCGGCTGCGCCTCGAACACCTCGAGGTGCCGGAGCGTGGCGCCGTCGAGCGCGAGCGCGTCGGACTCGCGGAGGCGCTCGAGGCGCGCGCCCGGCAGCGCCGCGCCGCCCTGCATCCGGTCGAGGTAGTCGAGCGCGCCCGCCGCGGCCTGCAGCGCGAGGGGCAGGTCGGCGAGGTCGGCGAGCCGCGCCGCGCCCCAGCGCGCCTCGAGGCGCTCGCGGCCGAGGAAACCGGCGGGCGCCACGGAGCTGCGCGGTCCCGGCAGGCCCCGCAGCAGCGCCTCGAGCCGGGCGCCCGCGCCCTCCGGCACGACCCACTCGGCGACCCGCTGGCGCGAGAGCGCGCCGGGGGCCTCGTCCCACGTCACCTCCAGGAGCCGCACGTCGCCGCTCGAGGCGTCGGCGAGGCACAGGCCGATCGCGTCCTCGTTCGGCCACAGCGCGGCGAGGTCGTTGCCGGCCGACGGATCGAGGAAGGCCTCGGCGGTGACCGTGCCCGGCGTCAGCACCTCGGTGACGCCGCGCTGCACCAGCCCCTTCGCCTGCGAGGGGTCCTCGAGCTGGTCGCAGATCGCCACCTTGTGCCCGAGCCGCAGCAGCCGCGCCACGTAGGCGTCCCGCTGGTGCCACGGCAGACCGCACATCGGGATCGGCTCCGGGTCGCTCTTGTTGCGGGAGGTGAGGGTGAGCCCGAGCAGGCCGGCCGCGGTGACCGCGTCCTCGAAGAACAGCTCGTAAAAATCCCCGAGCCGGAAGAACAGCAGCGCCCCGGGATGCTCGCGCTTGACCCCGGCGTACTGCTCCATCAGGGGCGTGCGGGAGGCGGCCGGAGCTGACGGGGAGCGCTTCAGCATGCGGGGGCCGGGGGTGCGGGGCTCATGGGCCCGCGAGGATAGGGCCCCTCGCGCGGAGCGCCAAGCGGCGCCCGCGCCCGGGCTCAGGGCTGCCGCACCAGCCGGTAGGCCACGCCCAGCTCGCGGCTCGCGAGCTCTCCGGCGCGCCGCGCGTCCTCTTCCGAGGCGTACCAGCCGATGCGCACGAGGTGCAGGGCCGTCCCGCCCGTCCCCTGCCTCACGCTGGCGGCCCGGGCGAAGCCCGACTGCCGGGCGCGCTGCACGAGGCCACGCGCCAGGGCCTCGTCGGAGAACGCGCCGATCTGCACGCCGATCCTTCCCTTCTCCGATTTTCCCGGAGAGGCCACGGGGGCCACCACCGCGGGGGTCTCGGGTCTTCGCATCGCTTCGATGGAGGACGGGTGAGAACGCTCCAGCTCCTCGCCGGCGCGCTTCGCGCTCTCCGTGTCCCCGAGCCGCAGGCTGAGCGCCGAGAGCCGCTCGAGCGCGGGCGCGGCCATGTCGCCGGGGGCGTCGGCAAGCAATTCGCGCAGGACCTCCACCGCCCGCTCGGGTCGCCCGGACTTGTCCCACGCCTCGGCGATCGCGTAGCGGGCCTCGGCGCGACGGTCGCCGCGCGTCCCGGCCACTTCCTCGAGCGCCGCCCGCGCCTGCACGGGCTCGCCCTCGCCCAGCGAGCTCAGGCCCTGCCAGTAGCGCGCCTCGGGCTTCCGCTCGGGTGGGAATCGCGCCGCGGCCCGGGCGAAGGCGTCGCCGGCCTGCCGGTACTCGCCGCGGGCGAAGTGGAACTGGCCGAGCGTGAACGCGGCCTCGGCGCCCGCGCGCGTGCGACCGTGCTCGGCCTCGAACCGGCGCAGCGGGGCGGCGAGGCTGTCGGCCGGCGTCGAAGCCAGCAGGGCCTCGAGGGTGGCGGGGACCGGAGCGCCGGTCGCGCGCGCTTTCGCGCGGGCCGCACCCGGCGGACTGGGGGCTCCCGGCACCGCGATCGGCACGCGCGCCCCCTCGGGACGGGGCGGCTGGGCGGAGCCGGGATCGGCAGCGAGGAGCGCGAGCAGCGACGCCGCCGGAACGAGGAATCGGGTGCGCATCGGTCCGCAGCATACGCGCCGCGGCGTCGGGGGCCCAAGCTCCCGCCGGAGGCGGATCCCGGGACCCGCCACGCGGAGCCCGCCCGGGGGCGCGGCGCGCGCGCGGGATTCCGCGTCCGGTTCCGCCCGAAACACCGCGGGGCCGGTCGCGTGCGGCGACCGGCCCCCGGGAATCGGCGGATGCCCTTCGACTACTCCTCTTCCGGCTCTTCGCCCTTCCGGCCGGTCTTGGCCGCCGGCTCTTCCACCGGCGGGTTTTCGGCGATCCGGGCGCGGATCTGGTTGCGCTTCGACGTCCACTCGGCGAGCGCGATGTCGTCCTGCTCCACCAGCCAGGCCTTGACCGACAGGATCAGCCGGTGGTTGGGCACGTCCACGCGGGTCACCTTCATGGTGAGCTCTTCGCCCACCTCGAAGGCGTCGTTGGGACGCTTGAGGTCGTCGATGCCGATCTGCGACAGCGGCACGAAGCCCTCGATGCCGTCGCCGAGATCCACGATCGCGCCGCGGTCGAACAGGCGGTTGACCGTGCCCTTGAGCTCGAGCCCCGACGGGAAGCGGTCCGCCAGCTGCGGCCAGGGATCCTCGGTGACCTGCTTGAGGCCCAGGCTGATGCGGCGGTGCTCCTTGTCGATCGAGAGGATCACGACCTCGACGGCGTCGCCCTTCTTGAGCACTTCGCTCGGGTGGGCGACGCGCTTGGTCCACGACATGTCCGAGACGTGCACCAGCCCGTCGATGCCCTCCTCCAGCTCCACGAAGGCGCCGAAGTTGGTCAGGTTGCGGACCTTGCCCTTGACCCGGAGGCCGGGCGGGTACTTCTCGTCGAGCGTGAGCCACGGGTCGGGCTCGACCTGCTTGAGGCCGAGCGAGATCTTCTCGTTGGCCTTGTCCACCTTCAGCACCACGGCCTCGATGATGTCGCCGATGTTGACGACCTTGGACGGGTGCCGCACGTGGCGCGTCCACGACATCTCGCTCACGTGGATCAGGCCCTCGACGCCCTTCTCGAGCTCGATGAACGCGCCGTAGTCGGTGATCGAGACCACGCGGCCCTTGATGCGGTCGCCGACCTTGTACTTCTCGTCCACGCCGTCCCACGGGTAGGCCTCGAGCTGCTTCAGGCCGAGCGAGATGCGCTCCTTCTCGGGATCGAAGTTGAGCACCTTCACGCGCACGCGGTCGCCGATCTTCACCAGGTCGGACGGGTGCGCCACGCGGCCCCACGACATGTCGGTGATGTGGAGCAGGCCGTCGATGCCGCCGAGGTCCACGAACGCGCCGAAGTCCGTGATGTTCTTGACCACGCCCTCGCGGATCTGGTCCTTGGCGAGGTCCTTGAGGATGGTGGACTTGAGACGGTCCCGCTCCTCCTCGAGCACGGCGCGGCGCGACACCACGATGTTCCGGCGCCGCTTGTTGAGCTTGATGATCCGGACCTGCACGGTCTGGCCCAGCAGCGCGTCCACGTTCTGCACCTGGCGCAGCGCGATCTGCGAGCCGGGCAGGAACGCCTCGACGCCGTACAGGTCCACCACCACGCCGCCCTTGATCTTGCGGACCAGCTTGCCGTCCACGATCTGGGCGTTGTCGTGGGCCTCCTTGACGCGGTCCCAGACGCGCACGAAGTCGGCGCGCTGCTTGGACAGCACCACGAGGCCGTCCTGGTTCTCCATCTTTTCCAGGAAGACGTCGATCGTGTCGCCGACGTTGAGGGCGCCGGGGTCGGAGAACTCGGAGAGCGCGATGACGCCCTCGCTCTTGAATCCGACGTCCACCAGCACTTCCTTGTCGTCGATCGCGAGGATCGTGCCTCGCACGATCTCGCCCTCGCCGATCGAGCGCATGGACTCTTCGTACTGCCCGAACATCTCGGCCCGCTGCTCGGGGCTGAAACCGTCGTCCTCTTCGGCGTTCAGAGGGGTGGTGGGAAGGGGTGCCCGGCGCGGGGTTTCCGCCGCGGGGGTGAAGGGCTTCTCGGTCGTTTCCAGCATGAAGGTGAAACCTCCTCGCTTCTATGAAGATTGGGAGCGTCCGGATCCGGCCGCCCCTCGTACCGCCTCATGGTCCGCGTCGCGCAGGGCCGCGATTTCCCGCATGACCCCCTGCCCGACCGCGGTGTACAGCGCGCGCCCCGGCGGCTGCGCCGCCGCGTCGCCCGCCAGGTCCCGCCATGCCCGCGCCGCGCCGAACGCGATCCGAACCCGGCTCGCCCGGCGCAGCCACTGCCCGGGCCGGTTGCTCCCCGAAATGAAGCAGGGCACCACCGGCACGTCGGCTCCGCTGGCCAGCAGGCCGACTCCCGGCCGCGGCGGGTGCAGCTGCCCGTCCCGCATGCGGCTGCCCTCGGGGAAGAGAAGCAACACCCCTCCTCGCTGCAGCACCTCGAGCGCCCGCTGAAGCCCGGAGAGGTCGGCCACCCCCCGACGGATGGGTATGGCGTTGACTCCCCGGATCATGGCGCCCAGCGGCTGCCGGGCGAAGAGCTCTTCCTTGGCGAGGAAATGCAGCTCGCGCGGAAACGCGCAGGCGATCAGGGGCGGATCCCAGAAGGAGATGTGATTCGCGGCCAGCACCAGCCCCCCGGAAGCGGGAACCAGCGATCGGCCGGTCACGGTCCACCCCGTCAACGGACCCACTACGGACCGGACGCAGAACCGGACGGCACTATAGTACGCGCCCACGATTTCTCCTAGCCGTTCCGGGGGGGGTCGGCCCCCCCCGCCCCCGGGGCCACCGGGCAGCGCGGGTGGGACCGAACCGCCTCCACCACGGCCTCCACCTGCTCCTCGATGTCCATCCCCGAGGTGTCCACCCGGGTGGAACCCTCCGGAGGCCGGAGCGGGCTGTCGGTCCGGGTCCGGTCGCGGTGGTCGCGGCGCTCGAGATCGGCCTGCACGGCGTCGAGGGTGGTGTGGATGCCGCGGGCCTGGAGTTCCCGGTGGCGGCGCCGGGCCCGGGTTTCCTGATCGGCGTCGAGGAAGATCTTCACGTCGGCGTCCGGGTAGACGACGGTGCCGAGGTCGCGCCCCTCGGCGACCAGCGGGCCCCGGGAGCGCAGCGCGCGCTGGAATTCGACCAGCCGCCGCCGCACCGGCGGAAGGGCCGCGAGGCGCGAGGACAGCTCGCTGAGTTCCGGGGTGCGGATGTCGCGCGCGACGTCGCGGCCGTCGAGCCACACCTGGGGATGCGCCGGGGAGCCCGACAGCTCGAGCTGGGTCTCCCGCAACGCCAGCTCGATCGCGGGCAGGTCCTCCACCGGAATCTTCTCCTCGAGCACGCGCAGCGCCACGGCGCGGTAGAGGGCGCCCGTGTCCACGTACACGAACCCGAGGCGCTCGGCCACCAGCCGCGCGGTTGTGCTCTTGCCGGCCGCCGAGGGCCCGTCGATGGTGACCACGAAGTTCATGTCGGCAGGCCCGTTCCTCCCCGGGCGGCGGTCACGGCGCGCCGCTCCCGTCCGCCTCCAGCCGGCCCCCGAGCGCCCGGAAGGCCGAGACGAATCCCGGGAACGATGTCCCGACGGCGGCCGCGTCGTCAACCGCGACGGGCCCGCGCGCCCGCGTCGCGAGCATCGCGAACGCCATCGCGATGCGGTGGTCGCCGCGCGCCCGCACCTCGCCCCCGCCCGGGACTCCGCCCTCGATTTCGAGCCCCTCGGCCGAGGCGCGCGCCTCGATCCCGAGCGCCGCGAGGTTCTCGGCCAGAGCGCCGAGGCGGTCGCTCTCCTTGAGGCGCAGCTCGCCGGCCCCCGAGAGGCGCGACCGGCCGCGCGCCAGCGCCGCGGCCATCGCCCACGCCGGGACCTCGTCCACCAGCGCGGGGACCCGCTCGCCGGGAATCTCCACCGCGCGCAGCGACGCGGCTCCGGTCACGCGCACGTCCCCGGCCGGCTCGCCGCCGGGGTCCGGCCCGGGAACCACCTCGACCGAGGCGCCCATCGCGCGCAGCACCTCGAGCAGGCCGAGGCGCGTCGGGTTGATCCCGACCCCGCGCGCTTCGATCGTGAGCCCGGGCGTCGCCGCCGCGATGGCGAAGAAGAACGAGGCCGCCGAAGGATCGCCGGGCACCCGCAGGCGGGTGGCGCGAAGCGCGCAGGGACCCTCCACCGCGATGCGGGTCGAGCCGTCGGGCAGGACTTCGGTCGCAACCGCGGCCCCGAAGCTCCGCAACGCGTGCACCGTGTGGTCGCGCACGCCGGCCCGGGTCCGCACCGACGTGCGCCCGGCCGCGGCGAGCCCGGCGAGCAGCACGCACGAGGCGACCTGGGCGCTGGCGGTCGGCTCCTCGAAAGCCGCGCCGCGCAGGCCGCCGCCTTCGATCTCGAGGGGCGGGTGGCGGTCCCCGTCACGCGCCGCGAGGCGCGCGCCCATCGCGCGCAGCGGCGCCACCACCCGGTCCACCGGCCGGCGCCGCAGCGAGTCGTCGCCGGTGAGCACGGCCCGGATCGGGGCCCCGGCGACCACGCCCGCCAGCAGCCTGAGGCTGGTGCCCGAATTGCCGCAATCGAGCGGAGCTCCGGGCTCGCGCAGCGCCCCGCCGGTGCCGGTGATGCGCCAGGCGCCCGGCTCCCGCCGGACCCCGGCCCCGAGTGCGGCGGCGGCGGCGAGGCTCGCCTCGCAGTCGGCGCCGGGGTTCGGGTTCTCGATGCGGGACTCGCCCCGGGCCAGCGCGGCCAGCAGGACCGCACGGTGCGTGATGGACTTGTCGCCCGGCACCTCGATGGCGCCCGGCCCGAGGGCCCCGGGGTGGACGCGCCACGGGCGGGCCGAGCCGTTCATCGGGCCGGCTCCCGGATCGTCCCGGGCCGCGGGCGCCGCGGACTCAGTGGACCGTGCGGCGCCGGACCGCGCCGCGGGCGCCGGCCGCCGCACGGCCCGCGGCGGGCTTGCGGGCCGCCGCCGTCTTCGAAGCCGCCGGGGCGCTCCGCGCCGCCGCCCGCAGCGCCTGGAGGTTGCGCCACGTCACGAACGCGTCGATGCGGCTGCGCACCTCGTCGGCGAGCCCCGAGAACATGCACGCGAGCTGGTAGGGACGCTCGCCGCGGCGCGTGCTCTGCTCGCAGCGGACCACGATGCCCTCGCACTTGATGAGCTCCTTCGCGGCCTTCCCGCCCGGAACCCGCGGCAGCACGATGGTGAGCGCCACCTTCGAAAGCGGCGCGAGGTAGTGGGAGGACATGCAGTACACGCCGCTCGCCGAGATGTTCTGGCTCTCCGTCACGAGCTGCGCGCCGTCCTCCTCGACGGCATCCGGCTCCATCCGCATGCTGAGCCGGGCGTCCGCCCGGGTCATGCGGCGGCGCTCGGCGCGCCGCCCGCCCTTCCTGCTGCTCATCCCGACCTCCCCCGTTGGCGGCGCCGCGGCCCCCCGTGGGGCTCCAGCGCCAGATCGCATTCGCGCCCGGGCACGTCCACCCGCGCGACCACCACGCGCACGGAATCCCCGAGCGTGAAGCGGCGGCGCGTGCGCCGTCCCGTCATTCGCACGCCGTTGGGCTCGAGCGTGAAGAAGTCGTCGAGCGTGGCCGAGGGACGGACGAAGCCGTCCACCGGCGGATCGTCCAGCTCGACGAAGAACCCGTGCCTGAGAAACCCGGTGATACTACCCGAAGCGCGATCCCCGAGTCGCCCCGCGAGGACGCGCAGCCCCTTGACCTTCACCGCGGTGCGCTCGGCCTCGGTCGCGACCTGCTCGGTGGCCGAGCAGGCGAGCGCGAGCGCCTCGAGCTCGCCCCGGTCCCACGCCGCGCTGCGGCGGCCGCGGATCCATTCGCGGACCCGGCGGTGGTTGTGGAGGTCCGGGTAGCGGCGGATCGGCGACGTGAAGTGGCAGTACTCGCGGGTCGCGAGCCCGAAGTGGCCGAGGTCCTTTTCGAGGTAGCGCGCGCGCGGGAGCGCCCGCAGCACCATGCGGTGGAGCAGCCGGCGGTGCGCCGGATCGAGGGGCACGCGCAGCAGCGACTGCAGCGCCCGGGCGGGGTCGGCGAGGTTGCCGGGGCGCGGGAGCCGGAGCGCCTTCAGGGTCTCGTCGAGCTCGGCGAGACGCCTCGGCTGGGGCGGCTCGTGCACCCGGAACAGCAGCCCGCTGTCGCGGCGCAGCCCCTCGGCCCCGACGCAGCCGTTGGCCAGCAGCATGAACTCCTCGACCAGCTCGTGGCTCTCCAGCGACCGGCGGCGTTCCATGCGGGTCGGCACCCCCGACGCGTCCACGCGCACGCGAACCTCCGGGACCTCGAGCTCCAGCGCCCCCGCCGCGATCCGGCGCCGCCGGATCGCCCGCGCCAGCCGCCGCAGGGTCGCGAGCGCCGCGTCGAGCCCGGCGTCGAAGCGGCGACCGCCCTCGAAGGCGTCCTGCACGTCCTCGTACGCGAGCCGGTGGCGGCTCCGGATCACGGTCTCCTCGAAGCGCGCCGCGTGCGCCTCGCCGTCCTCGCCGAGGAGCACCGTCACCGAGAGCGCGAGCCGGTCCCGGCCCGGCACCAGCGAGCAGACGTTGCTCGACAGGTGCTCCGGCAGCATCGGGTGGACGCCGCCCGGCAGGTAACAGCTGGTGCCGCGCGCGAGGGCTTCGCGGTCGAGGGCCGAACCCGGCGCGACGTAGTGGGACACGTCGGCGATGTGGATGCCGACCTCCCAGAGCCCGGCCCCCGCCTCCTTCACCGAGAGCGCGTCGTCGTGATCGCGGGCGTCGTCCGGGTCGATCGTGAACACCGGAAGGCCGCGCAGGTCGCTCCGGCCGGCGGCCTCGGCGGCGCCCGGCTCGCGCACTCCCTCGGCCTCGGTGAGCGTGTCGGCGGGAAAGCGGGTGCGGATCCGGAACTCGGAGGCCACCGCCGCGTCGTCCCAGGCGGGACGGTCGTCGGCCCCCAGCACCTCGATCAGGTGTGCCCGGACCTCGTCCTCGAGTTCCGCGACGCACCAGTCGCCCTCTTCGGGCGCGAGGCGGCCGGCGAACGAGAGTTCGTACCGGCCGCCTCGGCTCCTGCGCGCCGCCTCGAACATCCAGTGGCCGCGCTGGCGATACGCGCGGCCGAGGAGCCGGGGCGGGGGAAACTCAGCGGAGGCGCTTCTTATGGCGGTTCTTCCGAAGACGCTTCTTGCGCTTGTGCGTCGCGATCTTCTTGCGCTTCCGCTTCTTTCCCGATCCCATCCGTCAGATCCTCTCAGGCCACGCCGGCAGTTTGCGGAGTCCCGGCGCTCTCCAGCACATGCGCCTTGAGTTCCTTGCTCGGCTTGAATACCGGAACGAGTTTCGCGGGCACCATCACCTCGGTCCCGCTGCGCGGGTTGCGCGCGCGTCGCGCGCGCCGTTCGCGCACCTTGAAGGTGCCGAACCCGCGGATCTCGAGGTGGCGGCCTTCGCTGAGGGCCCGGCACACCGCATCGAGCAGCTGGTCGACGATGATTCCCGTGTGTTGACGCGAGATCCCGGTGCTCCCCGAGATCTCATCCACCAAGTCCGCTTTGGTCATGGTCCGCCTCCTTGTGACCCTGGGGGTTCCGTCCCTGGCACGGGTAACGCACGACCGCGGGGCGCACTGTAGCAATACGGGCGCGCCGCGGGAAGGGCGGTTTCGCGCCCCGGGGCTCCCGGACCGCCGGCCCGAGGGAACGCACCCCCCGGACGCCCCGTCCGGGCTAGGGCCGGCCGTCCCCGTCCACGGCGTCCACGATCCCCACGATCACGGTCCGGACCGCGCCCCGCGCGCGGCCGAGGACCTGAGCGGCGGAGTTGCCCTCGTCGGCCACCAGCACCCAGTCCCCGGGCCCGGCCTGCGCTCGGTCCACGGCGATCACGGGCTTGCCCCGGGCTTCGCCCCCGGGAGCGACCGGCTGGACCAGCAGCAGCTTCTCGGCCTTGAGGTCGCGATGCTTGACGGTCGCGACCACGTCGCCCACGACGCGGGCCGTGAACATCAGGCGGGCGTCCCGCCGGGCGGCTCGTGGCGCCGCACCTCGTCCACGATGCCCACGATCGCGGCGTCCGCCGGGTTCTCCGGATCCGGCATCGCGGTCGCGGCCTCGCGGCCCCGGACGTAGAAGACGCGCTGGCCCGGCGCCGCCGAGACCAGGTCCACGGCCACCAGCGGCTTCCCTCCCGCGTGGCCCGCCTCGTCGGTGGGCTGGAGCACGAGCAGGCGGTGGCCGCGCCACGCCGGCACTTTGACGGTGCTCACCACGGTCCCGATCACGGTCGCGAAGTGCATGTCAGAAGAGCCGTGCCTTGAACTGCGGGTGCACGCGCGGGATGACCACCGCGCGCGCCAGCAGGCCCGCGCCCTGCGCCTCGGCGCGCCCCGCGGCCACCGCGGCCTCGACGTCGCCCACCGCGCCGCTCAGCACCACCACGCCCTTGCCGCCGATCCCGTTCGCGAGCCGCAGGTCGCGGATCAGCACGTCGGCCGCCTTGGCGGCCCGGTCCGCGGCGACGATCGCCACCGCCGCGGTGAGGGTCTCGATCACGCCGATCGCGTCGTGGTCCACGGTGGCGACCGTGCCCCGCAGCGCGGGCAGCACGCCCTCGTGGATCTGGGGGATCAGGAACTGGTCCAGCAGGGTGTCGGCGGCCACGTCCTTGCCGCGGCTCCACGCCGCCCGCACCGGGCCCACCTCGCCCCCGATCAGCACCCAGTACTTCCCGGGGGAGATCGGCGCGGCTTCCAGGATCTCCACCTCGGCGGTCTTCACGAGCGCGTCGGCCACCACGTGGCCCTGCGCGATGCTGCTGGTTTCGAACGCGGCGAGCGCGACGGTCATCAGACGATCCGGAAGTTGTCCACCAGCGTGCAGCGGCGGAGCCGGGTGAAGGTCCGGGCGGTGGTCATGCCCTCGCCGGTGGGACTCGCGATGGTGAAGCTGGTGGGCCCTTCCCCGCCGAAGCCGAGCCCCGCGTAGTTGGGCCCGTTCTTCACGAAGATCGAGCAGTTGCACTCGCGCGCCATGCGCGACAGCTTGTCGATGTTCCGCGAGTGCATCGAGGCGGTGTGGCGGAAGCCGTGCTCGACCTCGAGCGCGAAGTCGATCGCGGCGTCCACGTTCGGCACCCGGGTCATGGGCAGGATCGGCATCATCAGCTCGGTCCAGAGGAACGGGTGGTCGTTGTCCACGTCGCACACCGCGAGCCGCTTCGAGGGGTCGCAGGGAATGCCCGCCTCGCGGAGGATCACGTCCACGTTCTTGCCCACGTACTGCCGCCGGATCACCGCATACTTGCGGGGCCCGTTCTCCTTTTCGAGCACGACGGCGCGCAGCTTCTCGATCTGGTGCGGCGCGAGCACCACCGCCCCCGCCTTCGCGAACGCCTCCTTGAGCCGGTCCGCGATCAGCGCGACCGCGATCACTTCCTTCTCGTCGGTGCAGATCACGTTGTTGTCGAACGAAGCCCCGGCCACCAGGTCGCGGGCCGCCCGTTCGAGGTCGGCGGTCTCGTCCACCACCGAGGGCGGGTTGCCGGGCCCCGCGGTGATCGCCTTCTTGCCGGCGTTGAGGGCCTCCTTCACCACGCCCGGCCCGCCGGTCACGACGTTGAGGCGGATGCCGGGAGTCCGGAGCAGGGCCTGCGCGACCTCGAGGGTCGGCGTCTCCACCGCGTGGAGGAGCGGCAGCGGGGCGCCGGCCCGGATCGCGGCGCGGTTGATCAGGTCGAGGGTGAGCGCCGAGACCCGCCGGGCGTTCGGGTGCGGCCCGAACACGCAGGTGTTGCCCCCCGCGATCATCGAGAGCCCGTTGTTGATCACGGTCTCGCTCGGGTTGGTGACCGGCGTGATCACGGCGATCACGCCGTAGGGGGCGCGCTCCATCAGGGTGAGGCCCCGGTCCCCGGTCCAGGTGTGGGGCTCGAGATCCTCCACGCCCGGGGTCTTCTCGGTCACCAGGCGGTTCTTGAGGATCTTGTCCTCGACGCGCCCGAGGCCCGTCTCCTCGACCGCCAGCTCGGCCAGCGTTCGCTCGTTGCGGGCGAGCAGCTCGCGCGCGCCGGCGATCACCGCGCGGCGCGTTTCGAGTGGGGTGCGGTCGAAGGCCTCGAACGCCGCGCGCGCGGCGCGCACCGCCGTGTCCAGGTCCGGGTGGATGCCGAGCGGCGCGGCCGCTCCCGGACCCGGCGCGCGGCCGGTTTCCAGGCGCTCCAGCACGTCGGCGACGATGGACTCGATCTGGCGGCTCTCGAGGCGCACGCGGGACACCCCTTAGCGCGCCGCCGCCGCGTGCTTGCGGTAGACGTCGCGGCCTTCCACCTCGACCGAGTCCACGATGCCGCTGATCACCGCGTCCACCGGCTTGTCGCGCGAGACCTCGGTGAGCCGCGCCGAGGAGCCCGAGGCGACCAGCACCAGCTCGCCGGTCCCGGCGCCCACGGCGTCCACGGCCACCAGCAGGTTGCCGGTGGCCTGGAACTGGGCGTCCACTTCCCGCACCAGCAAGAGCTTGAGGCCCAGCAGCGCGGCGTCCTTGCGGGTCGAGACGACCGTGCCCTGGACCTGGGCGAGGATCACGCGCGCTACCGCTTGCCCGCGGCTTCCGGACGGCGGATCGGCAGGACGTCCTCGAGCTGGGCGTGCGGCCGCGGAATCACGTGAACCGACACCACCTCGCCGACCTTGGCGGCCGCGGCGGCGCCGGCCTCGGTCGCGGCGCGGACCGCGGCGACGTCGCCGCGCACCAGCGTGGTCACGTAGCCGCCGCCGATCTTCTCGTAGTGCACCAGCGTCACCCGCGCCGCCTTCACCATCGCGTCGGAGGCTTCCACCATCGCGACGAAGCCACGGGTTTCGATCAGGCCCAGAGCCTCTTCCTGCATCATGCGCTCCTTCCGCGGGAAACGTTCGTGCGCCGGGGGCTCGCGCCCGCGGCGGCCTGCCATTGGTCGAGCACTTCCGATTCGAGCGCGGGGATCACGTGCGTGCCCAGCAGCTCGCCCACGCGCGCCGCGGCCCGCCCGCCGGCCGACACCGCCGATTCGACCTCGGCGACCCCGCCCCGCACCACCACCGTAACCCGCGCGTCGCGCACCACTTCGCAGCGCACCAGCGTCACCGGGGCGGTCTTGCACATGGCGTCCGCCGCCTCGACGGCGGCCAGGAATCCCCGCGTCTCGACCATCCCGAGCGACTGCCGTGGCACCGCGATGGCTCGCCTCCCCGCTGGAATCCCGGCGCCGAGCGCGCCGCGTCGTGGCGAGGCAAGCTAACAGGAGGACCGGGGAGGGTCAACGACGACGGCGCCCCGGCGGGGATCGCCGGAGCGCCGATCGTTTCCGGCCGTGGGTTCGGCCGTCCTTCATGGGCCCCTGCCGCGGGCGTGATGTTGGGCGCTGAGGCTCTTCAGCCGCGGCCCTGGGGCCCGAAAGTGGTTCCCCGTAACGACCGTGTGCCGGTCCGATAGACTCCTTCGCTCGCGATAGGGGGATCAGCCCACCGACGGCCAATCACGAGTCGCACAGGGAACACATCGCGTATTCGATTGTCTGCCGGGGTGCTCTCCGGGGCCGCTTCCGTCGTGCGCCTGCGCGGCGCCCGGCTTCGCGGCCTGTGCAGGAGAGCCTCCGCAAGCGCGGTGCCACGCGCCGCTTCGGCGCGCGGGCGGGAGCACGGATCGCGGTCTCCGCGATTGCGGGAACGGGGCTTAGCCCCGGGCCGGCGCGCCTCGCGGCGAGCACGCCGGGGATCCGGCGGCGTGCCGGCGGGAATCCGCGCTGGGGGAATTCACCTTCGCCCGGGCCCCGGGGTGGGGCGGATGGCGAAGGCTAGGGTGCCGGAACGGGCGACGGGCGGTTGGCGCCCGTGCCGGACGCCTCCGCGGCGATCCCGGCGGGGACCTGCTCGGCGAAGTGGCAGGCCGACCAGTGCCCGGGGCTCACCTCGCGCAGCACCGGCACCTCGCGGGCGCACTCGGGGCGGGCCATGAAGCAGCGAGGGTGGAAGGGGCACCCCGGGGGAGGATTCGCGGGACTCGGAACGTCCCCGCCCAGCACGATCCGCCGCCGCCGGCGGTTCGGGTCGGGCACGGGGATGGCGGAAAGCAGCGCCGCCGAGTACGGGTGCCGGGGATCGCGGTACAGGTCGAGGCTTCCCGCCAGCTCCACGATCCGTCCCAGGTACATCACGGCCACGCGGTCGCTCAGGTGCTCCACGACCGCGAGGTCGTGGGCCACGAACAGGTAGGTGAGCCCCATCTGCTTCTGGAGGTCGCGCAGCAGGTTGATGATCTGGGCCTGGATCGAGACGTCGAGCGCCGAGACCGGCTCGTCCGCGACGATCAGGCGCGGCCCCACGGCGAGCGCGCGCGCGACGCCGAGGCGCTGGCGCTGGCCGCCCGAAAACTCGTGCGGGTAGCGCCGGGCGTGGTCCGCCGAAAGGCCGACCTGCACCAGCAGCTCGGCGATCCGCTCGCGCGCCTTGGCCCCGCGGGCGATGCCGTGGATCGCCAGCGCCTCGCCGAGCATGCTGCCGACGGTGAGCCGCGGGTTGAGGCTCGAGTACGGGTCCTGGAAGACGATCTGCATGTCGCGCCGGATCGCGCGCAGCTCGCCGCGCGGCATCGCGGTCACGTCGCGGCCGTCGAACACCACCCGGCCCGAGGTCGGCTCGACCAGCCGCAGGATGCAGCGTCCGGTCGTGGTCTTGCCGCAGCCGCTCTCCCCCACCAGTCCCAGCACCTCGCCCGGGGCGACCTCGAACGACACGCCGTCCACGGCCTTGACGTGGCCGACCACGCTGGAGAACAGCCCGCGGCGGATCGGGAAGTGCTTGGCGAGCCCCTCGACCCGCAGCAGCGGCTCAGCCACGCGCGGCTCCGTTTTCTTCGAACGGCCGCACCGTTCCGGCGGCGATCTCGGCGGCGCGCCAGCAGCGCACCGCGTGCCCGGGCTCGATCTCCTCGAGCGGGGGCGCCTCGCTGCGGCAGCGATCCACCGCCACCGGGCAGCGCGGGTGGAAGCGGCACCCCGGCGGGAACGCCACCGGGTTCGGCACGGTGCCCGGGATCACGCGCAGCGTCTCGCGGGTCTCCCCGAGCCGGGGCAGCGAATGCAGCAGGCCGGCGGTGTAGGGGTGCCGGGTGCGCTCGAACGCCTCGCGCACGCCGCACGCCTCCACCACCTGCCCCGCGTACATCACCGCCACGTCGTCGGCGGTTTCCGCGACCACCCCGAGGTCGTGGGTGATGAGCAGCACCGCCATCCCGAGCTCGGCCTGGAGGCGCTTGAGCAGCTCGAGGATCTGCGCCTGGATGGTCACGTCGAGCGCCGTGGTGGGCTCGTCCGCGATCAGGATCGCCGGCCGGCACGCCAGCGCCATCGCGATCATCACGCGCTGGCGCATGCCTCCCGACATCTGGTGCGGATACTCGTCCACGCGCTGCTCGGGCGACGGGATCCCGACCAGCCTCAGCATCTCGATCGCGCGCTTGCGGCCCTCGGCGCGCGTCACGCGCTCGTGCAGCACCACGGCCTCGAGGATCTGCTCGCCGCAGGTGTAGACGGGATTGAGCGACGTCATGGGCTCCTGGAAGATCATCGAGATCTCCCGGCCGCGGATCGAGCGGATCTCGCCGGGCGCGAGCCGCAGCAGGTCGCGGCCGCGGAAGTGGATGCTGCCCCCGGCGATCCGCCCGGGCGGCTCCGGCACCAGCCGGAGGATCGAGAGCGAGGTGACGCTCTTGCCGCTCCCCGATTCGCCGACCACGGCCAGCGTGCGGCCCGCGTCGAGCCGCAGCGAGACGCCGTCCACGGCGCGCACCACGCCGTCGTCGGTATGGAAGTGGGTCTGGAGGTCGCGGACGTCGAGCAGGGGCTCGCTCACCGCCGCCCTCCGGTGACGCCGCGCGGGTCGAGGGCGTCCCGCAGCCCGTCGCCCAGGAAGTTGTAGGCCATGACGGTCAGGAATATGGCGGTCCCGGGCGCCCAGAGCAACCACGGGAACGAATCCATGGTGCGCACGCTGCGCGCCTGCTGCAGCATGTTGCCCCACGAGGCGCTCGGTTCCTGCACGCCGACGCCGAGGAACGAGAGCACCACCTCGCCGAGGATGTAGCCCGGCACCGAAAGCGTGGCCGCGACGATCACGAACGACATCGTGTTGGGCAGGATGTGGCGCACGATCACGCGCAGCCGCGACGCCCCCAGCGCCTCGGCCGCGGTCACGTACTCGCTGGTGCGCAGCGACAGCACCAGCCCGCGGATCACGCGCGCGAGCGAGGCCCAGCCGATGAACGCGAGGATCGCGACGATCCCGAGGTAGACGACCTGGCTCGGCAGGCTGTCGGGGAACACCGAGCGCAGGGCGAGGATCAGGTAGAGACCGGGAATGCTGAGCAGCAGCTCGGTGAAACGCATGATCAGGTTGTCCACCCAGCCCCCGAAGTAGCCCGAGACCCCTCCCAGCAGGAGGCCGAGGGTGAACGAGATCGCGATCCCCACCAGGCCGACCGTGAGGGAGATCTGGCCCCCGTAGACGAGCCGCGACAGCACGTCGCGGCCGAGGCCGTCCGCACCCAGCAGGCAGACGCGCCCCGGGCCCTCCACGCCGAACAGGTGACGGTCCCCGGGGATCACCCCCAGCCACCGGTAGGGCTCCCCGCGCACGAACCACCGGATCGGAACCACCCGCGTGCGGTCCTCGTCGTACTCGAAGCCGCCGCCCGCCGCCGGCACCATCGGGTGGACGAAGGGATTCGGGTGGAAGCGGCCGCCGGCGTCCACCCAGCGCAGGGGCTGGGGCGGCTGGTAGAAGCGCGAGCGGTCGCTCGCCTCCTGCGAGTAGGGCGCGAAGAACGGGCCGAACAGGGCGATGCCGTACAGAAGGGCCAGGAAGCATCCCCCGGCGAGCGCGGCCGGGCTGCGCCGCATCTGGCGCCAGAAGCGGCCCCGGACCGGCGCGCCGTGCGGCGCCTCAGCCTTCATGGCGGATCCGCGGGTCGGCCAGCGCCAGCAGCAGGTCGGCGACCAGGTTGCCGAGCACCAGCACGGTCGAGGCCATCAGCACCGCGCCCAGCACCAGGTACTGGTCGTGCGACTGGAGCGCTTCGATGGTGATGCGCCCGAGGCCCGGCCACGCGAAGATCACCTCGGCCACGAACGAACCCGACACCAGCGCGCCGAGCGTGTAGCCGAACAGGGTGATCATGGGGTTGAGGGCGTTGCGCAACGCGTGCTTGAGGACGACCCGCCGCTCGTCGAGCCCCTTGGCCCGCGCCGTGGTCACGTAGTCGAGCCGCAGCACCTCGAGCAGGCTGCCCCGCATCTGGCGCATGCGGGATGCGAGCGGGGTCAGCCCGACCACGAACGCGGGCAGCACGAGCCGGTGCGCGAGGTCGGCCGCGCGCCCGAAGAAATCCATCTCCTCCCAGTCGAGCGACCGCATGCCCCCCACTGGGAACCAGCCGGTGCGGGCCGCGAGCAGGAGGAGCAGAAGCCCCGAGAGCACCTCGGGGATCGAGAGCCCGAGGAAGGCCACGAAGGACGTCGCCCGGTCGGTGAAGCGGTGCTGCCGGACCGCGGCCAGCACCCCGAGCGGGATCGCGAGCCCCCACGTGACGACGGCGGCGGCGACCGCGAGGATCAGGGTGTTGCCGAGCCCCTCGAGGAGCACCTCGAACACCGGCTGGTGCCGCGCGAAGGATTCGCCGAAGTTGCCGCGGGCCACGTTCCCGACGTACAGCAGGTACTGCTGCCACCACGGCCGGTCGAGCCCGAACTGCCGGCGCACCGCCTCGATCCGCTCGGCCGAGACCGAGGGATCCTCGGCCACCTGGTCCATGAAGTCGCCCGGGGCGAGCTTCATGAGGAGGAACGTCAGCGCCGAGATCCCGAGCAGCAGCGGGATCAGGTGCAGCAGCCGGCGCAGGACGTAGGTCCGCATGGACCCCGGGTCAGGCCGGCGTGGCCGGCCGCTTCACGAAGATCCGCTCGCTGTTCCAGAGCAGCCGGTGCGGCACGAGCTGCGGCTCGGCGTTGCCGAGCCGGTTGCGCACCGGAAGCCGGATCACCTGGGTGGGCAGCCAGATGAACCAGTTCTGGCCGTTCATGATCCGCACGATCTCGGCGTAGGCGCGGTGCCGCTCCGCGTCGTCGAAGCTCCCGCTGACCACTTCCGTGAGCTGGTCCACCCGCGCTTCCTCGGGCGTTTCGGGACGCGGCTGGCTGATGTTCCAGAAGTGGGTGAGCCCGCTCGAGCGGAAGACGTTGGCCGAGAGCGACGGATCGGGCGGGATGCCGGAGCCGAGCCCGAGCAGGATCGCGTCGTAGTCGAAATCCTGCCGCAGGTTGGTGGTGAGCGCGTTGAACTGGGTCGGGGCCACGCTCACCCGGATGCCGAGCTTGCCGAGGTCCTCGCGGATCAGGTTGCAGAGCGCCTTGCGCACGTCGTTCTCGGCGTTGGTCTTGATGGTGAAGCGCACCGGGTGGCCCGAGCGGTCCTCGATCGTGCCGTCCCCGTCACGATCGGTCATCCCGATCGAGGCGAGCAGTCGCCGCGCCTCGTCCGGGTCGTAGTCGTCACCCGTGAACTCCGGCGAGTGCCACCAGCGGTTGCCCGGCGTGGTCGTGGCCCAGTTCTTCACGGCGTGGCCGAAGAAGGGACCGCGGATCATGGTCTCGCGATCCAGCGCCTTCGAGACCGCCCTGCGGAACACCGGATCGCGGAACCACGCGTACTTGACCGGCCCCACCTCGGGGTCGCCGACCCGCTTGCCGGGCCGGGCCTTCTTGACGGTGTTCTGGTTGAACCACAGGAAGTGGGTGGAGAGGCTCGGGCCCACCTCGTGGAGGGTGAAGTCCCCGGTCTTCTGGTCCGCCTCGTAGGCCTTGTAGTCCTCGGGCTTCACGTTGTCCACGGCGTCCACCTCCCCCGCCTGGAACTTGAGGGCGGCGGTGACCTGGTCCGGCACGATCAGGAACACGAGCTGATCGAGGTACGGCAGCCGCTTCCCCTTCGCGTCCACCCGGAACCAGAACGGATTGCGGGCGAGCACCGTCTTCTCCCCGGGGACGTACTGCTCGAGCCGCCACGGCCCGGAGGTCACCACGCTCTCGGGAGCGGTGCCGACGTTGTAGGCCGAGGCGAAATTCCCGGCGCGGTAGTCGCGCTCCATGCGGTGGCGGGGCAGGACGCGCATCGAGGCGATGGACCAGTGGGTCATGGCGAACGGCTTCGGCACGCGCACCACCACCGTGTGCGAATCGGGCGCCGAGAACTCGAACAGGCGTCCCTCGACCTGGAGGATGTCCCGCACCACCGGGTGGAGGGCTTCGTCGAGCGCGACCTCGGCGCTGAACATCACGTCCGCGCTGGTGATCGGCATCCCGTCCGTGAAGCGGATGCCGCGCCGCAGGTGATAGGTGTAGGACAGGCTGTCGGGAGCCATCTCCCAGGACTTCGCGAGCCCCGCCTTCAGGCCGCCGCTCACGTAGTCGTAGTCCACGAGCGAGGCCCACAGCAGGTTGTTGACGTCGTTCGAGCTCTGCTCGTTCGACATCATCGGATTGAGGGTGCGGGGGCCGCCGGTCTGGGCCACGACGTAGCGGCCGCCGTGGCGTCCGACCTCGCCGTGGCCGAACTGCATGGTGTCGGCGGGGAGCGGGTGGGGATCCCGCCACGCGTCCCCGGCGTGGCCCGAACGGCCTCCGCAGCCCGAGGCGGTGGCCGCCGCGATCGTGAGGAGCGCGAGCCCGCACAGCCGGTGGATCGTCTTCACGGTGATCTCCTCGAAGGAGCGGCGGGGGATATCGTCCGGGGGGCAGTATAGGAAGGCGATTCCGGCAGGGTCAAAGCCGCGAGTCCCTCCTCGCCCGCGAGGCGCCGCGCGGGCGCCCCGAATCCGGCGACGAGCGCGTCCGCCCAGCGTTCCAGCGGGGCCGATCCCAGCCAGTGCCCGGCGTCGGCGGTGCGCCGTTCGAGCACGGCGCGCGCCGACTCCCGCCGCTCCTCCGTCGTGCGGAGGTAGTCGGCGAGCCGGAGGTGGCCCCTCCCGAGCAGCAGGCTGCCCTGCTGGAGGAAAGCCCGCGACAGGCGCCGCTGCGCGCTCCCCAGAAGTTTTCGTCCCCGCAGCACGATCTCGTGCCCGGCGGTCGCCGCGAAGCAGGCCGCGCCTCCCGACGCGTCGGCCGCGGGCTCCGCGCCCCTCCGGTCCGCGGGCGCGGGCTCCACCGGCACCCCCAGCCGCCACAGGCTCCCGATCAGGGCCGCGGCCACCGCGGCGTACGACTCCCGCAGGTTCCCGCCCCACTCGGGATCGTCGGCGCGGGCCGCGAAGGCGTACGTCCACTCCTCGGCGTGGAAGATGGCCCGCCCCCCGGTCGGGCGCACCGCGTGGGGGACGCCGTCGCGCCCGCAGCGCCCGAGGTCCAGCACGGCCGCCGCGTCCTGCGACGCGCCGAGGGTGATGCCGTGGGGGGCGAAGCGGAACAGGCGGAACACCGGCCCCGCCAGCGCTCCGGACTCGACCCGCTCCAGCAGCGCCGCGTCACGGCGCATGTTCTCGTCCGGCGAGTGGGCCCCGTCGCACCACACGATCACGCGTCGGGCATCCTCCGCGGCGAGGGCGCGCCGCGCCGGCTCAGCGGTAGCCGAGCCAGTCTTCCAGCAGGAACTGGAGCCGCCCGATCAGGAGCGAGATGCGCGACATCACCGTGTAGCCGTAGCCCGCGCCGAACGACACCATCAGGAACATGATGCCGAGCTTGGACGCGGCGCCCAGCGCGCCCTTGTGCTCGCGGCTGAAGAAGAAGAACAGCAGCGAGCACACCAGGCCGATCACGAAGAGCACGGCGTTGAAGGTGCCCCAGAAGCCTCCCGGGGCCAGGCTCACCACGCTGGCCTGCACCTGCGAGACGAAGTCGCTTTGCGCGAACCCGGTGGTCTTGAGCCCGGCGTAGACGCCGATGATGACGGCCAGCGACCAGCGCGAGAGCCAGCCGATCTTCCCGAACAGGCGCGTGAAGAGCAGCAGGCCGAGCACCCCCGGGAAGAGCAGCCAGATGCGGTAGTCCCCCATCTGCACCGCGGTCGGCCCGCCGGGAGCGGAGAACGAGCGCAGCAGCGGCTCCCACAGGTTGGGCACCACCACGGTCCAGAAGTTGAGGATGATGTAGTAGCCGGCCGAGACGCCCACGAACAGGTGCTCGGCGAACTTGTAGAAGGGGTTGTCCTTGTAGAGGAAGCTGAAGATGCACAGGGTGAGCAGCGCGGCCACCCACACGCCGAGGTCGGAACTCAGGTGGAAGCTCACGCCCGGCCCTCCCGGCGCTTCATCCACTGCACCGCGTTCCCGAGCAGGATGCACACGGCCACGAACAGGTGCGCGAACGACTGCGGCACCATGCCCCGCGTGGCCCCTCCCGACTCGCCCCGCAGCTTCTCGTACTCCGCGGCCCCGGCCATGCCGCCGAGGAGCCCGAGCAGCTGCCCCGACTGGAGGTAGGGGTAGTACTCGGGCGCGCTCACCGCGGTCACACCGGCGATCATCTTGATGTGGAAGCGCCCCTGCACCTGCTGCACGTACTCCTTGGTGCCCGGGTAGCCCGAGGAGATGCTGACCAGCAGCGGGAAGCTCGTGTAGTTCCGGATGTTCCTCATGATCGGGTAGTCGGCCGTGACGCCGCCGCGGATGTCCTTGGGGAACGTGCTGACGATGCTCTGCCCCATCAGCACCATCACCGCCTCGTTGCCCGCCTTGTAGCCCAGGTTCACGTAGTCCACGCCGTAGGTCTTGCCCATCTCGTCGGCCACCGCGCGCAGGTTCTCGTCCACGATCCCGGGCCCGCCGTTCCACAGCACCGTCACCACCACCTTGCAGTGCTTCGAGAACAGGTGGCGCAGCGCGGTGCGGGTCATCGGCTGCATCTCGGGACGGCCGCCCGGATCCCAGTCGCAGGACATGAGCACGGTCGAGCCGTCCGGAATCGCCTCGATCGCGTCGTGGAAGCCCTGCACCCGCGGCGAGACGGACAGCGGCAGCGGCAGCGGCCAGATCAGCGGCATCAGCACCAGCAGGCCGACGGTGAGGAAGATCCACCGGCGGTCGAGCTCTTCCAGCCTGCGCGCGAACGACACGGCTCAGTCCTCCCCGCTCAGGTACGAGCGCTCGAGCCCGAGGATCACGCGCAGCCCGGTCGCCATCACGCCGAGCGCGGCGCCGATCAGGATGGCGCGCTTCGCGGCGTTCTGGGGCCCGTCCATGATCCATTCCTGGATCGCGCTCAGCCGGATCTGCGGGGGCAGCGCGCCGGTCAGCCAGTCGCCGATCGGAACGCGCCCGATCATGACGATCAGGGCCGCCGCGGCCAGCAGCCCGGCTTCGAAGGTGCGGATCCGGAACGCGCGGAAGGCCGCAGAGGCGATGAAGAACGCCAGCAGCGCGAACATGGTGGCCGACATCGGCGAGTAGAGCCGCTGGTACATCCACGTGAAGCGGGTGGTCTCGCCCTGGAACCCCTTCCCCTCCACGGCGCCGATCACGACCATCGCGATCAGCGACCCCACCAGCACCACCTTGTACGGCCAGCCCGGCTGGCGCTTGTAGATGGCGTCGAAGTTGACGCGCAGCACGTTCGCCCCGCCGAGCACGTAGCCGAAGGCCACCACGATCACCGCGCTGGCCTGCAGGAAGTCGGCGGGCACGCTGACCGACTGGTGCGGCACGAAGAACGACAGGATCATGAACAGGCCGATCACCGCCGTCACGAACAGGGGGAACTCGCGCTTCATCCGCTCTCCTATTGGGCGACCAGCGCCTGCGACAGCCACGAGATGCCGGCCGTCTCCAGCACGCTGCCCACCACCACCAGCAGGATCACCAGGATCTTCATCAGGTCGGCGCCCTTGAGTCCGCCCACCAGCTTGGGCTCGCCGGAGAGATAGGCGCTGGCCGCGTACAGTTCCTCGCCGATCAGCGTGTAGTCGCAGGCGACCACGAAGAACGGCAGCTGGTGCACGTTGGCCGTGCCCGCGACCTGGATCGCGCCGGTCGAGAAGCCGGTCTCGGCGAGCAGCAGCGACTCGGCGTAGAACGATCCCATGAAGATGTGGGCCGCGGGCCGGTCGCGAAGCATGATGCCGGTGATGGCCGCCACGTACGCGAACTGTTCGGGCGAGACGAAACGCACGCTGTTCGGGTCGTACTGGTCGGGGCGGCCGGCGTGCAGGTGCCCGCCCTTGACCATTTCCTCGGCGATCGTGAACGGAATCGGGTAGGCCACCGGAACCGTGATGGGCGTCTGGTACCGGGCGGTGAGCTTGGCGACGCTCTCGAGGATGATGAGGCCCTGGACCGTCTGGATCTCGTCGATGTCCTGGATCCCGGGGATGTAGAGCACGGGACGGCCCATCTCGGTGGCGCGGCCGATCGCTTCCTCGATCGCGTCGATCCCCGCGATGCGCCGCACGAAGGGCTTCTTCCCGGACTGCGCCTGCCACACGAACCACAGCACGAAGGCGAAGTAGAGCATGGTGAGGATCAGCACGCTCCAGCGGGTGCTGTTGAACCACTCGGAGCGCGCGATCACCGGGCCGGTGACGCTCAGCGCGGCGGTCCGTCCGCCGGGTCCCACCACCGTGACCCGGTAGTAGTAGTCGGTGTCGCGCCGCACGGTGTCGTCGGTCTTGGTGCGCACCCCGGCCAGCACCGAGTCCACCGGCTGCCAGGGCCCGCCGGGCTCCGAGGCCCGCTCGAGCACGTAGTGCGTGACCGCGCCCGGCGAGGTTTCTTCGGCGGGGGACGGCTGCCAGTCGAGGCGAACCGCGCGGCCGGCGTCGTTCGGGACGTCCTTCCACACGAGGCCGCTGGCGGGCGAGGGGGCTTCGAACGCGGCGAGGCCGGCCGCGACCGGGGCGTCGGGGGTCTGGGCGAGGGCCGGAAGCGCGGCCAGCAGCCACGCGAGGGCGAGCGCCGCCCGCCTCACCGCGTCCCTCCCGCCACGAACTCCCTCATGCGATCCTCGCCTCCGTGCGCGTCCGTGCCGGTCCACGCCCATGCTCCGGGCGCTCGGCTGGCGGCACGCTAGCACAGGACTTCCCCGTGTCAACGGAAATGCGGGAGGTCACGAGGAGATCAGCTCGACGTTCGCCCGCGGCACCGTGGCCCGGGATCCGTCATCGGTGAATTCCACCACCACCACCCGCACCATCGCCTCGCTGTCGAGCTGGAGCAGTTCCGCGGGGAGTCCGACGACCTTCCCGATGCGCCCGAAGTGCGGCTCGCGGATCACGCGAAGCATCGAGCCGAGGTCGAGCGCCGTGCCGTAGCCTTCCGCGCGCGCGTCCGGTCCCGGCTCCTTCGGGATCAGGATCTCGGGGCGCATCACGCCGGCGCGAATCTGGGTGGCGCCGCTCACCGAGGCGACGAGCCCCTCGCCGCCGCGCAGCAGATCCCAGGCCCGCCCCGCCATCGCGATGCGGCCGAAACCCTCGGTCAGCACCAGGGTCAGCCCGAGGTCCTCCGAACCGGTGATCGCGACCCCGAGGTCGCGGCCCAGCAGGCGCCTCAGGTCGCCGTCGTCGAAGCCGCCCACCACCACCGCCGCCACGCCCAGCGAACGCGCGTGCATCAGCACGTCGTAGGAGACGTAGGCCCCGCCCACCACCACCGCGCCGCGGTGGCCCTCGTTCAGCCGGTCGCGGGTGAGCTCGTCGCCGGGCTGCTCCACCGCGACCGCGACCCGCCCGAGCGTCTCGCCGCCGACCCCGAAGATCCCCTGCAGGAAGGCGCCGTGCGCCTCCACGATCACGCCTTCGTCGGGGATCACCTCGGCCACGTGGCCCTGGACGTAGGCGGTGACCTCCACGGGAAGCGGAGGCTCGCGCAGGATCAGCTGGCCGGAAATGTGGGACACGCTCTCCACCGTGCCGTCCACCGGGGACTGGACCCGCGTGGTGACGAGCCCGAACAGGCTGCGCGACGCCGCGATCTCCTGGCCCTTGCGGATCGCCGAGCCGACCGGAACCTTGAGGGCGTCCGGCACGTTGGCCGGATCCACCGACAGCCGCGAGGCGAGGTTCACGGTCTGCACGTTGCCGGGAAGCTCGGTGCGCGCGACGACCGTGTCCGGGCCGACCGCGTCGCCGGGCCCGACCAGCACGCGGCCCTTGAGCGGAAGGCGGCGCTCGCGCCGCACCACCGCGTACGGCGTGACGCGCAGTCCCGGGGTGTACGCGTGGGCCACCGTCACACCTCCCGGGGGTAGGCCTGAAGGGCGGCGTTCCACTGCCGCAGCTTGCCGATGCGCTGCGCCGGGTCCTGCGGAAGCTCGAAGGGCTGGCGGCCGCGCGTGTCCACGATCAGGCCCACCACCCCGCCGAGCACGTCGGCCGAGAGCGGACGGCCCTTGCCGAGGCCGAGGTCGAAGCCGCGCTCCGGGGC